>CAZZYS010000007.1:0-38506 GCA_964658285.1 uncultured Verrucomicrobiota bacterium
GTCGGGGTCGGCGTCGGCGTCGGTGTGGGAGTTGGCGTCGGCGTCACCGTAGTATTCGGAGTGAAAGTCAGCGTGTTGCCATCCGCGCTGAGCACGAAACGACCGAGGTCGGTTCCAGGTCCGTTACCGGGAATGATCTGGACCAAATGGAGAATGACGCCTGTTACCCCATTTTTGAAGCTTCCTTCCGGAGTGGGATTGAAGAAAGCCCACCCGATATTCGCCTGGCCTGCGTGGGCGGCGTCCGTCGTGCCGCCCGGCATAAAGTTTTGGTAGGCATCCGGCGAGGTGCTCGGCTCCAGAACCGCGGTGGTTCCACTTTGAGCGGTGAAAAGGTTATAGTCGTTGCCGCAATTGATGATCTTGTTCGACAGGATCTTCGAATTCGTTCCCGTCAGCCGGGGCCAGATTTTTGCCGTGACACCATCCGCAGGATATTCCGGGGAGGTGACGTAGTTGACGAGTGCCGTCGCATCTTGCGGCCGGCTCGTCGCGGCCAGGGAAAAGTAAACGTCCGGGTTGGTGGCCCAATCACTCCCGTAAGTGGAGGAAAGGAGGGCGCCGAACGCTCCCAGGCTATAGGTTTGCCCATTGGTGAAGTCCGTGATCGGGCCGATGTCCACCAGGATGCTGGTAGTAGAGCCTGTTTCGCGGAAGCCAAGAATGAAATCTCCCTTGGTGTTGTCGTAGTTCGCAGGCTCCGAAGTGGGTGCCGCAGCCATCGCGAGCACGATAGGCGCAGCCCAAAAGAGAAGCGTCTTGAGAATGAGCGGGGTGGAAAACCCGGAGGAAGATATACGTTTCACTGTAGAGGATGAGTTGGAGCTTTAGCGGATGCGAGTCTCCAGCGGACGAAGTGGATATGCACGTCACGTTTTGTGACGTTTTGATGGCGAATCCACCTCTTTTGTCTCGAAAACGTAACCTCTGGCGAGTTGAGGATTTCCGCCGTGGCGTGGTACTAACGGTGCGCCTCACCAATGAGCCACCCCTGTCGTGTCCGCAGCCTCGCCCACCCGTACAAATTACCGTTCCCAGTCGTCCATTCAGTGGACGGCGGCCTCGGTCTATTTATACTGCGTTGCGGGATGCTTGGCAGTGACGGCGACCGCGCAGGTTGGCAACGGAGTAACCACGACGGAGAAGCCAACTGCTGGGGGGGCGCCGCTGGTCGGTTCGCTTTTCATCAAGGAGTACCGGGTCCGGGGTAACCATCGCCTTTCCCGGAGTGAAATAGAAGAAGCCGTCTACCCCTACCTGGGTCCGGGCCGTGGCGCAGGCGACGTGGAGCAGGCGCGCAGCTCTCTTGAGAAACTCATCCAGAGCAAGGGATTTCAGACGATTGCGGTACAGATCCCCGCGCAGAATCCGACCGGCGGGACGGTTTATCTGGACATCGTGGAAAGCACCGTCGGTCGGTTGCGGGTGCGCGACGCGCGGTACTCTTCGCCCAGTAGGATCAAAGCGGACATGTCCTCTCTGGCGGAGGGAAGCGTTCCGAATTTCAACCAGGTCACCTCGCAAATCGTCGATTTGAACCAGGCACCTGATCGTCGCGTGACGCCGTCACTCAGGGCAGGAGTTATTCCCGGCACGGTGGATGTTGACCTGAAGGTGGACGACACCTTGCCGTTGCACGGCAGCCTGGAGCTGAACAATCGCTACAGCGCGAACACGTCTCCCCTCCGCTTGGACGCCTCGGCGAGTTATGACAATCTGTGGCAACTGAACCACACGATTGGCGGCAGCGTGCAGATCTCGCCGCAAGACCCGAATCAGGTGCAAGTATACTCCGGCTACTATGTAGCGCGAATCCCGAAATGGTCCGGCGTTTCGTTTGTACTACAAGGGGTAAAACAGCAGTCCAATGTAAATACCTTGGGCGATATTGCCGTGGCCGGTCGTGGCGACGTGGAAGGCCTGCGGGCGATCATTTCATTGCCGGGACAAGCAGATTTTTACCATTCGCTGACCCTGGGATTTGATCACAAGCATTTCGATCAAAATATCACCGTCGCGGGCAAGACGGAGCCTACCCCGGTAACGTACTATCCTTTCAGCCTGAATTACTCGGCCACATGGTCGCCGAAGGGCTCGATCTCAACCGCTGATTTGGGACTGACCTTCGCCGCTCGTGAGCTGGGGAGCGACACGGCGGAATTTGACGTGAACCGCTTCAAGGCGGATGGGAATTTCTTCTACCTTCGCGGCGACCTGTCGCACCAGCATGACCTCCCGGCGGGGTTTCAAGTGTTTGGCAAGCTCCAGGGTCAGCTTGCGGACCAGCCGCTGGTGAACAGCGAGCAGTTTGCGGGCGGCGGGCTAGGCACCGTGCGTGGTTATTTGGAAGCCGAGGTGCTGGGCGATGACGGGGTCGCTGCCACCGTCGAATTGCGCAGTCCCAACGTGTTGCCGACGCGGGGCGCTCCGGGCAACGAGTGGCGTTTCTACCTGTTCGCGGAGGGCGGATACTACAGCTTACTGAAGCCACTGCCGCAACAAACGGACAACTTCGAGTTGGCCAGCCTGGGCCTGGGGACCAGGGTGCACTGGCGCGACCACTTTAATTGCTCACTCGACCTCGCGTTCCCGCTCACGAGTGAGAGTTCAACGGACGCCTTTGATCCACGCGGTACTTTCCGAGTTTGGGGGGAGTTTTAACAGTGAACACATCGATGAATGCAAAGCTGGCGGCAACCCTACTTGTGTTTCTTACTTCTGGCTTTCTGAAGCCGGCAAGCGCCTATTGGAACAAGGAATGGACCGTCAGGAAGCAGATCACGATTGATCCCGGCGCGTCCGCCACGCCGATTGCGGGTCCGATTGGCACGGTCTCGCTCCTGCTGCGTCTGCATGACGGGAACTTTAATTTCGCGGAGGCAAAAGATGATGGCAGCGACATCCGTTTCGTCGCCAGCGATGATAAGACGCTGCTGCCGTACCACATCGAGAAGTACGATTCGGTGCTGGATGAAGCGTTTGTGTGGGTCAAGGTTCCCGACCTGAAGGCGAACTCGAAAGCGACGATCTGGCTGTACTACGGCAACGGCAAGGCCCCGCGCGCGGAGGATGCCAAGGGGACCTACGATGCGGATACGACGCTGATCTACCATTGGAATGAAACCAATACGCCGCCGCACGATTCCACCGCTTACGGCAACAATGCGGAGACAAGCGTCACTCCCACGTCCGGCTCGCTCATCGGACCGGGGGCGAGGCTGGGGCCGACGACTTCCGTTTCGATTCCTAACTCCGATTCGCTGACCTGGCAGGAGGGAGCGGCCTTTACCTGGAGCGTCTGGGTGAAGTTAGGAGCGGGGAGCAATGGGGCGCTCCTGAGCAGAAGCGCAAATGGAACGAGCGTGGTGCTCGGGGTCGAAGACAACACTCCCTACTTCCAGTTGGCAGGCCAGCGGGCACGCGGCACCGCCAAGCTCGATGCGAACGGCTGGCACCGTCTCGACGCCGTGGCGGATGGCACGCAGGCCACGCTGTATGTGGACGGCGTCAAAGCGGCCGGTGTCGCCGGGGCAGCGCCGGGGATGACGACACCGATCATCGTGGGGACGGACACCGGGTCGAATTTGCCGGGCGTCGCCTGCGAGATCGATGAGCTGGAATTCTCAAAAGTCTCGCGCGCTCCCGGCTTCTTGAACTTTGCGGCGGCCACGCAGGGAGCGGAGAAAGATTCCAAGCTGGTAGCCTTCGCTGCCGACGAGAAGAAGCATAGCTGGCTGAGCGGCGGCTTCCTCGGCATCATCCTGGGTTCGCTCACCATCGACGGCTGGATCGTCATCGGCATCCTCGCGGTCATGTCGGCTATCAGTTGGCTGGTGATGATCAGCAAGGCGCGATACCTGGGTGTTACCCAGAAGGGGAACGCGGCTTTCCTCAGGGACTGGAAGCATGTCGCCGCCGACCTGAGCTTCCTTGACGACGCTGACGCGAGAAACGTGGTCACACTAGGTGGTCGCATTCAAACGAACAAAAGGAGCGTCATCAGGCATTCGTCGGTCTATCATATTTATAAGATCGGTGCCGAGGAGATCCGTCATCGCATGGCGCTGGAAGGCGCAGTGAAGCATACGCTTTCCGGGCGCTCCATTCAGGCGATCCGCGCCTCGCTCGACGGAGGCTTGGTGCGGGAATCCCAGAAGCTCAGCAGTCAGATGGTGTTGCTGACCATCGCGATTTCCGGCGGCCCGTTTCTCGGTCTGCTCGGCACCGTCGTGGGAGTCATGATTACTTTCGCCGCCATCGCGGCGGCGGGCGACGTGAACGTGAACGCCATCGCGCCCGGGATCGCCGCGGCGCTTGCCGCGACGGTGGCTGGCCTGATGGTCGCGATCCCGGCGCTATTCGGATATAACTACCTCCTCGCCAAGGTAAAGAACGCGGCGACCGACATGACCGTTTTCATCGACGAATTCACGACAAAAATCGCCGAGTACTACGGTGGCCCCAAGGTACGGGCCAACAGCTCCACGACCAGCGCCGCCGAAGAGGTGCTCGAACTCATCTCGTAAGGCCCTGCCATGCAAGTCCAGGACGACAAGCCTTACGACGACATCAACATCACCCCGATGTTGGACCTTGCCTACGTGCTGTTGGTGATCTTCATCCTAATGACCACCGCGACCGTCCAGGGTTTGAAGGTGAACCTGCCGAAGGCGAGCAACTCTCCCAGCCTGGCGAAACCGAAGACCAAGGCGATCACCATCAACAACGAAGGGAAGATTTTTCTGGACACGATCCCGGTGAGTATTCCCGAGTTGGAACAGCGTCTGATCTCCCAGAAAGCGCAGACGCCGGATTTCCCGGTCGTCATCCGAGGCGATAGCCTGACGCAATATCAGGCCGTGATGGACGTGCTGGATGTCGTCGGCAGGCTGGGCATCTCCCAGGTCGGTCTGGCCACCAAGCCGCAAGGCAAATAAAATGGACGACCCGTTCGAGGACGAGCCGGTGGAAAAGGCGCGCTGGCAGAGGTATCTGGCGCCGGCGCTGGTCGTCATTGCACTGGTCGCGGGCGGCGTCGTGCTAACTACTAACATCTCGACTGGCGGGAGTGGCACGTCCCGCCGGGATGCGGTGACCATCGTCAGCCTCCCGCCGCCACCGCCCCCGCCTCCGCCTCCGGCGAACACGCCTCCGCCGCCAGAAGAACAGCAGCGCACGGAACAGCCGATGGTCAAAGAAGAGCAGGCCCAGCCCGAGCCGCCGAAGGACGAACCGCCTCTGGGTACGGGCATCAAGGGGGATGGCCCGGACAGCTTTGGCCTGAGCGGCAAACCCGGCGGCGGAAGGATCGGCGGCACCCAAGGTAACGGCAGCAAATGGGGCTGGTATGCCAGCCAGGTGCAGGGCCGGGTCATCGAAGCGATGCAGCGGAACCGCAAAACGCGCGCGGCAAGGCTGAACGTGACCGTCAAAGTCTGGCCTGACAGCACCGGGCGCGTCGCGCGCGCGCAGATCGCGGGCACCACGGGTGACCCTGCGCTGGACAGTGCGATCCGCGATGAAGTTTTGAACGGTCTACAACTCCAACCTCCACCCCCGGGAATGCCCGCGCCGATCACCCTCCGGCTGGCGGCGCGTCGTCCCTGACCCCATTTTTCGTGAAGGCTCTGTTATCTATCAGCTACGGTTGCGTCCTCGCGGTCATTGCTCCCGGGCTGTGCCAGGCGACGGCATCCGAGAATGGTCTTCCCAAGCCGGAAGTCGCTCTCAATTCCCCTGACACCGACATGGCTCTGCCGGCTCCGACGGCCAGCGCCGCCGCGCCCTCCGCCCCGCCCGCGAGCACACCGACACCCAGCGCGCCGGCGTCGGAGAATGTAACGATCAATCTGATCAATCGTCTGGTGCAACGCGGCGTGCTCACCAAGGAAGATGCGGATGAACTCATCAAGCAAGCCGAAGCAGACGCGGTCAAGGCGCGTGAGCAAGCGAATGCCGCCAATCGTCGGCCAGTGGAACAAGCTCCTCCACCGGACGCCTCGTTGTTTCGGCCGGATGCAGCCGCACCGTCAGCGGACAACGTTGCGCCGATGCCGAGAGGCCTCCCCCCTCTGGACGACACCCCCGACGAGGTGCGCGTGCCCTATGTCCCGGAGACGGTCCGCCGACAGATCACCGAGCAGGTGCGCGAAGAAGTGATGCAGAAAGCCCGGGATGAAAACTGGGCAAATCCCCGCACCCTGCCGGGCTGGACGCTTCGCTTGACGCCGTTCGCGGATTTTCGCCTTCGTTACGAGGGCCTCTTCTTCCCCAGCGGCAATGACAACACCGGCGCGTTTCCGAACTTCAACGCCATCAACACGGGGTCGCCGTTTGACACCACGGGCACGACCTTCTCGCCGCAGAACAACGTCGATAAGGACCGCAACCGTTTTCGTATCCGTGTCCGCTTCGGCGCGCAGATGGATTTGGAAGATGGTTTCACGTTTGGAATCCGGATCGCTACTGGCGAGACCAACAGCCCCACTTCCACCAACCAGTCACTCGGCGCGGCGAACGGCGGGCAAGGCGGCAATTTCAGCAAATACGCCATCTGGCTCGACCGCGCGTTCGTGCGTTACGAACTCGGCGGCAAGCCTAGCGAAGACTTCGTGGTCAATCTGGGGCGCACGGACAATCCTTTCTTCTCTCCGAGCGAACTGGTGTGGGACGATGATCTCGGTTTCGATGGAGTTTCGGTCAGCGGACGGTATCAGCTTAATAAGCATGTGACGCCGTTCGCGACGTTGGGCGCTTTCCCCATCTTTAACACCGAACTAAACTTCTCTTCCAATCGCCCCTCGAAATTTTCGAGTGACGATAAGTACCTCCTGGCGGTCCAAACCGGCGGCAACTTCACCTGGGGTCACGACTTCAGTGCCAAGGTCGCCGCCGCCTACTACCATTTTGAAAATATCCAGGGACGGCTTTCGTCGCCCTTTGTGCCTCTCACCACGTCCGACCAAGGAGACACCGACGACACTCGGCCAGCCTTCGCTCAGAAGGGCAACACTTACTTCCCGATCCGGGACATCCTGCCGACTGCGGACAACAGCTTCGGAACGACCAAGCAGTTCCAGTACTTCGGCCTGGCTACTCCCTACCGTGAAATCGATTTTGCCGGTACGCTGGACTACGCGCACTTTGACCCGTTCCACCTGAGTCTATTTGGTGAGTTCGTCAAGAACGTGGCTTTTGACTACGGCAGCATCAATGCAAAAGCCATCAACAACCTCGGGCCAAACCGGGCCGACGGGAAGCCTGGAAGCTTCGCGGGCGGAGATACCGGCTGGATCACGGGCATCAAGGTAGGCTCACCGGCGTTTGAAAAACGATGGGACTGGTATGCCGGCGCGAGTTATCGGTACTTGGAATCGGACGCCACCGTCGATGGATTCAACGATTCCGATTTCGGCCTGGGCGGAACGAACCTGAAGGGGTACACGCTCTTCGGAGCGGTCGCCTTGTCGAAGCATGTGAACTTCTATCTGCGCTGGATGAGCGCGAATGAAATCGCTGGCCCGACTTTCCGAAACGATACTTTCCAGTTCGACTTCAACGCGAAATTCTAATGAAAGCCATCCGACCCGTTGTTCTGTGTTTGTTGTTGCTAGCTCCAGGAGTGAGTCGGGCGGACGACGACAACAAAGCCAAAGAGATGTTGCGGACGCTGACCCTCCGTCTGCGCACCGCGGAAACGGAGCAAGCGACCTTACAAGGCGACAAAGCCCAGCTCGAACAGGAGAAGAAGGCACTCACGGAAAAGACGGACATGTTAACCAAGGAAGCGGCCTCGGACAAAGAGACCATCGCGAATCTAACATCCAAGGTGGCGGAGCAGGAAACGACGATCAACCAGACGAAGGATGCTCTGGCGAAGTGGAAAGCGGCCTACGAGCAAATCAATACCGCCGCCCAAAAGCTGAAGGCGGAACGCGACAAGGCGGTAAGTGAGACCATCATTGCCAGACGTGAGGTTGCTGATCGGGAGACGAAGAACCGCGAGCTTTACCGTCTGGCGAACGAGATATTGACCCGCTACGAGAAATTCGGATTGGGCGACGCACTGGCGGCCCGTGAGCCATTCACCGGCATCACGCGCACGAAGCTCGAGAACCTGGTGCAAGATTACTCGGATAAGATCGCGGACGCACGGGTACAACCCCAGAGAGACCGCAAATAAATCCTGCCTCCACCTGCTCTCGCTACTCCGTTTATGTCTCAAACAAGTCGTTACCGCCGGACGCGCCGGTTAGCGCGAGCCGCACTCAAACGCCGGTTAGCGCGGGTCGCATTCGGCTTGCTGACCACGGTCCTGGTTTCCGTACCGTTTTCCTCCCTGCTCGCGGGCGATATTTTGCGTGGCGGGGGGACGGCTGCGCCGGGGCGAAGTGCGAGTTCCAATCCGGGCAACCCGACAGCCGCAGCCACTTTGCCGAGTCTGAATGCCCGCGACTCGCTCAGCCGCACGACCCAGGCCTTGCAGGCGGTGCGCGCCATGCAGGACTCGGCACGCGCCGCCGCGAGCCACAGTACCGCAAGCCTGGGCCCGAACCCTTTCCTGCCAAGCCAGAGCTTGCCGAAGGTGCCGAACGGTCTCACTCCAGGCGGGCTGAAACTCGCGCCGGGCGTGCCCGCGAATCTGGCTCAGCCGACCAAGACCGAAAATCCGGCGCTTTGGACCGGCGCGAAATTGCCGACGCAGACCACCGCGAACGGGCAGACAAATGTCACGGTCGTACAGACGAGCCAGCAAGCGTTACTCAATTGGCAGACGTTCAACGTTGGCCAAGAGACGAAGGTCACCTTCGACCAGACGGCGGGCGGCGCGAACGCCACGCAATGGATTGCGTTCAACAAGGTCAACGATCCAAGCGGCGTTCCTTCGCAGATCTTGGGGTCTCTCAACGCCATCGGTCAGGTGTATCTGATCAACGCAAACGGAATCATCTTCGGGGGCAGCTCGCAGATCAACCTTCATTCGCTGGTCGCGTCGGCCCTGCCGATCAACGACAATCTCATCGCGCGCGGACTCCTGAACAACCCGGATAACCAATTCCTTTTTTCCGCGCTGGCACTACCCAGCGGCACCAACGGCACGCCCGCGTTTACTCCTGTTCTGCCGAACACTCCGGACGGGCACTACGGAGACGTGTCCGTTCAGGCGGGCGCGACGCTGACCAGTCCCACTGGCGCTGATAACGTGGGCGGGCGGATCGCTTTATTTGGAGCAAACGTCCGCAACGATGGAACGATCAGCACCCCCGACGGGCAAACGATTCTCGCGGCCGGTCTGCAAATCGGGTTGGCCGCTCATACCGACAGCGATCCCACGTTGCGTGCCGCGCTGCGTGGATTGGATGTTTTTGTAGGCACCACCGGCACTTACGGGGGAAGCGCGACGAACGGCGGGTTAATCGACGTGCCGCGAGCCGATGTCACCCTCGCGGGCAGCAAGATCAACCAGTTGGGTTTTATCAATGGCACCACGTCGGTGGCCGCGAACGGACGGATCGATCTGCTGGCGAGTTTTGACGCGGTCGGCAACACCAACACCACGACGACAAACCCGCCGCCGTTTCTTTTTCAGAGCACCGGTCAGGTCACGCTCGGGCCGGACAGCGTGACGCAGGTCGTCCCGGAATATGACAGCACGCAACGGGTCGTGGGCACGAAACTGGCGCTGCCCTCGCAAGTCAATATCCAGGGGTTGACGATTCACGAGGGCGAGAACGCGCTCCTGTTCGCGCCGAGTGCAAACGTGAGCCTCGCGGCGGGAACCTGGGTCCTCTATACGCCCGGTCAGAATGCACAAAGCCGATTCGTGTCTTCCGCTGGCCAAGTGTATCTCGACGCCGACGCCACCATCGATGTTTCCGGATCGAGGGACATCTCGGCTCCGGTCAGTGAAAATGTGGTGGCGGCTCAACTGCTAGGTCCCGAATTAGCCAACTCGCCTTTGCAACGCAACGGCCCCCTGCGAGGGCAAACGGTCTACATCGACATCACGAAGGTTGTTTCTTACAACGGGCAGAACTACGTCGGTACGCCCCTGGCGGACCTCTCCCCCTACGCCAATCTAGTGCAACGCACCGTCGGCGAACTCACGACAGGCGGCGGAACCGTTTCCTTGAGCGCGGGAAGTTCCGTCGTGCTGCAAAAGGGCTCGCTGGTCGATGTCTCGGGCGGTTGGATCAACTTCGCGAGCGGACTGGTGCACACCACCCAGGTCACTTCCGGTGGCAACATCTTCGACATCTCACAGGCAACCCCCGACCGGGTCTACGACGGGATCGTCAATGGATTCACGGTGGTTCACCCGAAGTTCGGGGTGATCGAAACCACCAGCAACTCTCTCCAGGGAGACGTGCGCTTCGAGGCTGGCTTCACGCAAGGGTTCAACGGCGGCAGCCTGCAAATCAATGCTCCCTCGATGGCGCTGGATGGCCAGTTTCTAGGAAGCACCGTGACGGGAGGGCGTCAGGCCACCGTGCCACCGGCGGCCAGTTCGCTCGCGCTTGCTTTCCAGGTGCAGAGTGTGGTCCCCCCGGCCTTCCTGCTGTCATCTCCCACTCCGCCGAACATCACGTTCGCCAGCGGCACGCAGAGCGCCGTGGGTCCGTTCGCGCTGGACGGTGCGGGGATGCCCTTGCCGCTGCCTGCCGAGCGTAGGACAAGCGTCTTCCTTTCGCCCGACCTGGTGAACAACGATGGGTTCGGCAACTTCACGGTCGATGATAGTGACGGGAACATCACCGTCCCGCAGAACGCCACGCTGACGACCAGGTCGGGCGGGGCGATTTCGCTTTCCGCCGCCAACCTGAATGTTCAGGGATCGCTCGTCGCTCAGGGCGGCAGCCTGGTGCTCGATGCATTCGACATCTCTCCCACGGTCTTCGCCACGCTCCCGGCCGGCGCGGCGGCCCCTCCCTTTGACCCCATGCGCGGTCACTTCACGCTCGGGCCAACCGCGCGCTTGGATGCCTCGGGGAGCGTCACCGACCTCCGGGGCGATGCGTTGGTCGCGCCCGGCGCGAGCTATCTGCCGGCTGGCGGGAAAATCGCGATCAGCAGCTTCAGCGCGGACCTTCAACACGGCAGCGTCATCGATGCCGATGGCGGCCTGACCGTCGATGCCTCCGGGCAGATCACTTACGGAGCAGGCGGCAGCATTGCTCTCGCCACCGGGAGGGACATCAACATTCCCGCCGTCTTCGGTGGCACGCTGAACCTGGGTGCAACGCTCAGCGGCCTGTCCGGCTCCAAGGGCGGGTCGCTTTCCGTTCTCGCGCCTCTCATCCAGGTGGGTGGTCAGGCTTCGCAGGCGGGCACGCTGGTACTGGCACCCGCTTTTTTCAATGCCGGTGGGTTCGCCAGTTTCACGTTGACCGGTCTGGGAGGCTTGACCGCGCAAACGAACGTTTTCCTACCCGCCGTGGTGATCGCTCCGGGGACCCAGATCAACCCGGTCGCACAATCGCTCCTGGCGAGCCTGGACACCCAGGGTCAGGGTAGCGTCACCGCGACCTCCGTCACTTTGCCCGAAGGAGTGCGCAATCCCGTGAGTCTCAGTTTCCGGGCACCTGGAATCACGGACCCCACCGGCGGAATTCTGCCCATCGTGCGCGGCGATTTCGTGATGGGAGACGGCGCTTCCATCAAGACCGATGGGCTCGGATCGGTCACGATTGCGGCCAACACGACCGAGGTTCTGGGATCGATCCAGGTGCCCGGAGGCAGCATCACCGTGTCTGGCGGCGGCAATTCAGGCAATGACTTCAGCGACCTCAAGCAAGCGCTCTTCACGGTCGAACTGGGGTCAAAGGCGCTGCTTTCCACCGCCGGGGAGGGCCTCCTTATACCGAACTCTCTCGGCCTCCGCTCCGGGTCCGTCCTGGCTGGAGGCAGCATCACCCTGTCGGGCAACGTGGCGGCGAGGGCCGGCTCTATTCTCGACGTTTCGGGCGCTACCGCCGTGCTCGATCTGGCCCCGGGCTTCAGCGTCGAGCAATCCAACGGATCGTCGAGCGGTGCCGCCACCCTCCCGACGCGGGTGGACAGCAACGGGGGTTCCATCGTTTTGAGTGGGTCGCAGGAACTCTTCGTGGACTCGACTTTCCGTGGCGCACCCGGCGGACCCTCTGCGACCGGGGGGGCCTTGACCGTGTCGTCCGGGCTATTTTTTGCGCCTGGCTCGGTCGTGGCGGCCAAGCCGACAGACATTACCTTGCAGGTCATTCCGAGCGGCAACTCGATCCCCGCGTCGCTCGCCAGTGGCAGCCTCAGCTTGATTGGCCAAGCGGTCGGAGGCAGCCAGATCGCTCCCGGCCACTTCGCTGCGGACAGTTTCAACAACTCGGGTCTCGCTTCGCTGAACTTGAAAGGCACTGTTTTGTTCAACGGGCCGGTGACGCTGAACGCGCCGCGCAGTCTGGCCGTCGCGGACGGTGGTTTTCTTTTCAGCAACGTCTCGGTGTCGCTCAACTCGCCTTACGTGAGCCTGGGAACCACTTTTCGCGGCCCCTTTGCCGCGCAGGATTCGACGAACGCTTTTACGTTCCAGTCGCAACCTTTCTACGCTCTCCCGGCGACCGGTGCCGCCTCCCTGTCCGTTTCCGCCAGTCTGATCGACATCGGCAACCTTTCGTTGCAGGGAATCGGGAACGCCAACCTGGTCGCAACCGGCGGAGACATCCGCGGGGATGGGACCCTGGATATCGCAGGGAGCATTCATCTCACCGCCGGCCAGATCTATCCTCCGACGGCGACGACTTTCACCCTCGCGGCGTATGATTATTCGTTCAACGGCTCCCCGAAACTGGGCACGGTCACGCTGACGGGTTCGGGCACGCGTCCCCTTCCCCTTTCGGCGGGTGGCACGGTCAATATTTACGGTTCCGTCATCAACGACGGCGGCACCGTCCGCGCGCCGATTGGCACGATCAACCTCGGCTCCGACGGGACGGGTGCGTCCTTCGTGGACCAGATCACGAACATCACCCCGCCTCTGACCAGCCAGGTCCAGCTACTCGCCGGCAGCGTGGCTTCCGTTTCCGCCGTTGACCCCACGACAGGAAAAGCCCTGGTCATCCCGTACGGCGTGAGCCCGGACGGCAAATCGTGGATCGACCCCGCCGGGAATAATCTCCTCATTAGCGGGTTGCCCTCGAAAATCGTGAACGTGGCCGGCCAGACGGTGGGAGACCAGACCGGCTCGACCATCGACCTGCGCGGCGGCGGCGATCTTTACGCCTATCAGTTCCAATCCGGAGTGGGCGGCACCAATGATATCCTCGACAGCACGACCAGTTTTGCGGTCCTGCCCGGCAACGATCCCGGGTATGCTCCCTTTATTTCCTCCACGGAGGCGGCAAATGCCGGGTACAGCAACTCGATGCTCGCGGTGGGAACTCAGATTCATCTCCGCGCATCGGACGGATTGCCCGAGGGAACCTATACTCTCCTGCCCGCAAGATACGCGTTGTTGCCCGGGGCGTTCCTGGTGACGCCGGTTGGCAACGCGCCGACCTTGTCCGTCGTGCAGCCGACCGGAGCGACAATCGTGTCGGGTTACCGGTTCAATGGTTTCGATCCGGTTCTGGCCCAGCCGTTGCTATCTTCGTTTGAAGTGGCTCCGGCGTCCGTCGTCGGCAGCCGTGCTGTCTACGTTAACTACTTCGCCAATACTTTCCTGAAGCAGGCAGCGGTCGATGCCAACGCAGCGGTGCCGCGCCTGCCGATAGATTCTGGCCGTCTGCTGTTCGATGCGACTCAGCACATGTCAATCGACGGTTCGCTGGCCGCGCAAGCGCCGACCGGCGGCCGCGGAGGCGAGGTCGATATCAGCAGCCCCACCGACATCCGCATCCTGGGTCCGAGCGGCCTTGCGGATGCGGGCGCGCTCAATTTGGATGCGGCCTCGCTCACCGCGTTCGGCGCGGAGAGCCTTCTCATCGGAGGCAAGCGCAGCACCACCTCCACCGGCACCGTCGTCACCGCGACGACCGCGAATGTCACCGTCGATGACGCTGGTTCGGCGCTCGCGGGGCCCGACGTGATCCTGGTCGCAAACCAGAACATCACGCTCGCCCCTTCGTCGGTCGTCACGCAAACCGGCGTGCTGTCTGGCGCGGCGGACACGCTCATCCTCGGGAACAAGGATGTCCCTGGCAGCGGCGATGGCGCGTTGATCCGGGTAAGCGGCGATCCGTTCGCGGCCATCTCGCGGCTCGGAGTGAGTGGCGGCAACAATGTGAGCGAGAACGTCGGTGCGAACGCCCTGCTGTCCGGCGCGAGCGTCACGGTCGATTCCACGGCGGCTACTTTGCTCGATCCCTCGGCCAGCTTGCACGCCCAGAGCCTGAGCCTGGACAGCGGGCAGGTGAGTATCGTTCTCGATAAGATCAGTTCCGCGCCGCCGTCGCTTGGCCTTGTCTTGAGTGGAGCCACTCTTGGTACTCTTAGCTCCACGAATTCGCTCTCGATCCTGAGTTACTCCCTGATCGATATCTATGGTTCCGGCACCATCACGGCGGCCGATACTCTGAGCTTGCACGCCGCCGCGATCCGACGCGCCGGCGGCGATGGAGAGGTCATCTTCCGAGCCAAGGTCGTCAACCTCGATAACTCCGCGGACGTTTCTGCTCCCGTGCCCGGTGCGGGTAACGTCGGCACACTCGCGTTTGATGCAGGGACGGTTCGCCTGGGCGCAAATCCGCTGCAGATCGCGCATTTCGGTTCCGTGACTTTCACGGCGGCGGACCAGATCGTGGCGGGCGACTCCGGCAGCCTGTCCGTGCAGGGCGACCTGACCATGAACGCGCCTGTGTTCACGGGTGCGACAGGGGCCACCTATTCCACGCAGGCTTCGGGAAAACTGCAGCTCGTGGCGCTACCACCCGCCGCCGGGTCGGTCACGGACGCATCGCTCGGAGCCGAGCTAAGTTTCGGCGGAAACAGCATCAGCTCGACCGCGAATTTCCAGCTCCCGAGTGGGCAACTATCACTGCGCGCCTCCGCGGGCGATCTGAACGTGAACAGCGGAATGATCGACGTGGGTGGAACCGCGCAGACCTATTTCGATCTGACGAAATACACGAGCGGCGGTTCGATCATCCTGAGCGCGGACAAAGGATCGATCACTCTCGCAAAGCAGAGCAGCCTCAATGTATCCGCCGCCATTGGCGGAGGGGATGGCGGCAGTCTGTCGGTCTCGGCACCGCAGGGAGTCTTCACCTCGTCCGGCACCCTTTCGGGGGTAAGCGGGGCAGGCGGGAAGAGCGCGACTTTCTCTCTGGACGTTGGCTCGCTTCCCTCGTTGACGGCGCTCAACACCGAACTCAACAGCGTGGGCTTTGCCGCGCTGCGCACGTTCCGCGTCCGCACGGGCGACACTTCGATTGGCGGCTTGAGCAAGACCGGCCAATTCGACGTGGCGGCCGACGATGGCTCCATCGATGTCACCGGGACCATTGATGGTTCCGGCGTGACCGGCGGCGCGATCAGCCTGACCGCCAGCGGGAGCATCAGCCTGGAAGCGGGGTCGATCCTGACCGTGGCGGCCGGCCAGTTCGATGCGGCCGGCAAGGGTGGCACGGTGTATCTCAGCGCGGGTGCCGAGACCAACGGGGTGATCGACCGGAACGCGAGCCTGAACTTGCTGACGGGATCGAAGATCGATGTTTCCGTCGCGGCCAGCACCCCTCTTTCGGGTCAGGCCGGAGACTTCGCGGGCACGGTGCATCTCCGCGCTCCGCAGACCTTGAGCGGCACCGACCTGCAGATGCAACCGGTGGGTGCCACCATCGTCGGCGCGTCCGCGCTGGTGGTGGAGGGATACGCGCTCTACGATTTGACCGGGGACGGAAACATCACCAGCTACGTGCAGTCTTTCGTTTCCACGAACGGCATTGCTTTTGGCAACAACGCGGGTCAGATCAGCGCCCGGTTGTTCAACGGCAACAACTCGCTCAAAACGATTTCTTCCATTGAACCCGGCGCGGAGATCATCAATCGAAGCGGCAACCTCACGCTCGGCTCAACGAGTTCGACCTCCGATGCCGATTGGGACCTGCATACTGACCGTTTCGGACCGCAGCAGACGCCCGGCGTGCTCACCCTGCGTGCCGCCGGAGACTTGGCTTTTTTCAACACCTTGAGTGATGGGTTTAGCAATAGTTCCTACTCCGCCACCCTGCTCCCCGCCAACGGCCAACTGCTGCCTAGCCAACAGTCGTGGTCCTATCATCTGACGGCGGGCACCGATTTTGGCGCGGCCGACTACCACGCGGTTGTTCCCGTCAGCACGAATAGCACGGCCGTGGGCTCGGTGCTCCTCGGGAAGGACTACGGCCAGAACGTCTTTGGCGCTTCGGGGGTGTCCGCGAGCACGTCCAACGCCGTGGGGGGCCGTTTCCAGGTGATCCGGACGGGTTCCGGCGACATCGACATCTCCGCCAGCCAGGATGTGAAGCTGCTCAACCAATTCGCCACGATCTACACCGCAGGCACCCAGGTGACCGATCCGACGTTGGCTGGAACGTTTGACCTTCCCAATACCAGCGCGGCCGGTCAATCCTCCGGGCTCGGGTCGATCCAGCAGACCGCGCCTTACCCTGCGCAGTATAGCATGGCGGGAGGAAACGTTTCCATCAGCGCGCAGAACGACATCACCCATCAGACGATCATCGGCGGCGTTCTCACGGCCGATTCTTCCCACGAACTGCCGGTCAACTGGCTGTACCGCCGGGGTTACGTTGATCCGACGACCGGGCAATTCGGAGTGGTGACTCGCGCCGTTGGCGGGACGGACGTGGGTTCCACGACGTGGTGGGTGGATTTCAGCAATTTTTTCGAGGGAGTCGCTACCTTGGGCGGTGGGAACGTGCGGCTGTCCGCCGGCCGTGACGTTAGCAACGTGGATGCCGCCGCTCCGACGAACGCGCGTCTGCCGGCCCGGAACGCGAGCGGCCCCTTGGCCCCCAATGCCGGCGCGCTGGTGGAACTCGGTGGCGGCGATGTTACGGTCCAGGCCGGCGGTAACATCGACGCTGGCGTGTACTACGTCGAGCGCGGCACGGGCAGATTGGACGCTGGCGGCAGCATCGTCACGAACCAGACGCGCTCGCCCTCGCTCGGGTTGGTCGTCTCCCCGCCGGACGTGTTGGACGAACACACCTGGCTGCCAACCACCTTATTCTTGGGCAAAGGAAGTTTCGACGTGGCAGCGAGAGGTGACGTGCTCCTGGGGCCGGTCGCGAACGTGTTTCTTCTGCCCGAAGGCATCAACAACAGCTTTTGGTACGGGACGAATTACTCAACCTATAGTCAAAGCGACGCGGTGAACGTCAGCTCGCTGACGGGCGAGGTGAATTTGCGTGAAGGCGCCACCCTTTCCAGCAGCGGCTTCGCGCCGTTGCTGGAAATTTGGCTGGACCAGGTGTTGCGTCTCAACACGGTGGCTACCCAGCAGTCGCTCTCTTACTTTCAACCGTGGCTGCGTCTGGATGTGGGCAATGTACAGCCGTTCACGACTTTGACGACCGTCTCGCCGGGCAGTTTGTTCGCGACTTCCTTCAGTGGCGATGTGAACGTGGTTGGCAGTCTCACGCTTTCACCTTCGCCCACCGGAACCATTGATCTGGTTGCCCGGAACGCCATCAATGGTTTGCAGCCGAGCGGCATCGGTCTGGACGTACAGAGTTTCAACGAAACTCAGATCAATCTTTCTGACGCCGACCCGGCCAGAATCCCTGGAATTACCTCGCCTTTCGCCTTTCGCGCGACGCTGACCAATCCCTCCTCGGCCGGACAAAACCAGGGGACCGATCCCGAATTTTTGAATCCTGTCAACGCGATCTTCTTGGAGACAGGCTCGACGACCGGGGATGCCGCTGTTCTCCAGGCACAACAAACTCTTCATGCGACGGGCCCCCTCCATGTGAATGACCCGGACCCGGTGCATTTGTACGCCGCGTCCGGCGACCTTTCCGGGGTGACGTTGTTCAGTGGAAAATCCGCCCGGATTTTGTCGGGTCAGGATATCACCGACATCGCGTTCTACGTGCAGAATGTGCGGCCCGATGACACGACGGTGATCCAGGCCGGCCGCGACCTGATCGCTTTCGACCTGAACTCCAAGCTCCTGGCCGAAGCCGGGACCGGTGCCCCCACCAGCACCGCATCCGGCGACATTCAGATCAGTGGCCCGGGCACGCTCGAAGTTCTGGCGGGGCGAAACCTGGACCTGGGCATCAGCGCCACTTCCAACGGCGACATCGGCCTAGGCATCACGAGCATCGGCAACGGCCGCAATCCTTCCCTGCCGTTTACGGGCGCGAACATCATCGCGGGGGCAGGCATCGGAATTTCCAACGGGCTCGCAAACTCTCAGATCGACTTCGCCAGCTTCATCGGGAAGTTTTTGGACCCGGCCGCGCCGGAGCTTTCTTCGCGGTACTTGCCGGACCTGGGCGTCCTTCTCGGACTCAGTACCAAGGATGCCAGCCAGATCTGGTCCACCTTCAAAGGGCTGCCTCCCGAACGGCAGGACCAACTCGCGTTGGACGTGTTCTATCTCGTGCTCCGCGATGCGGGCCGGGACCACAATAATCCGGACAGCGCGGGCTTCGGGAATTACACGAACGGCGAGGCAGCCGTCGCCGCCCTGTTTCCTGGCGCGAAGTGGAGCGGAAACATTTCGTTAACTTCGCGCGAGATCAAAACTCAAAACGGCGGCGACATCGACCTGTTCGCTCCGGGCGGCAAGCTGGATGTCGGCATCAATTCCGGCCAGGGCACCGCCGTGGACCAGGGAATCCTGACCGAGCGCGGAGGAAACATCTCCGTCTTCACGTCGATGAGCGTCAACGTGGGAACATCGCGCGTGTTCACGTTGCGCGGCGGCAACGAAATCATCTGGTCAACCCTCGGTGACATCGCGGCCGGTTCCGCCCCCAAGACCGTGCTGGCGGCACCGCCGACCCGCGTGCTGGTCGATCCGCAGAGTGGAGACGTGAAGACGGACCTGGCGGGGTTGGCGACAGGCGGCGGCATCGGTGTGCTGGAGAGCGTGGCAGGGGTTCCGCCCTCCGACATCGATCTCATCGCGCCGGCGGGGACGATTGATGCGGGTGATGCCGGCATCCGCGTTTCCGGCAATCTCAATCTCGCCGCGGTTCAGGTCATCAATGCTTCTAACATCACGGCCGGGGGGACCAGCTCGGGCATCCCCACCGTCGCTGCCCCCAACATCGGAGCCCTGACCACCGCTTCCAACAGCACGGGTGCGGTGAACAACGCCGCCAGTACGCTTGCGAATCAGAACCCGGCGGCCGCGACGGTCCAGGAAGCGGCGTCCATCATCACCGTGGATGTCGTCGGATACGGCGGCGGTGACAGCGAGACGGACCAGGAAGAGGAGCGCAAGAAGAGGCGCGGGGAAGCGCAGCAGCTATAGGGCGGCGTCCGGTGGCGGGTCGTTGAGACGGTAGCCGAACCCGCGGACGGCCTCGATCATGTCGCTCGAACTGCCGAGCTTGGCGCGAAGGCGGCGAATGTGCGTATCGACCGTCCGCGTGTCCACCGAGCGCTCATAGCCCCAGACGCAGTTTAACAGGTGATCGCGCTCCAGAACCCGGCCCGCCGATTCCATCAACTTGGTCAGGAGTTTATATTCGACCGCCGTCAGATGGATTGCCTTGCCAGCGACGTGCACGGCGTGGCGTAAGACATCCACCTGGATGTTCCCGGCGCGAATCTTGTAATCCGACGGGCTGCGGCCTTCGCGGTTGAGGATCGCTTTCACACGCAACACCACTTCGCGCGGGCTGAATGGCTTGGTCACATAGTCCGTGGCGCCAAGCTCGAAACCGAGCAGGCGGTCCACTTCTTCCGCCTTCGCGGAGAGAATGACGACGGGGATGGCGCGGGTCAGTGGGTCGATCTTCAGTGTCTTCAGGAATTCGAGACCGGAAAGGCTGGGCAGGGAAAGATCGAGAATGACCAGCGACGGCATCTCCCGGCGCGCCTGCGAGAGGGCGGTGCGACCATCGCCCGCCGTGGAAATGCGGAAACCGCCCGCCTTGTGGAAAGCACGTGAAAGTAGATCCAGGATGTCTTCTTCGTCGTCAACGATCAGGACATGGGGGAGAGGGGAAGTCATAAGCGGCGGAGAGCTGCCGTGACTATGAGGAAAACCTAACTTCAGAAATGGCATTGAATTGTAACGATGACGTAACGCTGCGATGGCGCGATTGTTACGGGAAGGAGTCTTGCGAGATGGCCGCACGGCAGCTAGCAAGGTCAGGTGGCACGTCTTATCCTTTTTGCACTTGTTACAGCGACCGTTTGCCAGACCCCGACGGCGGCGCACGCGGGGCCTACGACCGACGAGTTATTCCACGAGGCCCTCGCGTTCGCCGAAGGAGCAAACGGGGTTCCCCGGGACGATCACCAGGCGGTCCTGCGGTTTCGGGAGGCCGCCGAGGCGGGACATGCGAAAGCCCAGCACGATCTCGGCTTGATGTGCGCCGAAGGGCGCGGCACGGCGAAAGACGACAAGGAGGCGCTGAAGTGGTTCCTCCGCGCTGCTGACCAGGGACTGGCCCCTTCCGAAGAGGCGGCTGGCAAGCTGCTGCTCGCCGGACGCGGTTGCAAAGAGGATGGACGCAAAGCGGCGGAGCTTTGGGAAAAGGCAGCCGCGCAAGACAATGTAGCGGCGGAAGCCGACCTGGCCCGACTCTATTTTTTCGGAGCGGAGAACTGCCCAAGTGACTACGCCGCAGCCTTCACGTGGGCGTCGAAAGCGGCGATGGCGGGTGATGCGCCGTCCCAGAATCTTCTAGGCGTCCTCTACGAAAGCGGGATGGGAACGGAGAAGGACATTAGTAAAGCGCTCCTCTGGTTCCGGCGGGCGGCCGAAGCCGGTGACGCCAAGGCGCAGGCGAGCCTGGGCCAACTCTACGTCGGTGGGACCGGGGTAGAGCGCGACCCCGTGCAGGCTTACGTCTGGCTTTCCCTGAGCGCGGAGCAAAAAGAAGCTTCGGGCACCGTCATCCTCGACGAGCTGAAGCGCGGGATGACGCCCGCTCAAGTCGAGGCCGCGCAGAAGGCGCTGCGGGAACATCAGCGATAAGAGGCGGTTGGAAAACCCGGGCGCACCGCATTGGCGCAAACCTTCCACATAAACGTTAAACGCCGTCGTGGGAGAGGGCTGACACACGCACGAAAAAAGCGGTGCGGGATTCTATCCCCGCACCGCTCTCCGTTGTTAGCTGTTGAATGGTTTCTTCTTTCGCGGAAGCGTTGCCGCTTTAGAAAAGAAGGGTGCTGACCGTGCCGCCGTCACCGAACCGCTGAACCTTCATGTCACCCACCGAAACGTTCGGGCTGAGGGTGGCCGAACTCGAATTCGTGATCTGGGCCGCCAGCTTGTTGGCGAAGGTCGATTTGATCCCGGTGATGTTGGACTTGTAGTCGAGGTGCTCGTAGCCCCAGAAGGTATACGAACCCCGGATGATGGCCGCTTGCGACTCCGCGACGCCGGTGTAGTTCAGCGCGACGGCTCCGCTGCCGGACACCGCGTTGAAATCACTGACGCCCAAGTAGGTAACCAGGAAGCCACCGCTCAGCGCACTGTTGACCTGCTGCGCGGCAGTTGCGCTAACGAGGTTCGGCAGGTAATTGCGCAGGCTGCTGCCGCTCGACTCGCCGCCGTCGCCGGCGGGGTGACTGATGCCATTGATCGTCGCGGCCGGATAGGGCGCGAGACCGGTGATGGTGCCACTGGCAACCGTCGGCTTGTATTGGTTCAGCGTCGCGTTGACGCCCACGTTCGTCTCCGCCACGGTCGTAAGACGCGTGCCGGAATCCGCGTCGCGGCCCGTCGCAATGACACCGGTGAAGTCATCACTGGAGGAACCAGTGAACTGCGACAAAGGAACGAGACCGCCGACGTAGAGAGTCTGCGCAATCTCCGGGGTCATGCTCAGACCGGCGGGGAAGCTCTTGCTCCCCGCGAAGGTGAATGCCACCACGCCCACGACGTTGTCGGTCAGCGCGGCGTACGTCACTCCGCTGAATTTTCCGTTAAAGGGAGTCGATCCCTGGAAAACGTCCGACAGGGCGACATCCGGCACCGCCGCTTCGCGCGGGTTGGCGGTGTTCCGCGGGTCGGGGTTGGCCGTCCCGGTGGCGCCGTCGGGCAGGAAGCCGACCGTGAAGTTCGGGGCGCCCGCCACGGTCTGAATGCCTGAACCGGAGCCGGACCACGAAGTCTTGATGGTCACCGGCGTGCCGTTGATGTTGCCGCCCGTGAACGTGACGGCGTTGGCGCTCGTGAAGGTGGCATTATCGGAAGCCTCCCCGGTGAAGCCGCCGTTCGCGTTCAGCAGGTTGGTGATTTCAGTGATCGCGGAAGCGCGGAAGGCGGTGGAGCCGGTGACGTAGATCTTGGTCTGGGCCGAAGCGAGTCCGGTCATCCCAAGGAGGGCGACGCCGCCCAGCATGGTTTTGGAGATTTTCATATGCGTGTGTCGGTTAGTACGGGATTTGGATGGGTTTTGTTGAGTGCTGTTTTTGCGAGCGTCAGGCGGACTGCTTCTTGGTGGAAGATTTCCGCGCTTTGTTCAGTTGAAAGCCGAGAAGGGCGAGCATTCCCAACACCGCCATCGCGTAAGTGGAAGGCTCAGGAACTACATTGGGTGTGAACGACAGGGTGGTCCCGTCACCACTCAGCGTGAAGATACCCAGGTCGTTCCCAGGACCACTGCCGGGCAAAACCTGGATGAGGTCAAGCCCGACACCGGCCGTCGTCTGGTCGAAATTGCCTTCGATATCAGGATTGAAGAAGGCAAACGAGATGTTGGCAGGGCCGGCATGTCCGGCGTCAGTCGTGCCGCCTGGCATGAAGTTCTGGAAAGCGTTGGGATCCGTCTTGGGCTGCACGATACCGGCGCTGGTGAACTCGTTGCCGAGATTATTGATCTTATTCTGGAGAATGCCCGAGTTAGTGCCTGTCAGACGCGAAAAGATCTTGGCCGGGCCGGCGTTCGGACCGGTGAAATATTCGGGCGACGTGACAAAACTCCCCTTATCGCCGCTGTCAGTTTCAGAGACGCCAAAATACACGTTGAAATCGCTCGCCCAGCCGGCCCCATACTGGGCAGAAAGGGTCGATCCGAGGCCGATCGTGAAGTTTTGGGGGCTGGTGAAATTCGAGATCGGCCCGATGTCAACGACGACGCTGTTCGTATTCCCAACCTGGCGGAAACCCACGAGAAAATCTCCCTGGGTATAAGTGGTCGGAAGCTGAGCACTCGCGGTGGCCGCGAACGTCCCGGCGCATCCCAGCGCCAGGAGAGTTTTTGTAATAGGATGTTTCATACTGTTAGTTATTGCTTTCGTGTAAGTGCAGATTGTGTGACCCGGGTAATCACTTAGATAGATGACCTCTCGGGCGTGTCGGAACCTTGGCGGTTCGAATCAAAAGGGACCAATAGTTTATTGTGACGTTACCGACGCGGAAACGCGCTCACCTTAGAGAGTTGCGGCCTGGACTCCGCCCTTGCGGAAGTCAGTGCAAAAAGCGGCTGACCGACAGTTGGGTGGGTGTGCGCGGTGCGGCGCTGGGGCCATGCCTTCCATTTCCTGGGTGGTCCCATGCGTGAGACAACCCAACCCTCTTTCCCGGGTGGGGAATTTTCAACTCACAGTTCGTTACAGTTGAGCGAACTTGTTACTCATTTGTAACATGGGGACACGGTAAAGACCGTGAGAACGGAATGACGCCCCTGGATGCGATCAGGGTCCGCTCCCTCCTCTTCCGTTGGTCACCTTCCGAAGAACCCGGCGAACTGCCGCCAGAACTCGTCGCTCAGGAAGTACCGGCCATGAGAAACACCTTCCAGCACGATCAGCCGCTTCGGCGTCGCCGCCGGCAGCAGTCCGAAGACTTCACGTCCCACGACCGCTGGCACCGCTTCATCCTGGTTCGAGGTACAGACCAACGTCCGGGCGTGGACACGAGGCGCGTACAAGGAGGCGTCGAGTTGCCTGGCATCGGCGTCCGGGCGGATCGCCACGAAGTTTGCCCACGGCGCATCGGTCCGGCGGATGACCTCCGCCGCTGTCGTCTCCGCCCCGGCCAGCGCCAGACCTTGCACGGGCTCGCTGGCGGCCACGTCCAGGGCGAACCAGCCCCCCAGGCTGTGGCCGAGCAGGTAGACCGATTTTGACGCTGGCGTCCGCAGGGCTCGCACGGCCGTGTAGACCGCCCTCGACCGCTCCCGGACTTCCGTCACCGAGGGGATCGGTTCGCCCCGTTGGTAGTAGGAGAAAACAACCAGGTCCAGGCCGAGCGCCCGGGTGCGTGCGTCAAAGCCGCGGATGGCGACATCCACCTGGTTGCCGCTGCCGCCGAAAAAGATCAACACCCCGCGGGCACCGGGATGACGCACGTAATAAGCGGCGACGGGATGATCGCCGACGCTGACGTTGAGCGGTCGCACCACGCTGTCTTGACCAACGTGCGTTCGCAGCACCGCGAGGTCCAAGGGTTGGCTGGCGACCGGAAAGGCGTCCTGCTTGTGCAAAGCCACGCACGACGTGACGAAACCACCCAGGAGAAAAAAGGCCGAGGTTCGGAACAGAAGGGTCGAAAGTGCGTTCATCGTGCGGCCTTGGCTGGTTCAAACGGCAGGGCCCCGTGAGCGCGACGACCGAGCCAACCGGCGGTCCACTCGCCGGGTTGCCGGCCGGCCGATGATTATCAATACCGCGGGCGATAAGGCCAGTGATTTCCAATCGTTTCTCCGGCTGGTCGAGTGAAATTCTCGCTGGTATCGAACGCACCGATGCGGGTATCTTCCGCCTGGCGAAACCCCGCCGCTCCACATGGAGACACTGACCGCCCCTCAAGTGATCGCGATGGCTCCGGACCCCGCCTCCGTCAAGGCAGGGCAAGGCCTGGCGAACCCGGCCAAATGGTCCGCCCTGGGCCGCGACGAACGCTCCGTCTGGGGCGAGTGCCAGGGCAGCGCGCTGTACCGCACGCAAGCGGACCTAACCGGCCCCGCTTTTCATTGTTCCTGCCCGAGCCGGAAGTTTCCTTGTAAACACGGACTGGGCCTCCTGTTGGTCCTGGCGAACAACCCGGCGCGCGTGCCCGCGGCTGCGACCCCCGAGTGGGTGGGAGAATGGATCAAGCGGCGCGATGCCGGAGCCGAGAAGAAGGCCGGGCGGCAAACGGATGTCGCGCCCGACGACCCCGCCGCCGAAGCCCGACAAGAAGTCGAAAAGAGCAAGCGCATCGCCAAGCGCGAAGATCGCGTCCAGGCGGGCCTCGCGGAAATGCAGACGTGGCTCGGCGATTTGCTGCGGCAAGGATTGGCCAAGGCCAAGGAGCAACCCGCCCGGTTTTACGACGCCGTGGCCGCGCGCATGGTGGACGCGCAGGCCCCGGGGCTGGCACGGCGGCTGCGCGGCTGGCCGGGCCTCCTCGCTTCGGGCGAACATTGGGCGGACCGCGTTTTGGAAGAAGCGGGCACCTTGCAATGGTTGCTGAACGGAGCCGCCCGGCTGGAGACGCTGCCCGACGGCCTGCGGGCGAGCGTGCGCGCCGCCCTCGGCTGGACGACGACCGAACAGGAGTTGCTCGCGGACCCGCGGGCCGAACGCTGCACCGACCGCTGGCAGGTCGTCGGGCAAAGGATCGAGGAAGAAGAAAAATTGCGCGTGCAACGAACCTGGCTGGTGGGAGAAAGGAGCGGACGTGCGGCGCTCTGTCTGAGTTTCGCGGCGGGAAACCGGCCGCTCGACGTGAGTTTGCTTCCCGGCTCGGCAGTGGAAGCGGAATTGGTGTTCTATCCGTCTGCCGCTCCCCTGCGCGCCCTGGTCGGCACACGGCACGAAAGAATAGAGAGCTTCGCGGAACCCGCCGCCTGCGCCCATTTCGAGGAAGCGGCGGACCGCACCGCCGGATGGCTCGCGGGCGATCCCTGGCTGGAACGCGCACCGTGGCTGGTGCGGGGCTGCCTGCCGTGCGAGCACGCGGGCCGCTGGGGTTTGCGCGATGCGGCCGGAGGGCTCGTTCCGTTGGCGAAACGGCTGGAAAGTCCGTGGCCCCTGGTGGCAGCGAGCGGCGGCGCGCCGGTGACGGTGTTCGGCGAATGGAACGGCCACGCCCTGCTGCCGTTGAGCGTGTTCGCCGAAGGACGATTCATCGACCTGGGAGACAAAGCGTCGTGAGTGCCTGGAAGGATTTTGTCACCGCGTCACTGCTCGGCACGGAAAAGAGCGGGGCGGCGACCCCACTCCCGGCGGCACTGGGAGAGGTCCTCGGGCCAGCGGAAAAACTGGACCCGGAGGCGCGGTTCCTCACGCGCGCCGGGGCGCTCGCTCTGTGGAGACGGGCCGGTTGGAAGCCGGTCCGGGGCGAGGCGGCGGTTCATCCTCCTGCCCCGGCGGAGAGCCTCCCTCTGATTAATCCCGCGAGCATTGCCCACCTCCGTGCCATGCTGGACGGACACGGCGCGGAAGTGCTGCCCGAATGGCTGGGCGAAATTGCGCGGTTGGGCAAGCGCGTGCTGCCCGAATGCCTGCCCGCCTTGCTCGAATGGGCGCGGCAAAATCGCGCGCACCGCCCGCTGGCGACGGCGGCGGGCGGAGAGCGGGTGCGCTGGCTGGCCACGTTGAACCCGGCGTGGAACTTCGCGGCGGACGATTCGCCCGAACACTGGGAGACGGGCGGGCGCGAGCAGCGCCTCGCCATCCTGCGCGGCTGGCGGGCGTCCCGACCGGCGGAAGCCCGTGCCAGGCTGGAAGCGGTGTGGAGCGCGGAACCCGCCGATACCCGGGCCGCTCTTCTCGCCGTGCTGGCGGACGGCCTTTCCGGCGAGGACGAACCATTTCTCGAACGCGCCCTGGACGACCGCGGCAAGGAGGTGCGCCTGATCGCCGCAGATTTGCTGGCGCGCCTGCCCGGCTCGTCGTTCGTGGCGCGCATGATCGCCCGGGCGGAGCCGTTGTTGACCTTCAAACGCAGCGGCCTGCTCGGCCGGGCGTCGTTGGAAGTCGCGCTGCCGCCCGATCCCGACACGGCGGCCAGCCGGGATGGGTTGGACCCTCAGAAGTTTGGTCCGGTCAATCCGCTCGGTGCCAAGGCGACCCTGCTGACGCTGATCGTTGCCGCCGTTCCCCTGCGGCATTGGACGGACACCTTTCAACAGACCCCGGCGGAACTGCTCAAGGCCGTGAAGAAAAACGAGTTCGCCGACGCGCTTGCCACCGGCTGGGCGCTGGCTGCGTTCCGGCAGCACGACGCGGACTGGGCGGAGGCTTTGCTCGAAGCCCCGGTCGGTCCGCTGCCGGCCCTGTTGGGTCACCGCCCCCTGTCGGGCCTCCTGCCGGAAAGGGCGCGGGCGTCCCGGCTCGTGGCCACTTTACGCGCCGGGGCCTTTCCTGCCCGCAACAGTTGGCAGGCCTGGCAGGCGCTCGCGTCGCAGTTCGATTCGTTCTCAGGTTATCTTCCCAACGAACTCGCCAGGGAACTCGTCAACTTGCTGCACCGCCTGAAAGCCGGCGACCGGGCCACGCCCCCGGAGATGTGGCAGTACGCCAAGGCCTGGTTTTTGAAGATGCCGCCCGCGTTCCTGCCGGACGCGCTGACCGGTTGGTCCGGCGAGCAGACCTACGCCGCCGATCTGGTTTCCTTGATTGAACTGCTCACCTACCGCCACGAGGTTTTGACCGCCCTGACCCAACCCTGACTCTACCCATGTCCACCCCTGCCCTCCGCGCCCACGCGGAACATCAGTTCGCCGAGGAACTCGCCGCCCTGGCCAAAGCCGACGACAAACCCAGACCGCCCAACTGGAAGCTGTCGCCGTGGGCGGTGTCCACGTACCTGCTCGGCGGCGAGGCGGGCGGGATGAAAATCACCCCCAAGTACATCGGACAACGCCGGGTCATCGAGATCGCCATCGCCACGCTGGCCACCGACCGTGCGCTCTTGTTGCTCGGCGTGCCGGGCACGGCGAAATCGTGGGTGTCCGAACATCTCTCGGCGGCGATCAGCGGCGAATCCACGCTGCTCGTCCAGGGCACGGCGGGCACCTCGGAAGAAGCGGTGCGCTACGGCTGGAACTACGCTCTCCTGTTGGCCAAGGGGCCGTCGATGGACGCGCTGGTGCCCAGTCCCATCATGCGCGGGATGCGCGCGGGCAGCATCGCGCGCGTGGAAGAGCTGACCCGCATCCCTTCCGACGTGCAGGATGCGCTGCTGACCATCCTGTCGGAAAAAGCCTTACCCATTCCCGAGTTGGGCAGCGAGGTGCAGGCGGTCAAGGGGTTCAACGTCATCGCCACGGCCAACGACCGCGACAAGGGCGTCAACGATCTGTCCAGCGCGCTGAAACGCCGGTTCAACACCGTCGTGCTGCCGCTGCCCGACAGCATGGACGAGGAGGTGGAAATCGTGCGCACGCGCGTGGCGAGCCTGGGCCGCGCGCTGGAAATCCCCGCCGAGCCGCCCGCCCTGGAGGAAATCCGGCGGCTGGTGACCGTGTTCCGCGAACTGCGCGCCGGGGTGACCGCCGACGGCAAGACCAAACTCAAGTCGCCCAGCGGCACCCTGAGCGCGGCGGAGGCGATCAGCGTGCTCAACCAGGGCCTGAGCCTCGCGGCGCATTTCGGCGATGGCTCCCTGCGCGCCGCCGATCTCGCGGGCGGTCTGCTCGGCGCGGTGGTCAAGGACCCGGTACAGGACCGGGTCATCTGGCAGGAATACCTGGAAACGGTCGTCAAGGAGCGTGACGGTTGGAAGGACCTGTACCGCGCGTGCCGGGAGGTGGGTTAGCCGCCGCATGATCGCAGGCACTCACATCCTCGGCATTCGGCACCACGGGCCGGGTTCGGCGCGCGGCGTCGCGGGGGCATTGGAAGCGATTCGCCCGCATGCCGTCCTGGTGGAAGGTCCGCCCGACGCCGACGGGCTCCTTCCCCTCGCCGCGCACGCGGAGATGCGCCCGCCCGTCGCGTTGCTCATCTACCAACCCGACGAGCCGAAGCGCGCCGCCTTTTACCCGTTCGCCGAGTTCTCGCCGGAGTGGCAGGCGATCCGCTGGGCGTTGGCGAACGGGGTGCCGGTGCGTTTCATGGACCTGCCTCTGCGGCACGAGATGGCGATTGCCAAGGAAGCACGCGAGAGCGCGCGGGAGGAGGCGGAAGCAGCGGAGGAACGCGAGGCCAACGGGGAGCCGCCTGTCCACCCCTCCGAAGGGTCAGCCCCTCTGTCCCTGGAGGAAATCGCGCGCTTGCGCCGCGACCCGCTGGCCGCCATCGCCGAACTGGCCGGCTACACCGACAGCGAACGCTGGTGGGAGGAACAGTTCGAGAAACGGCACGAGGGCCTGGAAATCTTCCGCGCGATCATCGACCTGATCGCCGCCCTGCGCGAAAGCCAACCGACCGAGGAGCGCGACCTGCGCCGCGAGGCCGCGATGCGCCAGATCATCCGCGAAACGCAAAAAGAGGGACACACGAGCATCGCGGTAATCTGCGGAGCCTGGCACGCGCCCGCCCTGGCAATCATGCCCAAGGCGAAAGAAGACGCGGACCGGCTGCGCGCGATGCCGAAGGTCGCCGTCGCCGCGACGTGGCTGCCCTGGACCAACCGGCGGCTGACCTTTGCCAGCGGCTACGGCGCGGGCATCCATTCGCCCGGCTACTACGAGCAACTCTGGACCCTCGCGCGGCCGGAGGAACTTGCCCTGCGCTGGATGACCAGCGTGGCCCGTCTGCTCCGGGCCGAGGATTTGGAAGGTTCGACCGCGAGCGTCATCGAAGCAACGCGGCTGGCGGAAACGACGGCGGCCCTGCGCGGTTGTACATTGCCGGGTCTGGCGGAGTTCAACGAGGCGGCGCAGGCGGTGTTCTGCTTCGGTGACGCGACCCCGATGGGTTTGATCCACGAACGTCTGGTCGTGGGCGCACGGCTCGGCGGGGTGCCCGACGAAGCGCCGCAGGTGCCGCTCCAGCGCGACTTTCAACGCGAAACCAAGCGCCTGCGCCTGCCGCCGGAGGCACTCGACAAGACGCTCGACCTGGACCTGCGCAAGCCCAACGACCTCGACCGCAGCCGCCTCTTGCATCGCCTGCGCCTGCTGCGCGTGCCGTGGGGCAAAACTGAATCGGCGCGCGGCAAGGGCACGTTCCGCGAAACGTGGCGGCTGCGTTGGGAACCCGAGATGGAAGTCGCCCTGATCGAAGGCGCGCCGTGGGGCAACACCGTGGAGGCGGCCGCCACGCGCTTCGCCATCGACCGCGCCGCGCAAGCATCGACCTTGCACGAACTGACAAAGCTGATCGAACGCCTGCTGCTCGCGGAATTGCCCGACGCCATCACGCCCGTCATGCGCACGCTGGAAGATCAGGCGGCCCTGACCAGCGACGTGTCGCACCTCATGGATGCCCTGCCGCCGCTGGCCGCCGCCTCGCGCTACGGAAATGTCCGGCAGACGGATGTCTCCATGCTCGGCCACCTCGTGACCGGGTTGGTCGCGCGGATTTGCGCCGGGCTGGGCCCCGCCTGCGCGTCACTCAACGACGAGGCGGCCTCGGCGATGCTCCAGCGGGTCAATTCCACGGATGGGTCGCTCGCCACGCTGGCGGACGAGGCCCTCCGCGCGCCGTGGATCGAAGCCCTGCGCCGACTCGCGGAGGACGACCGCGTCCACGGATTGCTGGCCGGCCGCTGCACGCGATTGGGGTTCGACGCCGACCACTTCTCGCCGGAAGAAACGGCTGCCTTCCTCTCGCGGGAACTTTCGCGCGCGAACGCTCCCGCGAAGGCCGCCGCCTGGCTGGAAGGTTTCCTGAGTGGCAGCGGCCTGGTCCTGCTGCATCAGCCCGTGCTCTGGGGCTTGTTGGACGGCTGGCTCGATTCACTGAAGCCGGAGCATTTCACGGAAGTCCTGCCCTTATTGCGGCGGACTTTTTCCACGTTCGCCTCGCCCGAACGCAGGCAAATGGGCGAACTCGCCCGGCGCGGCGGCACCGACAGCGGCCCGCGCCAGGCGGGACGGGACGAAGACATCGACGAGGCCCGCGCGAATCGTCTCCTGCCCACCTTCGCCTCTCTTCTGGGTCAGTCATCCACGATCCCATGAACCTTTCGCCCGAAGAACATCTGCGCCGCTGGCGGCTCGTGCTCGGTGGGGCCAACCAGGCGGACGGCACCGGTTGCACCCTCGGCAAGAACGACCAGCGCCTGGACGCCGCGTTGACCGCGCTCTACGACCACGCCGCCACGGGCGACAAACCCGGCTCCAAACGCTCCGCCGGCCTGGGCGCATCCTCGCCTAACGTCACGCGCTGGCTGGGCGACATCCGGCAATTCTTTCCGAAATCCGTCGTCCAGGTGATGCAAAAAGACGCGCTGGAACGCCTCGACCTCAAACGGCTGCTGCTGGAGCCGGAGATGTTGGAAAACGTGGAACCCGACGTGCATCTGGTCGGCACGCTCCTCTCGCTCAACTCGGTGATCCCCGAGAAAACCAGGGCCACCGCGCGCCTCGTCGTGCGGCGGGTGGTGGAGGCACTCGAACGCCGCCTGTCCAGCCCGTTGCAACAGGCCATCACCGGCAGCCTCAACCGCTCCGTGCGCAACCGCCGCCCGCGCCACCACGAGATCGACTGGCCGCGCACGATCCGCGCCAATCTCAAGCACTATCAGGCGGAGTACCAGACGATCGTGCCCGCAACCCGGATCGGCTTCGGCCGCAAGACGAGCGCGTTGCGGGACATCGTGCTCTGCGTGGACCAGAGCGGGTCGATGGCCGGTTCCATCGTGTACAGCAGCGTCATGGCGGCGGTGATGGCGTCCCTGCGTTCGGTCCGTACTTCCCTCGTGTTCTTCGACACCAGCGTGGTGGACATGACGGAGAAACTCGCCGACCCCGTGGACGTGTTGTTTGGTTCGCAACTTGGCGGCGGCACGGACATCCACCGGGCCGTCAGCTATTGCCAGGGATTGATCACCCGGCCCGCCGACACGATTTTCATTCTCATCAGCGACCTGATCGAAGGTGGGCGCAAGGACCAGCTCTACCAGCGGGTCGCCTCCATCGTGGCCAGCGGGGCGCGGATGATTACCTTGTTGGCCCTAGACGACTCCGGCGCGCCGGGCTACGACCACGAGGTGGCCGCCACCTTCACGGGGCTGGGCGTGCCGTCGTTTGCCTGCACGCCGGACCTGTTTCCCGACCTGATGGCAGCGGCGATCCAGCGGCGGGACATCACCCAGTGGGCAGCCACGCAAGACATCAAAGTCGAACGATCCCAATAGCGCGGCTCGGAGTTTCCCGTGTGCTCACGGCGATTGCGACGCGGCGGACTTGACGGACCGATCCGTTGTCCAATCCTGTGGGATGCCCGCGCCGCTTCGTCCTTCCGCCCCCTTCCAACTGCCGGCCCGTCGGGTCGTGGTGCTGGCTCCGCCGACCGCGCAAGCACTCGAAGTCGCCGGGCCGGTGGAAGTTTTTTCCTGCGTGGCCGAGAAGCTGCGCGAGGCGGGCCGCGAGCGGTTGGCTGGCTACACGGTCGAGGTGGTGTCCGCCGTGGAGACCCTCCACATCAGAAGCTCCCGTGGTCCGACCTTGCTCGCCCAACGCACGTTCCGCGAGGTGGACTACGAGATCGATACCTTGCTCGTCGCCGGAGGCATGGACATCTGGACGGGCGAGGGGCACCCCGACCTGCTGCGGTGGGTGCGCGCGCGGTGCGCGGCGGCCCGGCGCTACGGATCGGTTTGCACGGGGGCATTCGTGCTCGCGCAGGCCGGCCTGCTCGACCGCAAGCGGGTGACCACGCACTGGTACTTTTGCCAGCAGCTCCAGGCGCAATTCCCGAAGGTTCTGGTGGACCCCGAGCCGATTTTCATCCGGGACGACCGGCTTTTCACGTCGGCGGGCGTGGCGTCGGGTCTCGATCTGGCGCTGGCGATGGTCGAGGACGACTTCGGCCAGGACACGGCGCTGCGCGTGGCCCGGGCGCTCGTCCTCTTCCTGCGCCGTTCCGCCGGACAGAATCAGTTCAGCACCGCGCTCGCCTTCCAGGGTGCCGCGCGCATCCCGCTGCGCGAGTTGCCCATTTATGTACTGGAACACCTGAAGGAGCCGCTCACCGTGGCGGACCTCGCCCGGCGCGTCGCCATGAGCGTGCGCAACTTCTCCCGCGTGTTCCGGGAGGAATACGGTTCCCCGCCGGCGGTGTTCGTCGAGCGGCTGCGCATCGACACGGCCAGGCGGCTCGTGGAAGAAAGCGTGCGCGGCTTCGCGGAGATCGCGGCGGAGTGCGGCCTGGGAAGCGCCGAGACGCTGCGCCGGATTTTCGTGCGGGAGTTCGGCCGGACGCCGCCGCAACTCCGCCGGCAGGCCCAGTCTCCACGGTGATCGCGGCGGGTTGGCCGAAACTGTGGCGGTTTTGGCCTTGGTGAGAAACAGGGTTCGGTTACTTTTCCCGAATTTCATGGATGCAAACGTTTCGGACCCGTCGCCGCACAACAAGCAATTCGTCATCACGCACTTCGATGACTTCGTGAACAAAAAAGACCTCGCCGCCATCGACCGCAACATGTCGGCCGATTTCCTCGATCACGACGGCCCCGGCGGCAAACGGGTCGGCCGCGCCGAGGACCGCGCGATGATGGCGGCCATGCACGGGCTCATGCCCGACCTGCACGTCGAGGTCGTCGATGCCCTGGCCGAGGGCGACAAGGTCGTCGTGCGCAACGTCTGGACCGGCACCGATACAAAAACGGGCCAGCGCAGGGAGTTTCACGGTTTTGTCATGTGGCGCCTCGCCGACGGCAAGATCGCCGAACGCTGGGCCGCCGTCACGCCGCTGCACGCACTGGCCGCGCAGTCGCTGGAGTGGTGACGCTCCGCCGTCCACCTTTCCGACCGTCTTTTTTTCCCTCAATTTATGATCCTCGTCACTGGCCCGACCGGCAACATCGGTTCCCTGCTCATCCCGCAACTCCTCCCACGCCGGGCCAGCGTCCGCGCGCTGGTGCGTGACCCCGCCAAGGAAAAATCGAAGGTCGATGCGCTCCGTGCGCAAGGCGTCGAGATCGCGTGCGGAGACCTCGCCCGACCCGACACCCTGCCGGCGGCGCTGCAAGGGGTGGAGAGCGTTTTCCTGCTCACGCCGGTCAGCCAGGAAACGGCGGTCTGGAAAGGCAACATGATCGAGGCGGCACGAACGGCGGGCGTGCGGCACATCGTCAATCTCTCGGTGACCGCCGCCGCCGCCGACGCCCCCTTTTCCCTGGGCCGGTGGCACTGGCAGGCGGAGCAGGAATTGGAAAATTCTGGCGTCGCCTGGACGCACCTGCGGCCCACGGACCTCGCGCGCTACGGCACGCAGGGCTTCCTTACCACCGCCCGCGAGCAGGGGGCTTTCTATTCGACGGTCGGCGCGGGCCGCGTGGCGATGGTGGACGAGGCGGACGTGGCCGCCGTCGCCGCCGAGGTGCTCACGAACCCGGCCGCACACGCCGGCCAAGCCTACGCGCTCACCGGCCCGGCGGCGTACACTTACCCGGAGTTGGCCCAGCAACTCTCCGCCGCGCTGGGCAAACCCGTGCGCTACGTCAACGTCACCCCGGCGCAAGCGAAGGAAACGATGCTCAAAATGGGCATCCCCGAGTGGATCGCCGACTTCGTCAACGACCTGCGCGAGACCGAGAGCAAGGACCTCGTCAGCGCGGTGTCGCCCGATGTCGAGCGGGTGACGGGGCGTCCCGCGACCCCTTACGCGGACACCTTGAAGGCGGTGCTCGCTTGATGGGAACCAGCGAATTTTCCGCGCCATGACTGGCCTTCGACCCTGCTGGAAACCTGTCGGTCTCTTCCTCGATTGGCTCGACAAAACCCGGTCACTACCGGGTCAGATCGAGGGCGAATACCGGAAGGAGCTTGCCGCGCACGCGGCGGGCTGACAGGCTCACCGAGCATGAGCCAGGAGCCTTCCCGCCCGAGCGGCAACCCGCTGGATGATACCGTGGCTTTTCCCGTGCTTTCCGCCGAGGAGTTAGCGCAAGGCGGGGAGTTCGGGACGCGCTGCTCGTTCGCTCCGGGCGAGACGCTTTTTTCGGCGGGCGACCATCCGTTTGACTGCTACGTCATCCTCTCGGGCGAGGTTTGCATCTTGGATATCTCGACCGACGAACGCACGTGCGTCATTCGTTACGGCGCGGGACACTTCACCGGGGACATCGATCTATTCACGGGCCGCCCGGCGGTCGTGACGGGCGAGGCGGCGACGGCGGTGGAGGCCGTCCGCATCCCGCCCGCCAATTTGCGCGAGATGTTCGTGCGGCGGCCCGTTCTCGGCGAACGGCTCTGGCGGGCCATGCAGCATCGGCGTGAGTTGTTGCTGGAGACGGGGTTCCAGGGATTGCGCGTGTACGGCGACAAGGACGACCGGCCGACGCTGGAAGCCGTGGAATTTCTCTTCCGCAACGGCGTGCCGCACCGCTGGATGAACACGGCGGTGGAAGAGAACACCCGGCAAATCCGGCAGCTTGCCGGGTCGGACGGCGACCTGCGCTTGCCCGTCGTCACCTACGGCAGAACGCTGCTTTTCCAGGCTCCGAGCCTGTTGCAACTGGCCGAGCACATCGGCCTGCGCCATCGCCTGCCGGAAAAAACATACGACGTGCTCGTGCTGGGCTCCGGGCCGTCGGGCTTGGGCGCGGCGGTTTACGCGGCCTCTGAAGGACTGTCCACGCTGGTGCTCGACGGCCTCGGGCCGGGCGGACAGGCGGGGTCCAGCTCCAAGATCGAAAACTATGCGGGTTTCCCCAACGGCGTGGCGGGCCGCGAACTGGCGCAGCTTGCCTATCTCCAGGCGCTCAAGTTCGGCGCGGAGTTCGTGGCCCCCTGCCACGTGGATGGGTTGCATCGGAGCGAGGACGGCCTTTACCGCGTCCGCACCCGCGAAGGCGACGCGGCCACCGGGAAGACGGTCATCGTCGCCACGGGCGTCTCGTATCGTTTGCTCGACGTGGAGGGGCTGGACAAATTGAAAGGGTCAGGGGTGTACTACAACGCCACGGCGGTGGAGGCACTCCTTTGCAAAACCTGTCCGGTACACGTCATCGGCGCGGGCAACTCGGCCGGACAGGCGGCCATGTTTCTTTCCCAGTACGCACGGCAGGTGACGCTCGTGGTCCGCGGCGGCGACCTGCGCAAGAGCATGTCCAGCTATCTCTCCGACCGCGTGCTGGCCAACGGGCAGATCACGGTGCGCTACCACACGCAGGTGACCGCCATCGAGGGCACCGAACACATCCGGGCCGTGCATCTGCGCGACGACGGGGGCAACGTCGCCCGTGAGGACACGACCGGACTCTTTATCTTCATCGGCGCGCGGCCGAGAACCGATTTCCTGCCGCCCGAGCTGGCGCGGGACGACAAGGGCTTCGCGCTGACCGGCGCGGACGTGGTCAAGGCCGGGCGCTGGCAGGAGGCGCGGCCTCCCGAGCCGCTGGAGACGAGCCTGCCCGGAGTGTTCGCCAGCGGTGATTGCCGCAGCGGGACGACCAAGCGGGTGGCCTTTGCCATCGGCGACGGCGCGCTGGCGGTCACGTGCGTGCACAACCTGCTCGGGACGTATGCCCTCTGACGGCAGCCCAGGTCCTCAGGAAGCGGCCTTCGCGCCCGCGATGAACTCCGTCACGGTGGCGGGGGGTTTCCCGGCGCGGCGCATGATCCCGACCGAGACCGGCGCGGGCGCAGGCTGGAGCGCCACCAGACACAAGCGCGTCCCACTCATGTACGCGATGGTCTCCGGCACCACCGCCACCCCTCGCCCCGCGACGATGGCCGTGAGGAGGCTGCTGACGCTGTCATGCTCCTCGACGATTTTTGGCTTCGACTTGGCGGACGAAAAGAACCGCTTCAGATCGTCGAGATATTCGGGGTAAGCCGCGTAGTCGTAGGCCAGCACCGGTTCCTTCGCCAATCGCTCCCGCTTGACCACGCGCAGCCGTGCGAAAGGATGCTCCGGCGGCACCGCGACCGCGAGCCGGTAACGGGCAATCGGCTCGAAGTGCAGCCCGCGCAACCGCATCCTCGAAGGCCGCGCCGTGATCGCCACGTCGAGGTCGCCCGCGTGCAGGCCTGCGAGCATTTCCTCGGTCGCCTGATCGTGGATCATGACCTGAACCCCGGGCAGCGCCGCCTGGAGGGAACGCAACGCGGGCGGGAGAATCTGGAACGCCAGCGAAGGCGCGTAGCCCACGTGGAAATGCCCGCGCTTGCCGCTGGCCACGCTGCGGGCGGTCGCCACGGCCTCTTCCACGCGAGAGAGAATGGCCCGGGCCTCGATCCAGAAAACGCGTCCCGCCTCGGTCAGCCGGACCCCCTTGTTGCCGCGCGTCAGGATGGGGAAGCCCAGTTCTTCCTCCAGATCGTGAATCTGCCGGCTCAGGCCGGGTTGCGAGACATGCAGCCGGGCGGCGGCCCGCGTCACGCTCTCCTCTCCCGCCACCGCGACGAAATAACGAAGGTGCCTCAGTTCCATGAACGCCTGTTATACCTGCCAGGCATGGCGGAACAAGAAACAAGGTATTTCACCCCGCGCGAAATTCTCCCTATGGGTGTCGCTCGACCCGAAACCGCAAACCGTCCCAACCATCCGCAAACGACCGATCCATGAGCCTCTTCACCACCGAAAACTCCCCCTTGAAATACGAGCGTTTCACCCTGGCCGACAGCCTGGTGATGCTCGTGGACCACCAGACGATGACCATCGATTGGGTCAAGAGCCAGCCCAAAGCCACCACGATTGCCGGTTGCCGCGTGCTCACCCGCCTGGCGCTGGATTACTCGATGCCGCTGATCCTGACGACCACGATGGAAGAGTACGTGGGAGCGACGATCCCCGACATCAGCGGACTCGCGCCCGAGGCGTTCGCCGTGCGCTACAAGCGCGGGGGCGAGCTGAGCTGCTGGGACGCGGACGACTTGCGCGCGGGAGTCGAGGCGCTGGGTCGTTCCAGCATCATCCTGGCCGGGTTGACGACCGACATCTGTCTGTTCTGGGCCGCCGTGGATGCGCGCCGGCTCGGCTATCGCGTCATGGTGGTCGCGGATGCCTGCGGCACGATGACGGCCCTGGGCGATCAGTTGACCTACGAGCGGCTGCGGTCGCTGGGAATCACCGTCACCGTCGTCAACCAGTGCGTGACCGAGCTGGTCGGAAACTTCGGCACGCCGGAGGGTCAAAAAGCGCAGAAGATCCTGGGCGACGAGATCATCTCCAAGCTCGGCGCGGCCTGAGGCGCGCGAAGTTTTCCGTGCGCCTTTCGTGGCTCCACGCGCCGTGGCGGCGGCATCCCGCCAAGGCCCGAGGCTTTGCATGACGCGGAGTCGGCATCTTGCAGCACTGCCGACGACTGGACTCGAACCAGCACACCGATTTCTCGATAACGGATTTTAAGTCC
>CAZZYS010000008.1:0-35452 GCA_964658285.1 uncultured Verrucomicrobiota bacterium
CCGACGACTGGACTCGAACCAGCACACCGATTTCTCGATAACGGATTTTAAGTCCTTGGCAGCAAAACGGATACACGGGGAAAACGCGGCTTTCTCTCTGTAAATCGGTTGTTCGTGGTAGTCCTCGGAAGTGCCCGGTAATGGTCTTTTGAGGTCGTTTGGTCTTGTTTGGTCTGGCGGTTTTCGGCTCGAAAATCACGCCGGCAAAGCGACCGGCATAGCGACCGCGTGACGGGTCAAAAAAGCGTCAATCGCGGACGCAGGGATGAGGTAGCGGTTGCCGGGTTTCGTGCAGCGGATGCGGCCTGCCATGCAGTGCATTTTAAGCGTCTGCGGATGCAGATGGATGAGCGGCGCGGCTTCACGGATCGAATACATCGGCTCGGCTGCGGTGATCTTCGGACGGGTGCGGGTTGCGGTTTTCATTCGGGTTTTCCGGCTTGTGCTGCGTTGACGACTGCGGGGAAAAGATTCCAAAAGCGGGCTGCTTCGGCGGGTCTGACCACGCGGCGATAGCGGGAATAAATGAGAGCGGCGTCCGTGTGTCCCATGCGTAGGACGAGGCCGTCGAGGTCGCGGAAGTGCGCGAGGTCCATCGAGCAAAAAGTGTGGCGCAGAGCGTCCGCAGGCCAGCGAGCGAGGCCCGCCGTCGCGCGATCCTTCCTCGATTCCCTGTACCACGCGAAGTAGCCTTCCGCGTAGATTGGGCCGGTGCGCTCGCGGTAGGGCGCGAGCCATTCCGCGAGGGCCGGACGGATCGTAACGAGGCGACGCTTTGCCGTTTTTGAGTTACTGCCTTTCACGTCCACGTCGCCCGCCTCGGCGTCCTGCTCATCGGTCGGGGCGTCGATTTCCCCTTGCCCGCCTTCCGTTGCGAAATGGACGTGCGACCAGTCCAGCCGCAGGACCTCGGCAGGCCGAATGCCCGCAAACATTCCGATGGCGAACACCGGGAGCAGGGCGGGCCGGGCGTGCCATAAGAGTGCGGCGCACTCATCCGCTGTCAGGGCTTCCACGTCCTCATCCGGGACGGTGGCAATCTCGATGTAGCGAGCGGGGTTTTCGGCGAGCCACTTTTTGCGGATCGCATAGTTTAGACACAGCTTGAGGAGGCGGCGGAAATTGTTCCGCGTGACCGGGCCGACTTCCAAACTATCGAGCCAAGTTTCCAGGGCCTCTGTCGAGAGTTCGGTTGCCCGGACGTTCTGGTGCTCGCGTGCGAAACGGCCAAGGCGGTTTTTTAGATCGGTCAAGTAAGCCGGGGCTTTACCCTGCGGGTTTTCGTCGCTGCGCTCGACGTAGCGACGATCACCTAACAGCGTCTCCACCAGGACCGGGATAAGCACGGACCGGCGCGCCCGCTCGACTTCCGAGCGCATCGAATCGACGGCGGCGGTCAAGGTGAAGCCGTGTTCGAGCGCGATCTGCAAGCAACGCCACGCCTCAAGCCGCTGCTCGCCGGTCATTTCGCGGCTGGCGTCATCGTAGGAGGCGGCGCGGGATCGCAGTTGCTTGCACTCATCCTCTGCGGCAGCGCGGGTTGAAAAATAGAGGCGGTCGCGCTTTGCGGCTTGTCCGAGGCGAGCCGCGAGCACGGCGGAAATCTCGACGCACCAAGGCTTGCCAGTGACGACGCCGGGCCGGTGACGTGGGGAAAATGAAGCGAGACGGGGCATAAAAAGGGAGTTCCGGGGAGGAAAGCGGCGGGGATCGAACCCGCCGCAAAGGGTGAAGGGTTAGGCGGTCCGCAAGGCGCGCAGGGCTTCCGCTAGGCGCATGTCCGCGAGCGTGAGCGGTGCGAGTTGCGCTTCCTTTTTCGGAAGCCAGTCGTCCGTGAGTTTTGCGACCTGCGGCGCATTGAGTTCGTCCAGGCGCAGGCCCCGATTGAGGCCGAAATGGACGCGGACTTCGCCGGGTGCGGTGAGAGTGTTTTCCATCGCGGGCGGATTAGGCGGCGGCTTGCTGGCGGGCGGCGATAATCGCGGCAGCGATGCGCGGCCATGCCGTGACGATGCCGCGCAGGCGTTTCGCCTCGATTTCCGGCAGGTCCTCGTCGGGGTGCAGCGCAGTCACTCCGTCCGGGCGCATCCGGGCGCAGAGGTCGGCGCGCAGTTCGCTTTCCGTGATCCCGTCGCGGGCCATTAGATCGCGCAGAGTGTCGAAGGGGTGCTCGACCTCAACCGTCACGGCCTGCGCTTGCTGCTGCGGGGCGGGCTTCGGCTGCGGCTTTTGCTGCGGTGCCGGGGTTGCCTGCGGGGCGGGCGTAAGAGCCGGAGCCGGCGCGGTTGCGTCCGCGTGCGCGTCCATGTTCGCCTTCAAGTCTTCGAGGTCCTGCGCGAAAATGTCGGACGCTGCGGTCGCGGTGAGCACGGCATCGACCAAGGCGCGCTTCTTCGCCATCTTGAGCACCGTATTGAACACGTCGGCGGGGTTGTCGTTCTCGACCTTCTCCGCGCTGCCGCCGCCGCCCTTGACGCGCGCAATCATCCAGTTGCCGTCCGGGTCCTTTGCCGGGCGATGACCCTTGCCGCCGAGAAGTTCCTGCGCCTTCGCGGGGTTGTCTTTTTTGAGGTCCCAATAAGCGCGGGGCACGGGGCGGTCTGTGATTTCGACGCTGGCCGCGTCGCCGCCGCGCCGGTAGCGGTATTTGCCTTCCATAGTCGAGCACGTCCCGACGCCCTGGCCGACGAACGCGCCGGACGGGATCGACGCGAGCGAGGCCACGATCCGGTATTCGCGGTGGTCGCCGTCGAGGTTGCGTTCCTCGATGGCGTAGGAAGGCGCGAGGCGGAAAAGGAGGCAGAGTTTTTCCGCGCCCGGTTTGAGCAAGGTGGGCTTGTCGCCGCAACCCGGAATCGGGCCATAATGCTCACCGCTTTTCATCGCGGCGGACATCACCTGCTGGATGAGGGCGACTTGCGCCACGAGGGCCTGGACGGACAAGGCGGCGTCAGGGACCGCAGGCGGTGCGGCGGTGACGGTCGAGAGAGTGTGAGAGTTCATTTTGTGTCGTGTGCTGCGTGTGCTACGGAAAAGGGTTAGTCGGCGGCGAGGTCGTGCGGCCATTCGGAGGCATCCCGCCCGCGATAGGCATACTCGGCGGGGTCGGGATCATGCGCGGTTTCCTGCGCGGTGCGCTCGGCGGCGAAAAGGTCCGCCTGCGAGATTTCTTCGGTTTCTGCTTGTGGGTTATCCATGTGCTGGTAGTTTTGCTGCGTGTGCTGTTGGCCCGCTTCCCTGGCCGGGGAGGCGGGCCTTTTTTTGGTTAGCCGCGACGGTTGCGCGGACGGGAAAACGTGTTGGCCGGGAGGCTCACGGAACGAGCGATGAGCACGCCCGCGAGAGTCGAGAACACCGCGAGCGAGACGACGGCCAGCCCGGAAGGCGTGAAAAACAAGGCGTAGAGAGTCGCGGCGTCCATGTGCGGGTGATTAGGCGACCAGGGCAACGTCCGAAGGGCGGGAAGCGCGGATCAAGTCAGCGTCGAAAAGGTCCGTGACCCGCTCGGCGGCGTGCGATTCCATGAAGCGCGAAAGGACTTCCGAGTACGCGGCCAGGAAGCTGAAATACGACACCCCATCCAGGCGGACGCAGAAGGACGCGCCGATAGCAACGCCGTCCGGGTCGCAGCAATTTTCCCGAAGCGAAGTGCAATTCAGCATTTCGGGCGTGCGCTTCGTCGCGGGCCAGATGCCGTCAATGCGGATTCCGAGAGCGGTTGCAAGCGAGACGACCGGGCCAGGGATGTTGTCGAGAGAGAGTTTCGAGTTGTGCATGGTGTGCTGTGTGTGCTCTAAAAATACGACTACCGCAGACTACCGCCAGAAAAATATGCGCGTGATTATGCGTGTATCGTAGAGCACAGAGGGTGGCACGCCAAGTGCGTTACCAGTGTAAATCAGGCGAAAACGCGCGTTTTCGTCTGAGTAAATAGTGCGTGGCGCGTCACTAATTAAACGCGCATTAAAATAGTGCGTGACGCACAGAAAAGACTTGTGGAGTGCCGCGAAAAATATATTTTTTCACGCATGAAAAAGACCACTAACCTGACGATTTCGGAGGAAATCCGGGACGCTGCGAAAGCGTATTGCGCGAGTCAGAGCTTTTCCGTGAGCGAGGTTGTCGAGGACCTTCTAGCCGACTTCATCTGGCGAAAAACCGGCGTCCCTCCACTCGTGTCGAAATACCCGCCCGACGTGGTAGGCACACAGCCGCAGCTTGCCGCCGCGACCGTCGAGGCCGGGGCCGCGCTCGCCGCCGTCAAACGCGGACGCGGACGCCCGCGCAAGTTCAAGGCCGGCGAACTGCCAGCCGCGCCTTAGCAGGCACGCGCGTTGCTCACCGTAGGGCAATATGCACCGCGTCCTTTATTTACTGTCAGCCGTCGCCTTGGCGGCGTCCGCTTACATTCTCCTAGCGGCATCGCCGACGATCACGCAACAGACAGCCGGGCTGGTCGTGCTCCTAATTGCCGCCGTGTTGCTCACCGGCGGGGCCGTTGTTCAAGCTGTGCTTTCGCTCGTGCCGCGCGAACCAGTGCTCACGCCGGAGGAATTGCACGAAAAGCAGGTGCGCGAGCTTGCCGAAAGTTGGAAGGCACCCATCCCGCCGCCCGCCGCCTAGCTCTTGCGAGGCACGAGGTAGATTCGATCAATCGAAATGCTCGCGGACATCGAGGCGCGAGGAAACCCGTCGTTCGGGCTGCTGTATTTGTACGGGGTCGCGCCGCTCGCATAGACGCGATACCAGCTTTTCGTGCCGAGTCTCGACGTGCAATCCTCCGAATAATCTTCCGTCCGCGTGTTGCCGGTCGCGTCTGAATAGCTCCGTGATCCACGAAGTTCCGCGTAGCTATACTGGAACGCGGAAAAGCTCGTCAAGTCGAGGTTGCCTTCCGAGTGCGTCGCGGTGTTCGTCGTGCTCGTCTCCCAATGGCAGGTGATGTTTGCGGGCGGCACATCATATTGCGGTTCGCCGCCTGCCGAGCCGTTTAGGGTCGCGTAAAACGAATCCGCTTGCCCGCCCTGCGAGGTTTCCGCCGGGGCTGTTCCCAACGCGCCGAACGCAGGCGGAGTGCCTGAGTTCGGATTGATGCCGCCTGACCCGTTCGTGGTGTAATAGGCTCCATCTTCGGCGGTGGTCGTTTTGCTTCCCGCGTAGGGCGTGAGGATGCCCGTAAAGCCGTCGTGAACCTCTGTGCCGCCATCGGGTGCCGTGCTTGGCCCGCCGTGCCCGCCGTTCTGGCCGGGAGGCGCAGCGGGTCCGGGTGGAAGCGGATTTGCAGGCGGAAGGGCCGCGCCGCCGTTGTTCCGCAGGAGGCTCGTTCCCAAATCGACGTACTGACGCAAGCGGTTCGCTTGCAGCAACGCCGCCAAGTCGCTCGGCCCCAGGTGCGTCGGCGCGCCGATGGTGAGGCTGGTTGCGCCCGTCGCAACGTCCTCTGTCGTGTTCTGAATCTCGGCGGCCATTGCGCTCCACTCCGGGTCGCCGCCCTCGATGCAGAGCGTGCGGCCAATCGGGTTTCCGAGGTTCACGAGTTCCTGATTTTTGAGACTCGCGCTTCCTTCGTAACTGAGGACCTTTCGCGCGTTGTAGATCGTCAACGCGAGGCCAACCGGGGTCGGTTCAAATGCCGTCGTGTTAATGCCCTTTACTACGTCGCCACCTTGCAGTTGGACCGTTGCGACAAGCGCACCGATGCCCACGGGATTTGGTCCGGCTTGGTCGATTTCGAGGGAGTTCACCGCCTGACTCGTTTCGTTGGTCGCCGTGCTAACCGTCGCGCCGGAAGTCGGATCGGTCGTGCCCGTGCCCGCGCCTTTCGTGCTCGAAATGTAACCCGCGACGGTCGGCGCGTTCGCCCCGTAGGTCGTGGTCGAAACCGGCTGCGGGTTCGGGTTTTCCGTCGTGGGTGCCGGGGTCGTCGTCGTCACCGTTGAGACAACGCTCGTGAGGTTGAGCCGGCGCAAGAATTGCAGCCGCACGCCCGGCAGCACGAGGTCAGGCCGCGCCTGGATGGTTGCCTGCGCGACCTGCGGCGAGTCACCGCCCATCGCCAAGGTGATCGGTGCGCGGTCTGCGCGAGCGGCAAAATTCAGCGCGGGCGGGTCCTGCGTGTAGTCGAACCATGCCGTGACGCTCGGCAGCCAGCGCAGCACCTTTTTGAGCATGTCCGCGACGGTGGGGTCCGTTGTTTGTTCGGACGGGATTGGCTGGTCTGCCGGAAGCGTCCCAACGGTAAAGCGTGCGCCCTTGGCGAGTGCGTAGGCAAGCGCATCCGCGAGGGTGTCCGCCGCAGACATCGGCACACCTTCCGCCTGCGCTTGCGTCAAAATAATGTCCGACGAAAGCATGACGACCGGCGCAGGCGATAACGTCACAACCGTATCCCCAAAGGACACTTTCGGGCCTTCGGGCGTGTCGATCACGGTATCCCCGGAAAGCGTCGTTGTGCCGACGGGCGCGTAAAAAAGGCCCTGCTGCTGATAGACGATTTGCGCCAACTGCCACCAGGGACCGTTGAGCACCAAGGACGCGCTTTCGCTGTTGCCGGCAATAGCCCGTTTCGGAGCGATGACGGTTCCGACAAACCACCCGTGAGGGTTCGAGGAAAAGTCCTCAGTGTGCCCGAAGTAGCCGTCGTAATCGTCGCGCATGATGCGGACGACAGAACCGCTCGAAAGCGGCGCGATGAACGACGGACGCGAGCCGGCGAACTTGATTTCGCAGGTGTCCACGCCCTGGTTGACCAGCTTCCTCGATGCTGTTGCGATCCCGGCGTCCGCGAACGTCACCGCGCCGGACCATTGCCCGGAAGGCAAAAGGTACTGGATGGAAAAAATGGTCGGCATAAATTAGGCGTCAGAGTCGCCGATATTATCCACTTGCAGTTGCACTTGTGCGAGGTCCTGACCTTGGCTTGCGATGGTCTGATTGAGGCTCTGGATGCTCGAAATGATGCTCGACACGTTCGCCGCCAAGCCGTTCAAGCCGTCGAAAACGGCCTGATGGTATTGGTCGTGAGCTTCGGACACGTTTCCGATGGCTTCCTGCACTTGCCCTGCCTGCGTCGAGAGCGTGGCCGCCGCCGTGCTGCTCTGGTTCGCGGCGTCCGCAAGCGATCCCGCAGCATCGTCCGTGCTGCTCGCGGTGTCGGCGAGCGAACTATCCGCGCCCGCGTCCGGGTCCGTGCCGGCATCGTAGCCGGGATCACCCGCCCGCGTACCGCTCGCGTCGCGGTCACTCGGCGGGCTTTGGTTGTCGTCAGGCGGTCCGGGATCGGCGGTGCCGGGCGGAGGCGTTGCCAGATCGGGCGAAATCGGGCCGGGCGTCGGCTTGCCGCTCGCGTCCACGTCGCCCGTGATCCGTTTCACCGCGTCATTACTCAACGGCGCGGGGCCGTTCGACTTCCCGTTGACGGTGTTTTGCAATAAGTTCCGCTCGGTGATGAGGGCTTCCTTTGCCGCATCCGCCTCCCCCGTCACCATGCCGCGCAACTGGTCCGCGATCTGTTTCAGTCGCGCGAGTTCGTCAGGAAATGCTTTTGCCTGCGCCGCCTGCCGGTCAGCTTCCGCTTTTTGAAGGTCCTGCTGCGCCTTCGTCACCTGCTCCACGGCATCCTTGATGCGCTTCTGGCCCGCCTCGCTTGCCGCGTCCGTCGCGCCTTGTGCGTCGCGCAACTCCTGCTGGCGTTTCGCAAGTTCGCCGCGCTCCGTTTCTTCATCGCCGAGAGCGTCGATAAACTTGCGGCGGTCCGCGATCATCTTGTCCGCGTCCTTCGCTGCCGTCGCCGCTTCCTTGTCGGCAGCCGCGCCGGCTTTATCGTGCGCTTTTTCCAGATCGGAAATCGAAAGGGCCGTCTCGGAAATCTTGACCTTCAACGCCTCGAAAGCGGCCTGAGCTTCGGCGGTGCTGCTCGCGGCGTGCAACTGGTCGCGGAACTTGAGAATGGATTCCGGGTCGAGCGTCAGGTCGTAAGGCAATTCCAGTCCGCCCTGCTTGATGAGGTCCCGCGCGTTGAGAAGCTGCGCGTTGATGCGCGCTTGTAGGTCCTGCGGCGTCGCGTTGTCCAGGTCGTCCTTTTTCGCCCGATCTGCGAGGGTCTTGCCGATTTTTTCGACAGTTGCAAGCTGACCCTCTAAGAGCTTCTGCTGCGCCTCCATCGTAGCCTTCCGGCTTTCCTCGTGCGTGCCGATGCTCACGACCTTTCCGGCGGTCTGGTCAAACGTGCCGAGCATGTGTTCCAGGAGCGTCGCCTGCTGGTCGAGTAGCGCGGCGTTGTCGCCATTTCCGGCCCGCCGCTGCGCGTCCGCTTTCGCCTGCGTACCCGCCAGGGCATCCTCGATAGCGGCCCGGCTCGCGGCCTTCTTTTCGAGCGTGTCCGCCGATTGCAACTGGTCCTGCAAGGCGCGGGTGCCGGAGGCGATGGAGCGTCCGAGGTTGTCGCTTTCCGCCGTGGCCGCGTTGATGTGACTCGTTACGACCGCGAGCGGGTCCGCAATCGCAGCCGCCGCAATGGCGATGAGCGACACGAGCCGGAGCACGTCGCCGGACGCGCCCTCGATGCTGCCAAGGTCCCCGAGAATCTGCGAAAAGACCTGCGCGGCCTCGTGAACCTCCGGCGAATTGAGAGCCTGGACCATCCCCTGCGCGTTCGCTTTCGCGTCCGCGAAAAGACCGGCGGAAAGTTGCCCCTCTAGGTTCTTTCCGAGCGTGCTTTCCTGCTGTTGCAGACCCGCAAGCGTGTCGCGCGTCGCGGCTGCGGCCTCCCGATACGCAGAGAGCTTGTCCGCGAGATAGCCGGCCAAGTCGCCAGCCTTTTTCGCCTGTGCAATATCCTCGTTTGTGATCCCGAGTTCGCGCGAGAGGATCACCCGTTGCGCGCGTCCGTTGAGGATGTCGATCACGTCCCGGACCGCCTGAAAACCCGTGATCCCTTTTGCCGCTGCCGCCTGCATCAAAAGGCCGGTCGTCTCGACCTGTGCGTTTAGATCGGTGATCCCGCCTTCCACCAAGCTCAACATATTAACCTGGACGTTGTGGCCGAGTTCGGCGGCATCGAGGTTGAGCGAAAGGGCCTTTTGTTTGATCGAATCAATCAGCGTCCCGCTCGCTTCCAGGGCCTTATTGAAGTCGCTAAACTGTGCGGGGTCTGCCTGACGTAAAGAGGATGCCAAGCCGATGCCTAACGTCTCGAACTCTTTGTTTACCTCGATGCCTTCCGTCAGGCACTCGGCGAGTTTTTCGCGCACGCCCTCCAAAGCGGAAAGCACACCCTCCGCCGCACCGATTCCCAGCCCGGCTTTGAACGCGCCGCCCAAGCTGCTCGCGTGTTCCGTCAGGGTGTGGACGAACTGGTCGGCTTCCGACAGGCTTTCTTTCGTGCGCTTGCCGGCTTCGTCCCCGGCGTCTCCTACCCGCCGCAAGGCTTGCTCGGCAGCCGGCGCACCGGGCACGGACACGGGAGGCGCAACCGGAGCCGCAGCCTTCGCTTCCTCCGCCTGCAACTCACGCAGGCGCGCCCCAAGGTCCGCGTAGCTTTGACCGGCAGCATCCGTGCCGCCCGCATCAAAGCTGCTCGAAATTGGAATGTTTACGCCGTCCTGGTCAGCCATACAAAAAAGGGTTACTGACCCGCAACCTCAACGATGATAAAACCGGGACGGTCCGCGCCCGAATCCGTCGTGACGACCACGGGGACAAGCGGAGAACCGACCATGAGAATAAACGCGCCCCGGTGGTTTCCGCCGTCGTTCGGGGAAACGTGGAGCATCGTTGCGCCGACGCCTGCAACCGCCGTCGCGTTGATGCTGTTATCCCATTCGATAACGATCAACCGAATCGACGCGCCGAAGACGGCCCCGGCGGCAATGGTAAGCGTGTTGCCGCTTTCCGGCACGCCCCCCGCCGTCGTGTTTTGCGCGTAGGGATTCGCAAGCTCGAAGATTGCCCAATTCGTCCAGTCGCTAGGGCTAAAGGTGAACGATTGCGCCCCTTCGGTCCCATCGGCGAGCCGATAGGCCGCGAACCCGCTTTGCGCGTTGCTCGGGCTTCCTGCGAACGTGGTAACGTACCCGGCGAGGGCGGGAAACGATCCTGCGGCATTGCCACCCCCCATGCACAGGACGACTATCAGATTTCCCGCCGTGACCGGATTCGGGAAGGCTACTGTCGTGGAACCGCTTCCGCGTCCAAACACCTGCTGTACGATAGTCGGCGCGGTGACTGTCGATCCGCCGCCGGAGCCGCCGGAACTCGTTCCGCTCCGCACGCCGTAAAATTCGAGTTCCGCGATGTTGATGTAGTCGCTGGCAAGCGAGATTCGCGCGTACCGGGCGGGCGTCGCGCCCGTGACCGAATTATTTTGCCACGCATTTTCACCGGCTTGTCCCGTCGTGTTCCCTATGGCCGTCCACGTTACGTTGTCAGACGAAATTTCGATCACAAACGGGCCGGTCTGGTCGAGCGCGCCGGTATAGCCGCCGTAAACCGAAACCTGCGTCAACGTCACCAAGTTGTTCGCGCCGAAGTCCAGCCCGACCCATCCGGGAGAAGCAGAGGTCGCAAAAGCCGGGTCGCCGCTGTTCGAGCCGGTCACGCCATCGAAGGCGGCGGCGAGCGAAAACCCGTCGTGAACACCGCTGGCGATTGGGGTTCCCGAGAGTGAGCCGGCCCGCTGCGGCCAGCTAGGGTCCTGTGGACTGACGTAGCTACCGCCGCCAGAAGGCGCGGCAAGCCATGCCGGCACGCCGCCCGACACGCCGAGAAAACGCCCGTTTGCGCCGACACCGAGCCGGGTTTGCGCGCCCGCAGCACCGCCCACAAGTAAGTCGCCGGGCGTAGTAAGCGGGTTCGGCGCGCCCGGCGTTGCCTCCCAATCACCGTGAGCGGAAAGGAACTTTTTCGCCGCCGCGTCACCCGCCGCAGGAGCGGGCACGAGGCCCTTTTGTCCGCCCTGGCCGGCATCACCCACGAACACGACAGGGAGCGTCCCTGCGGGCAAGGTGAGCGTTGCGCCGGTCATGTCGATAACCGCGCCCGCGCCCGTCGTGAGACTTGACCCAGGCGCAAGGTGCAGCACCCCGTCAATCGTTGCGTTTTCGATGATTTCCGCTGGCATAAAAAAGGATGAGTTACTGCGCCGCGCCCGTGCCCGCCCGCGCCTGCCAGTTGAGCGAATACCCCGCAGCCGGCACCGGGCCATCGAGGTATCCGACGAAGCCGCCGTTGCCGCCGCTTTCCGAGCCGGTGACTTGCTCGATTTTCCAGACGCTCGGTGAGTCCGCGCCGGTCGGCGCAACCAGGGTCACGCCGGACACGACGGGCAAAGCGAGAGGCGCGGGAAAGGCAACGGCGACGTGATCCGCACCGGCGGGAATTGGAGTTGATCCGAACATGAGGTCTGGTGAGTCGAGGTCTTTCTGGTAGGCGACGGCGGCACCGCCTGCGAACCGCCCTCCCGTGAGGGTGAAGGTCGTATCAACGCGGACGCCGAGCAGGACCGGCGCAACTGCGGTCAAAACGGCGGTCGCCATCGTGAGCGGCGGACGGTTTCCGGCTGCGCCGGTTTGGAAGATTTGCACCGCGCCACTCACCGGGGCCTGCGCTTCCGCGAGGAAGTAAGCGTCCTGCGCGTCCGCGTAGGAGCCATATTCCGTCGAGGTCGAGAAAACGAAGATGTTTGTGGCGTTTCCGCGACTGAAAACACCCTTCACCGCCGCCCTGGCTAGATCGACCAATTCAGCCACGCGCGTGCCGTTCAACTTCATTTCGAGCGGAGGAAGCCCGATTGAAGCATCTGCGAGCACGACGCCGGCAAAAGTGATCTTCATTGCGCGAGAGCGGCGACGGGATCACGGCTTACGCCGGGGCTTGCGTGGCGAGAACGAAGCGCGGCATGGGCGCGCCCGTGTTATCGACCGCGACACCGGCCACCATGTCGAGGGAGCCGACGCGCTCGGCGTCCGATCCGTAGATCACGGAAGCCTTGCTAATACCCGCGAGCGGCAGCTTGAGGTATGCGCCCGGACCGGAAATCACGAGGTCCGCGCCGCTGTCCGCCAAGGACTTGCCCAGCGTCGAGTTCGCCCCTTGCAGGTTCAAGGCCGTAATGAAATCGTCCTCGGAAATGCCGAGCGGCTGGAAGCTCGCGGTGGGCTTGATACTTTTGAACGAAACGTCGTAAAGCAACCCGTCGGCCACCTTGTCCGTGGTCGCCAAGCCGAACGACACCTTGACGCCGCCGACCGTAGCGAGCACCGCGCCCGCGTCGAAAATCGCGCACGTTACATCGTAGGTCTGCGCGAAAAGCGTGGCCGGATCGTAATGCGGTGCGATGAGGTCGTTTGCCTCGCGCAGCAGCAGCCGGGCGGCATCGTCTGCGGCCACCCCGGACTTGCCGGCGATTGCGAAGTTGATGTCGCCGCTGAAAATCTGCGCCTGCGCGCTGAATTGCAGGTCAGGAACCTTGCTCATCGCGGCCCCGTAGAGGGTCGTTTTCTTCTGCGTCGTGTCGAGCGGACGAATCACGAGCACGTTGTCCGTCATCACGGGCGGGTTCGCAGTGTTGAGCGCGCCCACCAGGGTCTTTCCCGGCGTCATGCTCGCGTGAGGGAACGTGATCGCAAGGTCCCGGAACATGCCAAGCGGCGCGAATGACACCACCGGCTTAGTGCCAGAACGAATGGTCTTGACCACGCCGAACGCGGCGGAGTCGAGGTCCTTCGTCGTGAGGCCGGCATCGAGCGTAATGTCGGCGACGGAGAGATAGTAAGCGGTGACGCCGCCGACGGTGAAGGCGACTTCGGCAGGGCCGCGAGAAAGGGTGTAACGATTGATGGTTGCAGGCATAAGTCTGTGAGGTTTTTGGTTAGGTTGCGGTGATACTTGAGAGGGTTACGCGGCAGCTTGAGAGAAAGGCCACGCGGCGCGGAAATCTGCTTCGGTGCCGCGCCAGACGTTCCAGTCGATTCCTGCGCTGTCTTCGCGGTACTGCCAAAAGGTGTAAGCCTTCCAGGTCGGGGCGATTATGTGCGCGGTCGGGTTGTATTCGGCCAACCAAAGCGGGCACCGGGCGAAGGTTGCATCAAGCACGCCCGCGAGGTCATCCCGGAGCATTCCGCCGCCGCCGTAAACCATCGGAGCGCGGCCCGTTTTTTCGATGATCCGAGCGATAAACGCCCGCCCGTCGGCGAGGCTCATTTTCTCGCCGCCCTTGCCCGGCTCGAAATCCAACGCCATCAAAAAGCGCGGGTCGTGCGCGTAGTCACCGATGGCCGCGAGGAAGTTGTCGGCCTGCGCCGCACCGTCGCCCGGCTGCGTGAAATGGTATGCGCCGATTAGGAGGCCCGCAGCACGGGCGGCAGCAAGCCGGGACAGGCACAAAGGGTCATGCGCCGTCGAGAGTCCATCGCTCGCCTTGTGGATCAACGCGGGCACGCCTGCGGCTTTCAGTTTCGCGGCAAGCGCAACGGGTTCGTGCGCGCCCTGAAAGTCATTCAGGTGGTACAAGTCCACGAACCGCACGAGGCCCACCGGCGCAGTCGTGACGACCGCAGGCGCAGGCGTTGCCGGGGTGCTGTAGTCTGCAATCTGCGCCAGTTGCCCGTGTTCGGCTTGCTCGCCAAGGTCCGCGAGCGCAGAGCACCACGCCGGCCCGAAATGCGGGTCGCCGCCAGTCGAGTAGCCGACGCGATTAAGGATGCTGCCGAGAGCGTCGGCGTCAGTGCGGGAAATAGTCTTCATTTTGCGGGCGTCGGGGTAGGCGTTGCCGTGGGTGAGGGAACGAGGGACGAAAGAATGGAAGGAAGGCCGGTGGCGGCGGCGGTCGTGCCCGCCGTCGTGCCCGTGGTCGGGCGCACACCGAAATGGACGCCGACGACCACCGCGCTGCCGCTGGGCATGACGTAGGCGGCAAACGGGGTCACATCCGAGCACGAGGAACGGAAAGAGGAACAACCGGAGCACGCGAAAGCGAGTGCGGCGAAAGCGAGACGTGCGGCGGTTTTCATGGCGTGCGGGAAAGGGTGTGTCGGGCGCGGAACGGATCACAGACCGCCCGACTGGTGAGGGTTTATTCGTAGGGCTGCGCGCCGGCCTCGACCCCTTCGGCCAAGGCTTCCAGGTAGGAAGTCACCAAGCCGGCATCTTTGCTTTTCGTGAGGCTCGGATAAAACCCGGCGTAGAGTGCGCCGAGATCACCGGCCAGGGCCGAATACGCGGGCGGGATTTGCTTGCCACCGAACTGCGTGATGGTGCTCTGTACCTGCGCGACGGACGGAGCCGCGCCAGTTGCGAGCGAGCGCAAAGCGGCGGCAGCGGCGTAGGCGTCATCGGCAACCAGCTTGCGCTCCGTCGTGTTCTGGACACCGAAGGACAGCGCGCTCGTGGTCGCAAGCTGCGCGGCGATCTGGACGGACGCAGGCGTCACATAGGACGCGGCGGTCGGCGTCGGGCTGGCGGTGCTCGTGCCCGTGCTCGCGCCGCTGCCGGAGCATCCGACGATGGCGAGAGGCGCGAGAGCGAAGGTGAGGATGGCGGCAACCGCGATCAAGACGGAGCCGAAGGAGTGGAGTTTCGATTTCATGTTTTTTTGGGTCTTTGGTTTTCTTACTTGGCCGGTTTTTGTGCTGTGATTTGTGAAGGGTTACTGCGTCGGCGGATTGGCCGGTGGCGTCTGCGGGCCGGCGTGCGCGGCGTGGTAACTCGCGTAAATGCCCGCGATCATCGAAATGAGTTTGAGCGTCGATCCGATCTGCGCCCGCCAGCCGTCCGGGAACACCGCTTCGATCTGCGAGAAAATGCCGGTTTGGGTGTCAATCGGCAGAGTCGATAGAAAGCCGAGAAAGCCGGAGATTCCGGCCAGCCAAGCGGCGTAAATTGCTTTGGTTTTCGAGGTCATACGTTTTGGGGTTACTGACTGTCTAAGGTCGGATCGGTCGGCTCGGCGGTGAGTTGCGCGGCTACGGGCGCGAAAACACGGATGGGGGCAAGGTGCGAAATGTCCTGACGCTTCGGGATGCTTTCTTCCCTCATCACGAGCGAGGGATTGTCACGGCGCAGACCGTCGAACCATGCTTCCCAGCGGTCCCATTCCCTTTGCCTAACGTAATAAAGTTCCGAAAATGAATCCTTGATCCGATCCAGGGAAAGTTTCAGAACCTCGACCTGATTTTGCAGGCGCAAAACAATCCCGTTGAACTCTTTCCGCAGGTCGTGCCGGGCCTGTGCTTCTTCGGCGCGAATCTGCGCCATGCCCTTTAACTGCTCGATGCGGACGCCCGCGTCGCCTTCTTCCTGCCGACGTTCGCGGCCCGTCCGGCGGCGCAAGGATTCCGTCACCACCAGGGTGAGTACGGGTCCGCCGACCGCGATAAGCGGCGTCACCCACCAGGGCGTGCCGGCTACCATCGCAGGCAAGTCCGCCGCGCCGTGCCCCTCCGCGAGCATCGGAAAAATGGAGAGAAGAAAAAGCATGAAATCAGAAGCGGATGGATACCCACTCGACCCGGCTGGCTTGCCTCAAAACGAGCAGCAGATAAGCGGCGGAAAGGATGCTGTAAGCCGGCACGCCGGTTCCGGTTGGGATCGACGCAAATTGACTCACTAAAGCGATGAAGAACGCCGCAAACCCGGCGCAGGCACCCCGCAGACGCCAGCCGGCGCACTCGTGCCGCAAGCCGTACCACTGCATGACCGCACCGGAGAAAAGCAGGAACGCGAAAAGGCACTCTGCGGAGACGTGCAAGGCCGCCGCGAAAGTAAGGAGTGACTGCCAGGGCAAGTAGCCAGTGAAGCTGCTAAAAACGAGCACGAAGCCGCCGTAGAACGCCTGCGCGAACAGCAACAGCCGCTCGAAAGAGAGCCATTCAGTGAGCCGATTAAGTCTGGAAGTAAGCCGGTGCATACAAGGGTCAGAATTGTTTTTCCGCTACGCCGGAAGGGATCATTCCGTCTGCGTAGGCGACCACCCGCAAGAGCGTCCCGGCGGGGAGCGAATTATTTGGGACCTCCGCCACCGGGTCGCCGGTTGGGACAGGGTATGAGCCATCGGTCGTCGCGTAGCACACCGCGCCGGGCGTCCTCGACGGGAAACCCCAAGCAATCCCCACCACGTCCTGAAATTGCGGCATGGCGACCGCCTGCGAGAACTGCGGCGCAGGCGTCCAGGTGAACGTGAGGTCCTTCCCGACCGTGCCTTGCCCGTCATTCGTCGGCGTCCCGCGCGCATAGAGCACCGGAGCGGTTCCGATCTGACACTGGTGGCAAAGGGCCTTGATCCTCGCCGCGATCACGAAAAACGAGAGGTAGTCGGGCTGCGTCCGCGCGAGCTTAGGAAGTTCGAGCACCGAAACCACGAGGCGGAATGACTCACGCGGGCCAGGGACATTTGGCTGCGTGTCGCTGCCGTCGCTCGTTTGCCGCACAATGATGAGCGATCCGGCTTGCGCGCCTGCGACACCGCCCGCGCGTCCGGGTCCGAGTGCGAGCGCGGCGTCCGATTCCGTCAGGCCATCCATTTCACGGACACACCCGATGCGCGCAAGGATCGCGTCCGCTTGGATGCGGGCGGCCACGTCTGACTGCAAGCGTTGGTCGTTCGTCATGGCTTAGGCGGGCAAAAGTTCGCGGGTGATGAGTCCGGCGATGCGCGGGCCGTAGTTCGCGGCGCACTCATCCACGCCGGTGCCGATAGGACGACGGGCACGCAGGCCGGGATGATTCACCGAACGGCGGAAAATGAAGCCGCCGCCCTTCGGCGCGAACCTCAACGCCTTGCCGGTGCGGGCCACGATCTTGTAAGGCGCGGTGCCGTATTCCTGCGCGGCGGCATACGACACATTGCTGCCGATGAGCGACTTAACCACGTTGCCCGAAATCACCGCGTCAGTTGCACGGATCGACCGGCGCAAGCGGCCCGTGCGGACGTTGAGGAACTGCGGGCCGGCTGCCGTGAGCTTCGTTTCGAGGATGTGCGAAACCGTGTTGAGGTTTTCTTCGTCCATCGCTCGCGCAATGAGGGCGGGCGCGTCACTGGCGAACCGCTGAAAGCGGGCCGCAGTGTCGAGCAAGTCCTGGACGTTGAGCGAGATTCCGAGAGGCATGGATTTACGCGGCAGAAGTGGCGCAGTAAGGAAGAGAGGCAACCTCAACGCAGGCGGGCGGCAGGCCGTCGCACCAGACAGAGAGCCAGAGGCGTTCGCCCGCGATGAGGGCGGCCCGTTCGTGCGGCAGCAGGTCCCAGCGTGAGGCGTAGCAGGCGTGCCCGTCCTGGTCCGTGCCGAACATGACCTCGACGGGCGAACCGGGAAGGCTGGCCGGCTCCGGGCCGACGCGGACGCACGCGGGCACGGGGCCTTCCGTCCAGAGCGTGAGCCACAAGCCCTCACCGCAGCGCAGCCGGTCGAGTTCGTGTTCCTCAAGTTCCCATGAGGACGCGAAAACCCGCTTGCCGGCGTGATCCGTGCCGACAGTGACTTCCAGCGCGCCGACTTCCGCTTCCATGCCGGGCGGGGCATTGAAAACGTGCGTCTTGTATGGGTTAGGTCCGGGCGTCATACGGTCACGAAATCGCCATGCGGCGGTAAGTCGAAAGAATGTCCCGAACGGCGGGAGTGAGTCGCAGGCCGGCGGCGTATCCGGGCGCGCCTTGCTTTTCGTCGCGCACAACCCCGATGCCGAGAACGTCGCGGGCCTGTAATTCGGTGCCGACCTGCAACGTCCAGGCGGAAAAAAGGTCGCCGGGAAGCGGCGTTGCGGTGTCCGGCATCGGTGATCCATCGCCGGGGTCGATCCAATAGCCGCCCGTGTAAGTGATCCTCAAGCGATCACCGAACGCGCCTTGCGGGTATTGCAGATCGAGAAGGCCGGCGAGTTGATCGACGGTGCCGACAACCGCGTCCGTGAGGTCGTCATAAGTCGGCGCACCAATGAAGGTTCCGTCGCTCGATTGCCCGTAGAAGCGGACCTCAATCTTGCTCACCTGCTCGACCGGATAGCACGGAAGCGAAACGAAAACGCGGTCCGCAGTGCCATCCCAGGTCGCGCCTTCCGTCCGCACAAACTTGCGCGAGCAAAAAGCGTCAAACTGCGCGGCAACGGACTTGCCGATAGCGGAAAGCTGCGCGTCGAAAGTGGCCTGCGCCGCGAGCCCTGCGGGTAGGACGGCAGCTTTCAGGGCATCCAACGTGCCTAGCCCAACAATGGGAGAGGGATCGTCAGGCATCGAGGTTACTTGCGGACAACGGACTTGCCCAAGGCGCGGAAGTCGTGCTCGCTGATTTCCCCTTCCCCACCGGCGGGAATGATCCCGGATTCATGCCGCACGGACTGCTTGCCGGCACGCACGACAACTCGCGTGGGCTGCTCGATGCGGTTCTTCGGGACGGGCGATTGCTGCTGCTGCGGCGGCGCGGTAGGAGCCACAGGCGCGGCGGGCGGCACGGAAGCGGGCGTGATCGGAGGCGCGACAGGCGCGACCGGGACGGGAGAAGGTGAAGGGGTAGGATGCGGCATATTCGTTTCGGGGTTAGCTGTGAAAATCAGGAGTGAGGCCGACGCGGTTTTCTAAGCCGCGCCGGCCAGCCCACCCCTGGACGTTGTTTACTGGACAGGTTCCGAAGCGGCCTTTTCGGCGTCGGTGTCCTCAGTGACGATTTCGGCATAGCCGCACTCGACCAAATCCTTGGCCTGCGCCTTGCCGACCGTCGCCTCACCACCGAGGCCGACGAAGCCATCCGGGCCGAAAAATCCGTGCGGATTCACGACCTTGACCTTGTACTTTTTGGCGGCGTCGTTCTCGTCACCCTTGAAAGGGTTATCCAAACGCTTCGGCTCACCCATCGCTTTGAGAGATTTTTCAGTCATTTTCGAGTTCCCCTGTAACCCGCCGAGCGGTAGCTACTCACCAGCGTTTCCGATGGCTTTGGCGCATCCGCTCGGCGGGGCTTGGTTTCGTGTTGTGCGTCTCCTTCGCGCCCCTGGTTGATGCCCTGCGCTAAGGAGACTTTTTCGGTTTTGGGTTAGAGGTTTACGCTTACGCCGCAGCGGTCTTGTAAACCGCGATGTTGGCCGCGTTCTTCATCTTGAAGGCCGCGCGCATCAGAGCGCGATACACACGCTGGAAGGCGGTGTAGCGGGCGTGATCCGAGTAATCGAAGGTGTAGTCGAGACGCACACCCACGGTGTAGGCCATCGGATCACCGAACGCCGCAACGGGAAGGCCCGCCGCGTTGCTGTTGGGCGCGACGCTCACCGGGAAAACCGGCGCGCCGAGAATGGACCCGATGGACCCGTAAGCGGGTGCCTCAAGCGCGTTCAAAAAGATCGGACGACCGTTGCCGTCTTTGATCCCGAGGAACTGCGGAAGCAGCAGCGGATTGACGAACCAAGCCGGATTATTTTCGAGCACCGCCTGCGGCACCGAAGTCACCAGCTTGATAATGTCGTCCAGGGTCATCGCGCCGATGGTCGTGTGACCCGCGCCCGCCGAAACGACGGTGCCCGCGTTGAACATGCCGGTAAACCCGCCGTTGAGGCCGCCGGCATCGCTGGTGCCGTCCGCCATGAAGGCCGCGTAATCGGCACGCTTGGCGACCGCGCGAGCGAACTTGGTCGAGACATACGCCCCGAGGTCCACGTCGCTGTCCTGCAACAGTTGACCGGAGATTCCGAGGATCACGCCGATGGTCTTGGCCGTGATGCCGACCGGGGACAACGCAAGGCCGCTCTCCGGGATCACGCCGTTTTCGGGAACGAACACCGCGACCGGCTCGTCGGTTTCCACGATGAGATTTTCGGTCTGCGCGCTCATCGGATGCACGTCGAGGCGGCGGAAGGCTCCGAAGTTGACCACGCGGGAATAGATCGCGTCGTCAAACGCAGTCGGAACGAGCGCGGGGTGCGTGCTCGTGGACTCGGCGCGCTGCACCAGATTGATGTTGCGTTCGCCCTTGCGGACGGCCTCACCGATACGGGCGCAGTCTTCCTTGAACGCGCGCTTCAAATACTCCTGCGGCGTCTCGTTCGGATCGAAGTTGCGTTGCGCCGAAACGAGGGCCTTTTGCAAATCAATGATCTGCTGCGCCTGCGTCTGGACGGTCTTCGTGGTGTCGCCCAAGTCCTTGAACGCCTTCTCGGCTTGGTCCTTGAGGGTCTTGTGATCGGTGACGAGGTTACTGGCCTTGTCGGCGGAGTCCTTGACGCCACGAAGAACCGTGGTGCGGAACTCCGCTTCGGTCATTTTGGCGGGGTCCTGCGTGAACTCGTTTTCCTTCTCGTGGAAAACCATCATGCGCCGGCTGTGAAGGAGGGGAGAAGCGTGCGCCGGCAGCACGTTACCCACGGAGAGGTTGCGATTCATTTTCGGGTTAGCGATTCGTTAAGGTCTGCAATTCCCGCAGCCATTCGGTCCGATCCTGCCGGACTTGGGTTTCCGCGCCATCGGCAGGCTTGGCAGGCGCGGAACCAGTTAGGACTGACTTCTGCTGGAAAATTTGCTCGGCGGCGTCCGTGAGGCGGTCTAAGTCCTCATCCGTGAGCGCACCGCCGGCATACGCCTTCGCCACGGCGTTGCCGTTCGCGCCGATAATGCAGGCGGATAGCTCAAGCTGTTGCTGTTGCAGGTAGATCACCTGCGCGACGCTTGCGTCCTGCGCGGAAAGTTTCAGGGTGCCGACAGCGGCTTGCCAGTCGGCTTCGTCGGCGTAGCGGGACGCCCACTTGACCGGGGCGAATCCAACCGAAACGGCTTTCAGATAGCCCGCTTCGGTCATAGCGAATCCGAGCCGGGCAAGGTCGTTCGTCTCAACGTCAATCGCCCATTGCACCGTCTCGACCAGTTGCCCCTTCTGTGCGTCCACCCGGAAATCGGTGACGCAGCCGAGAAGGTTCTTTACCGTCGAATAATCGTGGCTGTCCACGAACGGGGCATTTTTGCGGAAGCGGTCGAACTGCCAGCCGGCAGCGCGGACAATCTCGCGGTAGCTGTCGAGGCTTTCGTCCGAGGCGATGTATTGCACGAGGCCCTTTTTCGCATCGAGGACCTTGCAGACGGGATGAATGGTGCGGACGATCCGCTCACCCGTGACGACTGCGGGCGCAGGCTGTGCCGGAGCGGCGGCGGTCTTAGCGACCGGAGCGGCTTCCAGAGCGGCGAGAGCGAGCGAGAGGGCGTCCACTGCCCACCGTCATCGCACGCAGGATCACGCGCATAAAGACGGCCCCGCCGGAAGCGGACAACTTCCGCACGCGGGCGGGTGTGCGCCCTGCTGGAATCATCCCTCTATGGGCTTGCAATTTAAGTACCCGCCAGAATTGTTCGTGATCGTGGATAAAGAGATTTCCGCAAACCAAATAGAACGACCGTTGTGGCTGAAAGCGCACGCAGAGTCAGGCGGTGATGAGGCGCGCACGAGAGCAACCTACATGCGGCACCGTGTCGGACAGCTTGAGGCAATCGCGTGGATTGCGGCAGAGCCGGAACGCAAAGCACAGCGGAAAGCGAAGGTCGATAAGGTTATCGCAACCCTGTTGGTTCTGTGGGGAATAGGCACGGTGATTGCCCTTATCTTCAAAAACCTCTAATCCGCGAGAGCGTTTCGGCTTGCCGGGTTCAGATAGAACTGGCACGCTCGCGTCCATGTTGATGGCGTATAATTGCCGCTAGGCGCGCCCTGCCTCCCTGTCACTCATGGATACACGATCAGTCCTCGATGAAATTTTGCAGCGTTACACCGATGAGCTTCGTGTTGCGGGGAAGGAATTGCAGGCAGCGCAGGAGCGGTTTGAAGCCGCTTACGCTCGCCTCCGGCAAATGGCAGAAATCACGCATTCGGTCCTCGGTAATGAGAAGGCTAGTGCCGCCGAGATTGCAGCGTTGACGGAAATTCGTCGCAATACCCAACTTGATCCTATTGACGCGGCAGTACAAGCCGCGCTTAGTCCACGGTTCCCTCGCCCCTGACCTTTCTCCTAGCCTGGGTCCGTAAGCCCACTTCAAATTTTGCGTCATGAGCCAGCCCTTGTTACAGATCGGCCCATACATGGTAGGAATGCCTGCCGGAAGCTACTCGAACCTCAAGAAGCTGTCGTGGTTCAATCCATTCGACATCAAGCGGCCAAAAGCACGCGGAGTAAAGCGGTACGAAGGGAGCGAGTCGATAGATATACTCGGCAAGCCACGCAAAGTTATTCTCGGTATGATCGGGGAGTCCGTTTGGTCCCTGAGTGTTGCGTTTTACTTTCCGACTGAGAAAGCTATGTCAGAGTCGCTTTTCCAGCTTGTCGAGCACTACAAACAAGTCTTCGGAGAGCACACTAGCGACAAGGATTATCCGGTCAGATGGATTGGACCTTTCGGGCATGTTACATTCACCGTGCAGAGCATGACGGGCAGCGCGCATCCTCTTTTCTATTTCACGTTCACAATGAGCGCAGGGTAAGCGTCCATCCTTTTTGCTCGCTTTATCTCACGCCGACGCTCAGTTTGAATCGTTAGACGTGGTTACGTTTTGCACAAATTATGAAACTCATTCCAACCAAACCGAATTATTACATCAATCCTGAACAAGTTGTCAGCGTAGAATACAAGCCGGAATCTTCTAGGGAGGGACGAGTGCCGCACCCTCACGGCGGGATTCAGCAAGGGACGATCCTAGAAGAAAGCAATATTGTTGTAACGCTGTCCGTGGGTGAGCCAATTCGGCTGCGCGGCAAAGAAGCCGACGCTCTGGCCGCCAAGCTGTCGCTCGAACCCATTTCCTAAAACTACAGTGATTAAGACTGACTTTCTCGCAAATCTCATCGACCACTCCCAAGCAGAAGGGTTTAGCTTCCTCACGCCCGATGGGAACGTCTCGGACCCGAAGCGGATGTCCGAAGGGCGGCAGATGGTAGTCCGACTCATTCAGGGTGCTGCCTTCGGCCTCCTCGGCGGAATTGTTGGCTACACGGAGACGCGCAAGCAGGAACTAATCCGAGATTTGACCGCATTCAGCGCGCATGGCGACCTTGCAGGTATCAATCTGACTCAGGGGACTGTGATTCTCCGCATAGTTATTGATGCCGATGGGCTTACCGATGATACGTTGGTGGGCCGCTTTACGCTTATCCACGAGAGCGCGCACAATTTCCGCAGATATGGACTCTCCACGTTTTCAGGTAACATGAGCACCCATGTTCATGTCATTCTTCTCTTCTCATCCCACGAGCGCGCCGACGCATTTGGTAAACGCTACGGAAAGAAATGTAGTCAATGGTCATTCTGGAAGAAGGTTCTAACGAACCCCTGGATAATAGATTTAGAGCGTGAGGAACTCATACGCTTTCAGGTAGGTGCCGGCATCGGTGCCGCAAAACTGAAAGCAGCCCTTTTTCGTCCTCGCCAAGATTCGATGAATCTCGCCTGAGCGCGTGCCAGCAAACGGAAGCCGGCGGTTGGGCTTTTTCTGTATTCCGAGTCTTGCCTCACCAGCCTCCGTCGCTGAGCTTGAGTTCGTCAGGGGTGACTACGGTTGGCAACATGTACGAATTATGATAAGCGAACACGACAACTGGTCCGACGAGCACCTTAAAGCGGCAGTGACGCATTATTTTGGTCATACCGACAATCCTCACTTCATTCATGCAGAACGAGTTCTTTCCCAGCGTCAGAAAGCTGCAAGGCGGAAGGCGTCTTTTGCAGTGTGTGTAGCTATTGTGTCGGCACTGGCGGCTTGGTCGGCGTTCTTTGCGACCAGATTCTTTCCAGCGCACTCACCCGACGACCTAGCTCAGCGCGTTCTTGCACTTGAGCAGAGTAAGAGTGCCACGCATCCTGCACCGTCAGTATTATCACCGTCCACATCGCCCAATCCTCCCGCTCCCACCGTCCCAGTCCCGTCGCCGCACCCCTGACCACGCGCTCCGGCGAACGGCAGGGGCCGTCATGTCTTAGACCACTTCCGTATCCTTTATCGCCCCCGCAATGCCGATGAAGTTGTTCATCAGTTGATCCGCAACCATGATAAGGGTTATCGCGTTAGTTACTACCATGCCGACGGCTTCGAGAACCTTACTGAGCCACACAAGCGATGGTCTTCCTTTCTCCTTCGTTTGCACAACGCAGTCATGGTATATGCCGAGCGTCATCACCAACTGATCGCCGAAAGACTTGTCCGACCACACTGCTTTCGCGTACAGGTCAGCTTTCTCCGTCAGCCGACGTGCCGTCACCGAAACAATCTCCTTCGGACTCGTGCTAAATTGCAGGCTCAAAATGACCGCAGAAACGAGCAATCCAAATCTCAGTCTATCGAAGCCGGTGGTTTCGACCTTCGGATTTTCTTCGAGGACACAGCTAAGAAAATCCGGCTGCTGTTTGACGACAAATATCTCGAACAGTATGTCGGCAAATTCGGCTGCATCACATCTGTTCACTCTGTCTCTTTATGATGAGCATTTACCGAGCGCAAGAAGATTTGGTCAGCGCGAGCAGAGGCGGCACTGATTAGGGTTTGCCGGGACGGTAGAGGACAACGCAGCGGCAGTTGCAGTTTTCTTCCGCGAGCGATCCGTTGCACGGGCTGGTCATGCGATCATTGCCGACCGTGAACTCTTGGCCGGCTTGCACGACTTGCCCGTCTGCGGCCTTGTGCGTCGGGCGGACCTTGCTGTCACGCGAGGACAGCCACTCGGCGGTCTTGTAGCCGGCATCCTTTGCGCTCGCCTCGCGGCCCGTTGAGTAAGCCGCGCCGGTTTCGGTGACGGCGATGGCCTGCGCCCGGTCGTCGCTGATTCCGTTAAACGCAGCCCGCACGCGGTCGGCAAGTTCGGCGGTCGTGTCGCCGTTTTGGAAGCCTTCCTCAAGCGTGCTCTTGATCGACTCGAAAATCTCATCCGAGGCGTTGCGGATAAGCGGTTCGCGGTCACGCAGGGCGTTGAGCACGGTTGACGCCGGCACCACCCACGGGTCCTCGACGCCGACCTCATCGCGCCATTCGTCGCCGGCAGTCTGGATCGTGTGCCGGCTGATTTTCTCGACCGCCTGCTGCATCTGTTGCGCGAACGTCTGCGGGTCGAAAAGCACGTCGGCGGGCTTGCCGGGATGCGGCACGGGCGCGGTCGGATCATCGGCTTTTTTATCGTCGTCGTCCTTTTGCACGGGTACGACGGCAGCCTTTTTGCCGGTCGCTTCGATCTTCCGCAGGACTTCACCGCGAGCCGCGAAAATGACGCGGCCAACGGCCTTCTGCATGAGCTTTTCGGCAGGCCGGCGCATCTTCATCTGGCGCGACCACGCCTGATTGCGAGCGGCTTCATCCGTGCCCGGTTCGGGCGTCGTGCGGACTTCCGGCACGGGCGGCACGGCGGGACCGTCAAGCGGTACGGGCTGCGGCTCGGCGACGGGCAACGCCAGGGCACGTTCCAGGAGCGATGGAGCCGGCGCGAGCAGTGCCCGGATCATCAACTGCGTGGGGTCGTCGTCGTTCTCCGTCGGGTCGTCGTCCGGGTCATCCTTTCCGCCCTTCGGCTTCTTCGCGGGCGCGGGCGCAGGCTGTACCGTTTGCGCTTCTGCGAGCGTCTGAATCTGCAACGGTAGGAAGGACTGGTCATCGCCGGCAAACGCAGGGGCTTGCAGGTTTAAGAACGTGTTCACGTCCTTGAACGGCATCCCCATTTGCCAGAGCTTCTGCGCGGCCTCGATGCGCTCCGTCCGGGCCGCGAGCATCGTTGAATGTTGCTGAAAATCGAAGTAAGCGCGCAACGCCTGCGGCCCGCGAGGGTCGATATTGAGCAACCGCATCGAGAGCATGGCGACGGGCGCGGCAACGCGCGTCGAGGTCGGGATGCAGGTATCTTCTAACAGGACGAAGCGGTCGGACTCGTGCGCGGTGGTCGCCCTCGCCTTTTGTTCGGCAAAGCTGCTCGGTACACCGAAGGCCATGTAGATTTCCTTCCGGTTTTCGATGCGAGCCGCGATAAACTCCGCGTCCGCCTGCGCGATCTGCGGGTCCTGGACTTGCACGTCACCCGCCAAAAACGTCGTTTTGAGTTCGCCGGTCTGTGCCGCCCGCTTTTTCGCACGCAGGGACGCTTCGATCTGCGCCACCTGCTCCTGCGAAAGCTGCGTCTTGCTCGTGATGATCGGTCCACGGTCGCCGTTCGATTTCGAGAGGTTGCGCTGGAACTCGGCGGCGAAATAGTCGGCCTCTGCGGCGACCTGCGCGGATGCGTATTCCGGGCAACCCCGGATCGCGTGATAAGGATTCCACAAGGCGACGTGGACGACTTGTTCCGGCAGCAGAACGTGATCCGTGCCTTTCGCGTCGCGGAACTGCCAGCCGAGCAGTTTTCCGCCGTCCGCCGAAACGACCTCGCGCAGCGAATCGGGGCGACCGATCACGAACGGATCGCGCACTGCGCCGGGAATCAGCCAGTTGTCACTCAGCAACCAGAAGAACTCACCCCGCAGCTTGAGCCAGCCCACGGACGATTCGACAACTTGCGCGAGCGAGAGCGGACCCTGCGGCCCGATTGCCGGCCAGTTCCACCAGCCCGCGAGCGTCGGATTGACGAAGGTTTTTAGCCCGTCCTGCGTCTGCGTAGCGAACCGCAACGGGACGGAGCAAATCGGCTCGGAAACGTGCTTGATCGCCCTCTGGACCCATGCCGACTTCTCGAACGGTTTGGCGAGGCCGCGACCGTTGCCCGTGTCAGACTCACCGCGAAGAAAAGGGTGCGTGAGCAGCGACACCGGCCCTGGTGCGGGCGGTCCGGCCTTGGCGACGGTTTCAGGCGCAGAGCCGCTACCCGCCAGGATGCGTTCGGCGGAGTCGAGTCCGTCGCTGGTTCCGAAAATGCGATCAAGTAATCCCATAAAAGTATCCGTTAAATCAGCATGACCCGGAAGGCTGCCGGGTTGTTGCAGCAAGCACCGATCACCGCGTCCGCGCGATCCGGCGACGTGAGGCCGCGTCCCTTCATGTCTTCCTTGCTTTCGAGAGCCAGCCGGCCCTTTGAGTCACGCCGGCTTTTGCGCCCGGAAAGCTGCGCGAGCAGGTCGTCGGCGGTCGAGTCTGTCGCGTCCTCGATGATCCATTTGCCGCGCCTCACATCGGCGGAGAACTCGTTCCAGATTTCGGCGGAACGGTTCGCAAATTGCGAATCGTCGTAAGCCTGTGCGCCGAAATTGAAACGGCTGATAGGCCAGCCGACTTCCGCCAGGGCGTCAATCATCGCCGTGCCGAGTCCGCCGTTGTCACCCGCGATCTGGCCCGGTAGCAGGCCCTCGCGCTCAAAAATGCCCGCGAAAGTGTCACGGGCTGCCATCGTGTTGCGCTCACGCCATGCCGCAATCACGCGAACGCGGTTTCCGCGACGCACGGCAACCACGTTCTCATCGCCTCCGGCTGCGAAGTCGCAAAATGCACTCACGCTGTCATCCGGCACGAACTCAGGCGGGGCGAAAATAGCCCGTTCCGCGTCCGAGAGTTGCACGACCGCACCCGCCTCTTCCGAGCGCGTAAATTCGGCGAAGATCATGCTGCGAACGAGCCAGTGATCCTTGCCCCATTTTGCAATGTCTCTTTCGATCTGCGCGGCGGAAATGTGCGGGCAATCGTAAGCCGTGACCTTGTAGCACTTGTAAAATTGCCTCTGGCTCGTCTGGCTGCGGTAGAACTCACCATGACTTTCGCCCGGTGACGACGCCATGAGTAACCATTGCGGACGGCACCTTGCAACAGCCGTAAAAATGTCATCGGCAACGGTTTTCGCTTCATCCACGAGGATAGCGAGAGGTTCGCTAGGGCTGCCGTGGTAGCCCTCAAACTTGCCGGCGTCAGTTGCGCGAAATCCGATAGCCGAGCCGCCGCGTCCGTTGTAAAGCGTCGCCTCTCCGCACTCCCAACCCTGAAAGCCGGGCACGAGTTGCCGAATCTTCGGAAAAAGTTGCGTGCGGACCTGACGATAAACGCCTGCGGTGGAAACGATTGTCCCGCGAGGAAAAACGGTGAGGAACCAGAGGATAAACGGCAGGAAAATGGTCGAGGTCTTGCCGGACTCGTTCGCCGCTCGCAAGCTGTACGCGCCCGGCTGGTCCAGGTCTGTGAGGATCGCTTCCTGCCAGCCGTATAACGGCATTTTCAGCAAGTGACGTGCAAACTCCGCCGGCGTGAGGTCGAGCGGGTGCCGCGTCCGGTCGGCTTTACGGGGTTTCGCGCTCATTCCTGGGTCACTCCGTAAATGTCTGCGAACACGATGCGCCGGGCTTCATCGCGCGAGCGCACACGGACGACCGGGCACGGCTTTTTCACAGGCTCCACGGACGCGGGCGCAGGTGCGCGCCGGTTCCAGTCGGCCTGCATCGTCGTCTCGTGCCCGTCGGCGTAGGCATCCGTCGAGCAGTAGCAATTCCCGCAGGCAATCTTCCACTTCCAGTACCCGTGCCCGGTGGCGCACACGGTCGCATAGCCGCCGCAGTGCGGGCACGGCAGTAGGTCGAGAGGTTGCGCCGCACCGGCGGCAGGTTTCGCGGGCGCGCTCATTCGGCGATGACCTCCGGTTCGGTGAGCGCAGGCGTCGGCGTGGTCTGGATCGGACGCGCAGATCGGGCGGCGGCAATCTCACCGGCAAGGCCCGCAGTGAGGACCATTCCAACGCTGCCAGAGTGCTCGACGGCTGCGGTTGACTTCGGCGGCGCGAATCGTTGACCGTGCAGCCGCTCAAGTGCCCACGCGGTTCCTTGCCAGCCACTTTTCCCTTCTTCGATTCGGTTGATCCTCTTTGCGGTGCGGGTAGCCGTCGCCTTTTGTACCGCCCGACAAAATTCCGGCTTTTTGCGCCAGCGCGTGAGCGTCCGGTCGTCAATATCGCAGAGCGCAGCGGCTTCCTCGTCCGTGAGGCCAAGGGCAATCGCGGCGGCGAGTCTTGCGACGACTTCCGCCGTCATTTTCGTGGGGCGTCCTTTCGTCATGCGGCAAGCAGGCGGACGGGTTCAGATTGATCGTCGGCGGTACTGAGGCGCACGGGAACGATGCCGGTAGCGGTGAAAAACCGCTCGATTGCCACGGCGGCATATTCAGGCGTGATTTCGACGGCGCGGCAACGGCGTCCGACGTTCTGGCAGGCCATGAGGGTTGTTCCGCTGCCGGAGAACGGCTCATAGACCAGATCGCCCGGCTTGCAGATGCGGGCGCAGAGGTCGGACACCACCGCAAGCGGCTTGACCGATCCGTGCCAGCCGGCATCCGGTGCGAGTTCGCCGGACACTTCGGCCACGAGGTAGGTGTCGTGCGAGTAGGGCGAAACATCGTTCCAGTGCGGGTCGCCGGCTGAGAAAACGAGGATCGCTTCCGAGGTCATCAACCACCCGCGCCAGGGGTAGGTCGTCTGCGCCTGCTTATAGAGCCAAAGCAGCCGCTCGAACTTCCATTCCGAGCGTTGCGCGACCGTCGCCAAAAGAGCCGGGAACGTGCGCGGCGATTGAAAAAACGCCATCGCCGCGTCCGTCACGCGGTCGGCGGCAACCTCGATCATGCCCGCGAGCACGTCCGCGAGTTCTTCGGGGCTGTCGTGAGGCACGCCGGGCTGGTTCGTCCCGTAGGGAGGATCGGAGAGAATCGCGGCGAAAGGCCCGTCGCCTTCGGTGAGGCGCGCCACAAGGTCAGGATCACCGCAGGAGCCGCACGCGAGCCGGTGTTCTCCGAGTTGCCAGATTTGCCCCTGCTTCACGCCCCACTTGACCGCGAGTTCGTCGGCGCGGTCCGTCTGTGCTTCCGCGTCCGACCCTTCGCCGGGCTTTGCCTCGTTCTGGTCGAGCAGGTCGGCGAGTGCGGCTTCATCAAAGCCGGTCAGGTCGAGGTCGATTTCTCCCTCGCTCTGCAAGTCGCCGAGAATCGACGCGAGCAGGTCCGCGTCCGGGTCCGCCAGTTCCGCGATCCGGTTGTCCGCGATGAGGTCCGCCCATTCTGCGCCCTCGGATTCGTAGTCCTGATAATCGACGGGGACGCTCTGGACCTGTAGCAACGCGGCAGCCTGCAAGCGTCCGTGCCCTTTGACGACGAAGCCGCTCCGATTGGACACGACGACCGGCGACCGCCAGCCCTGGTGCCGAATGATCTTTGCTAAAAGCGCGATCTGCCGGTCCGGGTGCTTATTCGGGTTGCGCGGATTGCCGGTGAGGTCGGCAACGTCCACCATGCGGGTGTGAGCGCAGTGGACGGCAACGTCGCCGGCTGGCGGCGGTACTTCCTGTGCCTGCTTCTTCGTCGGGGCTTTGCGGGGCATCGCTTCCCGCATAATCCCCGGCACTCTTTCGCGCGAGCGAGGGCCGCCGGAAGCGGACGGCTATTTCTTGACTTTCCTGGCGTTGGGCGGCAGGATCAACGCCGCGATTTCACACGGGATCGCATTGAAAAACAACACATGGACGGACTCGCAATAATCTTCGTAATCTGCTTGATCGGGTACATTTGCAATTCTAGCCAGCCAGATTCCGTCACGGAATATGACCGCGACTACAAAGGCAGGGTCACGAGAAAGCGGCACTACAGAAACCGGAGATAAGTTGATGCCCTTGGGCATCAATGATGATGCCCATTAGCTGTTTTAGATACCAAGTAGGGGTCGGGTGGCTTCGGTTGCCCGGCCCCGAAATCTTTTCAGGCCGGCAGCGCGAGGTCACGACAGCGGCGCAGCTTGCGGCCCATCGGCGTGTCGCTGATTCCCGCAGGCGGACGCCACGCCCTCGTGTCGAATCGAGCCGGGCAAAGGCTCGCCCAGCGGCGGACCGTCCGCACAGTGACGCCGAGAGTGGCAGCGATGCGGCCTGGACGCCAGCCTGCGTGAGCAAGCCGGCACGCGACGGCACGACGGGCGATGGTCGGGCATGACGGCAAGCGCAGGGCTTCGGGTGCCGTGCGGGCGTCCATGCAAGCGGAGAGCAATTCGGGGTGTTCGCGGTCGGGGATCATAGGCGGCGGGTTAGTGGCGTTCGTTCGGTCCTGCGGTTGCGGTGAAGGTCTTGCCGCGCCACATGCACTCGGAGACGCGGCCTTTTTTCGTGATCGGGACCGGCTCGACCTGAAACCGACCCGTTTTTGAGTATTCCACGACGACAAACCCGTGCGACCACTGATTGTGCGCGGCGTAGGTCGGGTGCAAATCGCAAAGGCAACCGGCAGCCCACGCGCCGTATGTCGTGCCGCCGAAGTCGCGGAAAATGTGTGATCCGGCGCGGTGAAAATGCCCGAAAATCAGGTTGCTTTTCAACTTGTTAAACAAGGTGAACGCGGGGTGACTTCCGCCCGCCCGCACTTCGTCGCCGTGCATGTAGAAAAGTTTCCCTCGCTTGCACAACTGCTTGTTTTCGAGGTAGCGACATTCCATCCCCGGCAGGTCGAGCAGCGACGGAAGCGAGAGGCAATCCAGGACGCTCAAAACTTCGGCGGACTGATTCAAAAATCGGCGCAGGCGGAACTCATGGTTTCCCTCGCGGAACTCCATCCGGGCGTTCGGCGCGGCTTCCCGCAGGCGGCGGATGATACCTTTCGCGGTGTCGATTTCGTGTTGAAGTTTCAGCTTGCGGGCGGGGTCCTTGTCGTAGCTCGAAACCGCATAAAAATCGACGGTATCCCCTCCCAAGTGGATCACATCGGGTTTTACCTTGCGGGTAAAGGCGATGAGCAATTCGACGGCGGATTTATCGTGAAACGGGGCGTGAATGTCGGAAGCGTATAGGACAAGCATGGGTCAGGATTGATTGCCGGCCAGGGGTAAGGCGGAAAATCAGTCCTCGATCTGCGCGGCGGTTCCTCGCGTGTGCTGCCGGTATTCCGCCAGTTCGGCGGTTGTCTCATCGAGCGCGGCCAAGCGGCGGCGCGGGGAACGGGTAGCGATGACGCTTGCCAGCCGCTCGTGCTGCGCGAGTGCGCCGAGGTAGTAGGCATGGCGGGCCACGTCGGCGATGATTTCGGCGGCCTCCGGGTCGAGGTCTGCGAGCGTGTCCGCAAGCGGGCCGTCGCGGAAAAGGTGCCAGTCTTGTTCGATAGTTCGGCTCATAGCAGGGCAAGTTCGGGGCGTGCTCGGTGCGTCACGTCGCGCCAGGGGTGCCCGCGTTTGCGGCGGACCCATTTCTGCGGTGCGGGCGCAGGCGGCAGCGGCGGCAGTTCCGGGCACGTCCGGCGCATCCAGTCCGCGACGGGCCAGGAGTGACGGCAGCCGCTTACGGGGCGCGTCCAGGTGAACTTCGATACGCGAGTCCAGCCGGCTTTCGTGAGAGCTTCGGCGACGTAAGCCGGGGCGGGCTTTGCCTCGGAGGCGGCGACAGGGTAAGGCATGGGCGGTGTGTTAGAACTCGCAGACGGTCGAGAACTGCGTGAGCCGGCGTTCGATGGCGTCGGCTCGGCGGCGATTCCCTGTGGTGCCGTGCAAGCCGTTTTCCGTGTTCGACTGCGCCGTCCAGAGCGTCGGGCGGAAAAATTTGGTCCGCGTCTCGGCGATGTGCCAAAGGGCCGCCTCGACCCGATCACTCATCCGGCCTTGGCCGAGGTCATCGAGGAAAAGGACCTCGACTTCGCAAAGCCTTTTGAGCCGGCGCGCCAGGGCCGCACTGTCCGCCATCGCAAGAGCGACCACCGCTTCGGCGAGTTCGGTTTCGGCGACGACCTCCACGTCCCGGCCTTCGTCCATGACGAGCCGCCGAACGAGCAGCATCATAGCGCGCGTTTTGCCGAGGCCCGACGTGCCGACCAGTCCGAGTCCGCGCGATCCCCATTTCCAGCCGAGCGCGTCTCCGAGCAGTGCGGACGGAAGGCGGTCCGGGCGCGTCATTTCGTCGGCGGCGTCCGGCGGCGTGCCGGGCGGCAAGGGATCACCGGCGAGCCGGTAGAGCGGCGGGCAAACGGCCAGCCAGCGTTCGAGGCGAGCGGTCGCCGCGTCGTCCTTGACGGTAGGGCCGGCGAGTCCGCGCAGACGCAGCATTTCGGCGTCGGCGCACTCACCGCAGACGGTCGGGGCGAATTTCGACGCCGAAGCCGTCCTCCGAAGGAAGGTGAAGGATTTCTTGCACCGGATGCAGGTGCAATCTACGGACGCAAAAAGCGCAACGGGGTCAATCTTGATGGGCTGCATGGGGTTAGGCGGTGCGGGTTGCGGGTTGAGGTTGCGGGGCGGGCGCGACGGCGTAGGCATCGCGCTTGCGGATTTCGTTGCCCCATCGGTCAATGCGGACGGAGCCGACAGGCGCGGCGGGTTGCGTGCTGCCGAAGTGACGGCGGGCGCGGTCGAGTTCACCGGGCCAGTTATTGAGCAGCGTCAGGAGGTCGCGGCGGCGGAAGTTTTTGTCCTCCGGGATCGGGGCGCGGTAGTAATCCTCGATGAGCTTCACGTCCTCATCCGGCAGCGGGTAGAGGGCGGCGAGCGCGGCTTTTTCTTTTTCGCTCCACCGGGTTTCCGGGCGGCGGTGCATGATGGCCCCGACGCGGGGAGCGATGGCGCGCAGGGCGGCTTTCTTTTCGTCCTGCGGGTTCGGATTGGAAAGGGCGGTCAGGATCGGAAGTTCGGACTGCTTGGCTGGTTCTTCTTCCTTCTGCTGGTTATCCTCCATTCCCTTCTCTTCTGTACTCTTACTCTTCTCTTCTCTTCTCTAACCCCTCTCCAACCCCTCCGAAGGGGTAGGCAAGGGCTTAGTAAGGGCTTGTGAAGGGCTTCCAAATTCAGGATACGCCGAAGAAATCTCAGAGCGCAGAGCCTCATCCCGGACTTGCTCGAACGCCGAAGAAATCGAGCGAAAGCAGTTGTTCCTGGTCAATTTTTCGCCGCTGCCGAACTGGTGCCGGATGTAGTTGCGAATCCAGACACCTTCGGACGACGCGCAAAGCATCCTTGGCAACTGCGAGCACGCTTCCGCGAGAGCTTCCGGCTGCAAGCCCGTCTCGAACGCGAAACGCTTACTCGTCGCGCGGCACAGGCCGATGATCGAGGTCTGGCTATTCGTGATAAGCCAAAGCACTGCCAGTTTCGTTTCCGCGCTGGCAACCTCGATTTCCGGGTCGGACCAAAAGGAAGGTTGGACAACGGGATTCATTTACGGCACCCCTCCCGGCGCGAGCGGTGGACAGGTTTCGAGAGCGCAGCGGCGGCGGTGCTCGCGGCGGCAACCGAACGGCAGGTGATGACGCGGATTCCCGCGCCGATGAACCAGTCGATCTGTTCGCGGATCGGTCCCCAAGTAGGACCGGCGCAGGCTTGCGAGTGGATGAGGATGGCGCGCCCGTCGCCGGGTGCGTATTCGACAAGACCCAACTCGCCGATGACCGCACCGGGAAGGGCCTGCATGATTGCTTCGCGCAGCCGAAGGTCGGCTGGCGTGAAATGGTCGTCCCGCTGGCCGGCGGTCTGACCTTCGTTTTCTTGTTTGTGCATGTGCTGTTTTGCGACGGATTTCCGCCGCGTGAGAATCTTCCTATGGTGTGAACTACCAGTCCACTAACTTTTTTTGCAAGTAGTGCGCTACGCACTACTTGCGTTGTTTTTTCTTCACTTTATTTTCACTTCATTGTGAAGTGATAGTCACTTGATAAGTGACGTTAGAAGTGACGTTGCCCGACTATTGCATGGTGCTCAGGTTGAGCCGCTTTCGACGGAGGCGAGAAAAGCCTGCACATCGGCGAGCGAGCGGACGACCTCGACAACCCACCCCGCTTTCCGCATCGAAGAAATTTTTTCGATTTGTTCATCCGAGAGCTTCCCGGAAGGCGTTTTGACCTCGACCGCGCACGCTTTGCCTGTGCGGGGAGCCGCGAAGAAAATGTCCGGCCAGCCGAGAGGAAGGGTGCTTTTGCGATCCGGGCGCGCATACCCCGGCTCGCATCCGTTCTCGCGCAACCAGGACAAGATTTCGCCCTGCAAGCGGATTTCCTCGCGGTACAAATCGACGGACACGCCGGTCAAGTCGGGCGCGGGCGGACGTGAGAGGGCAGCGGCGGGCGCGTCTGCGGCTCGCAGGTCGTCGCGGGAATAGCGCAGGCGGTCTGCGGGACCCATGAGCCGTAGCAGGTGCGCCGGGATCGCGGCGCGTGCCGAGTCCGTCGCACTCATTTACGTCCCTTTCCCCTCGCGGGCGCGGACGCACGGACGGACGCGGGCGCGCGTAGCGGGTAGGTGACGCCGCAGGCCGGGCAACGCCAGCCAGGGCCGTGACGCTCGCAGATCGTGCCGCAGCCTTCCCGGCACCAGAGCGGTGCGCGGGTCGGCGGTAAAAATCCGTTGGTTTTTTCGCCCGGTTCGCGTCCGGGGACCGTTTCCCCCTCTGCGGGGGGATTGGTCAAAGTTTGGTCAGGCATGGTCCCGTGAGGGACCGCGTTTCCAATTGTAAAGTGCTTGCCGACAGCGGGACTCGAACCCGCACACCCCTTTCGGGATAACGGATTTTAAGTCCGTTGCGTCTGCCATTTCGCCACGTCGGCATCCAGGT
>CAZZYS010000009.1:0-26429 GCA_964658285.1 uncultured Verrucomicrobiota bacterium
GCGCGCGGTCCTGCTCGACGAACAGGACGTGCCGCCACGTCGAGGCTCCGAGCGCGTCGGTGTTGTCGTATGAATTGCCGCTCCAGTGGAAGCCATCGTCAGGCACCCCGTTCCATTCCTTGCAGGCCACCTCGCACGCCTTGCAGCCGATACACAGAGTCGGGTCGGTGTAGAAACCGACGGTGCGGCCTTCCTGCACGTAGGAATGCTTGCGCTGGTTGGTGGAAAGGATGCCTTCGCCGATCATCGTAATAAAGGTAGGGATGGCTCTCCGAGCCAGTCCCTAGATTAGATTGGAAATTCTTGCGTTCCTTCCAGCGTTTTCCAGAAACATTTGGGACTGCCTCGGAGAGGCATCCCTACCTTGTTTGGAGCGCCGCTCGCGCGACGGGATGATTCATCGTTCATTATTGCGGTTGTCCCTGTTGCCCGTGTTCGGAGCCTAACTTGCCGTGGTAATGGTAGCCAGGCGGCATTTGTTCGGGATGTTCCACGATCGGATCGTCCGGCGGTGAAATCTTCTCGAAAAACTCGTGCCCCGCAATGCCCGCTGGCATCTTGCCGGGGATGACCGTGCAGGAAAGGGCCTTGGACTCCATGATGGTGACGTTCGGCTCGCCGCTGATCGCGATGAGATCGTTGACGATCCCACCGCGCGCATTGATCGGTCCAGCATAGCCCCAGTGGTACGGCAGCGCGATCTGGTGGATGCGCCGGTTGTCCTCGACCATCAACGGACGCATCCGTCGGCTCACGAGCGCCCGCGCCTCGACCGCCCCGCGCAAGGTGGCAACCACTACGTGGTCGCCGTTCAACACGCCGAGTTCGGCCGCGAGTTCGACCGAGATTTCCACGAAAAGCTCCGGCATGAGTTCGTTCAAGTGCGGCAGGAACCGGCTCATCGCCCCTGTCGTGTGGTGCTCGGTCAACCGATAGGTCGTCAGCACGAACGGAAAGCGCGGATCGTCCGGCGGCGAGAATTTGTTGTCGGGCCGGCTGAACCAATTGATGCCGGGATTGGTCTGGCGCGCATAGAGCGCGTTCCTGACCGGCGATTCCATCGGCTCGTAATGCGTCGGCATCGGACCATCGGCCAAACCCTTGGCAACAAAGAGCCACGCTTTCCCGTCGGAGTGCAGCATGAACGGCGTGTCGCCCGCGATGGCGTCGAGACCCTTCGCGCCGGGCTCGGGACGGTAACCCGGTTTTTTGTCCTTCGGGAAATCCGGCACGTCGTCGCCGGTCCACTTGCCTTCCTTTTCGTCCCACCAGACCAGTTTTTTGCGTTCGCTCCACGGCTTGCCTTCGGGGTCGGCGCTGGCGCGGTTATAGATGATGCGCCGGTCGCTCGGCCACGCGAACCCCCACCCGTGCCCGTAGCGTCCGTGCGGCTCGCGGCGGTGGCATTTGTTCACCTCGTCCGAACCATAACAGCCCGTGTAAATCCAGCAGCCGCAAGCGGTCGAACCATCGTCCGCGAGCTTGAGGTAATCGTCGAGTTGCTTGCCGTGGTGCAAATGCCCGTTCCGGCTGCGTGCGTGGACCACGCCGGGAGCATCCTCGGACTCGGGGGCTGTCTTCCAACCGTTGATTTCGGCCAGGATCGCTTCGGCTTCCGGCTCGCCTTCCTCGTTTTCAGGATACCACCAGTCCAGCGCGCGGAGCGGCTCGTCCATCGGGTCGCTCGACTCCAGGGCTCTAGCGATGAGCCGCTTGGCGAGTTGGTGGATGAACCACGCCTCGCTCTTGGCATCGCCGGGCGGCTGGACCGCTTTTTCGCGCCACTGGAGGAGGCGTTGCGTGTTGGTGAAAGCACCTTCCTTCTCGACGTGCGACGCCGCCGGCATCAGGAACACCTCCGTGGCGATGTCCTCGGTCTTCATCTCGCCGCGCTCGATCTCGGGCGCGGCGTACCAGAAGGACGCACTCTCGATCTCCACGAGGTCACGCACCACGAGCCATTTGACCCGTGCGAGGGCCTGCCGCTGGAGCCGGGCGTTCTGCGAACCCACGGCCGGGTTTTGCCCCATGATGAAATACCCGTCCACCTCGTGGTTGCACATCCGCATGACGAACGGAAAATGCGAATGGTCCCCGGTCAGCTTGGGTAGCCACTCGAAGCCGAAGTCGTTTTCCTTCGTCGCGCGCTTGCCGTAGTACGCCTTCAGCAAGCTGACCACGTACTTGGGCGTGTCGTGCCACAGCCCGGTTTCCTGCGTGTAGGTCTTGAGGTAACTGCCCAGGTCCTTGCTCTTCTCGTCACACGTCGGCATCGACAGGTAACCCGGCAGCGTATCGTAGAGCGTCGGGATGTCGGTCGAGCCCTGGATGGACGCGTGCCCGCGCAACGCCAGGATGCCGCCGCCCGGCCGGCCGATGTTGCCGAGCAACAGTTGCAACACCGCCACCGAGCGGATGATCTGCACACCCTTGGACTGGTGCGTGTAACCGACCGCGTAGCAATGCGCCGTCGTGCGCTCGCGGCCGGAATTCGCGGTCAGCGCATCGGCCACCTTTTTGAACAACTCGGGCGGGATGCCGCAGACCGTTTGCACCATTTCGGGCGTGTACCGCTGGTAGTGCCGCTTGAGCGCCTGGAACACGCAACGCGGGTGCTCCAGCGTCGGGTCGCGCACGATGGACGACGGGTCCGGCCCGCCCTCGAACGCCCAACTCGTCTCGTCGTAATGCTGCCCTTCCTCCTGCCAGCCCGAGAAAAACCCCGCGCCGTGTTCGGCGTCGCGGAAGGCGTTCGTCAGGAGATTGGAAGCGTTCGTGTAATGAAGAACGTAGTCACGGAAATATTGATTCGTTTCCAGGACGTGCCGAACCAGCGCGCCGAAGAAAACGATGTCGCTGCCCGCGCGGATCGGCACCCACAGGTCGGCCATCGCGCTGGTGCGCGAAAAGCGCGGATCGACGTGGATGATCGTCGCTCCCTTTTCCTTGGCCTTCATCACCCAGCGAAAGCCCACCGGATGCGCCTCGGCCATCGACGAACCCGAAATGAGGATGCAGTCGGCGTCCGCCAAATCCTGCAAGGCCGTCGTGGCCCCGCCTCTGCCTAGGGAAGTACCCAAACTGGGCACCGTGGAGGAGTGTCATATTCGGGCCTGGTTAGACACGCACACCATGCCCAGGCCGCCGGTAAACAACTTCTTGATGAGGTAATTTTCCTCGTTGTCGAGCGTGGCCCCGCCGAGATGGGCAATGTTCTCGGTGTGGTTGACCGGGATGCCGTCCTTGTGGCTGATCCAGTTTTTCTTGCGCGAGGCCCAGACGCGGTCGGCGATCATGTCCATCGCCTGCGTCTCGTCGAGTTCGGTCCATCCGGTGGCATACGGAGCGCGGTATTTGATCTTCGTCACGCGGTCGGGCTGCGTGACGAGCTGGTGCGACGCGGCACCCTTCGGGCAAAGGTTCCCCTGGCTGATGGGGCTGTCCGGGTCACCCTCGATGGAAACGACCTTGCCGTCCTTGTGATAGACCAATTGCCCGCAACCCACCGCGCAATACGGGCAGATGGATTTCGACGTTTTCACGCCGTCGGCGGTCACCCGGGCACGCATGGCGCGGGTTTTGTCGGACATCGACTCCAGCCCCGAGCCGTCGAGTCCGTGCCGGAGTTGCTGGAGCAACGGCCACTTTGCGAGGAGGGAGAGGGCCTTGGTGAGCATCGGCGGGAACGTCTGAATTGCTTCGTGAACGGAGCGGCTGCCGGACTTAGAAAGATGCCACGCCCACGCGGATTTTGGAAGGGGGCAGCCGTTCGACTCGAAACTGCATCCGCGCGAGACGGCGAGGACCGTGCCTGGGATCAGGCTTTGATCCTGTCCCGCAGGCCACCGAAGACGATGGCCTTGACCGGGTCCCGTGTCAGGAAGTCGTGCGGGAAGCCCATCGAGACGGCGCTGGCCTTGTCCAGCCGCGCGGTTTGTTCCGCGGAGAGCTTCACGTCGATGCTGCTGAGGTTGTCTTCGACTTGCGTCAGTTTGCGGGCACCGATGATCGGGATTACCGGGACCTGTCGGGTCCGCAGCCATGCCAGGGCGACCTGCGCCGCCGAGACGCCGACCTCCTTGCCCACTGCCACGATCTCCCGGACGGTCGCGTGGGTGGACTCTTCCACCGCGCCGAAGCCCTTCATCATCGCGCTGTGCATCCGGGCACCTTCCGCTTTGGAATCCTTTTCGTTCTCCGGCAGGTATTTGCCCGTGAGCAGACCGTTGCGCAGGGGAGACCAGGCCAGCACGGTCATCTGCTGGTCTTTGGCCATCGGCAGGAGTTCGCGCTCAACGGTGCGCTCCAGCAGACTGTACTCGATTTGCAAGCCGACGTAGCGCGTCCAGCCGCGAAGTTCTGCCAGGGTGTTGGACTTTGCCACGACCCACGCCGGGGCGTCGGAGATGCCGACGTAGAGCACCTTGCCCGCGCGCACGAGGTCGTCGAAGGCGCGCATGACTTCCTCGACCGGGGTCATGGTATCCCAGATGTGCTGCCAGTAGAGGTCGATGTAGTCGGTGCCGAGACGTTTCAAGCTGGCCTCGACCGCCTGGACCATGTTCTTGCGCTGGTTGCCGCCCGCGTTGGCGTCCGTGCCGGGCTGACCGGTGAAACCAGCGGCGGCGTTGGTGTATTTGGTGGCGACCACGACTTCCTCGCGGTGGCCTTTGATGAACTCGCCCACCAGCTTTTCGCTGGAGCCGTTGGTGTAGATGTTGGCCGTGTCGATGAAGTTGCCGCCCGCCGCGCGGTAGGCATCGTAGATTTTGCGAGCCTCATCCTTGGCTGCGCCCCAGCCCCAGTCCTCGCCGAAGGTCATCGTGCCCAGACACAGGTCGGAAACGCGCAGGCCACTGCGGCCCAGTAATTGATAGTTCATGGTGGTGTTGCTCATGGGATCAACGTAGAGCGCCCGTCAGCGACCGGGTAGACCATTGCTGCCAAGTTCTTGCCCAATCCGACCAGGCCGTTTGACCCCGCCGCCGAACCGCCGGATGGATAGCGCAACCAATGAGCGAACTCAGCGCCCTCATCGAACGGCATTGCCACCAGCCCATGACGCCGACCGCCGTGCCACGGTTGACCCTGTCACGTTCGAGCGTCGCCACCGAACTGTCGGCGGCGATGTATCATCCGCTGCTGTGCGTCGTCGCGCGCGGCCGGAAGCGCATCTTCTTGGGACATGAGGAGTTCTTCTACGATCCGGACTGCTACCTCGTCGCCTCGCTGGACCTGCCGATCAGTGGCCAGGTGATCGCCGCGCCGTGTCTCGGCCTGACCTTGGCGCTGGAGCCTGCCACGCTCGCCGCGCTGCTCCTGGAGATGCCGCCCGCCGGCGGCGGACGTGCGGTCTCGAAGGCGGTGGCGGTCAATCCGCTGGAAGCCGATTTGCTCGATCCGCTCTTGCGCTTGCTCCGGCTACTGGACCGGCCGCAAGAAATCCCCGTGCTGGGTCCGGTGATCGAAAAGGAGATTCTCTACCGCCTGCTGTGCGGTCCACGCGGCGAGATGCTTCGGCAAATGGCGTTGCCCGACAGCCAATTATCGCAGATCAGCCGGGCCATCCATCTCATCCGCCAGCGTTACCAGAAGAAAATTCACGTTGAGGAAATGGCCCGCGCCGCGCGGATGAGTGCCACCTCGTTCCATCGGCATTTCCGCGCTGTGACGGCCATGAGCCCGCTCCAGTTCCAAAAGCGCATCCGCTTGCAGGAAGCACGCCGCCTGCTGCTCTCCCGCGAGGTGGACGCCAGCCGGGTCAGTTTTGACGTGGGTTACGAAAGCGCATCCCAATTTAGCCGCGAGTACCGGCGTTTGTTCGGCGCGCCACCCGCCCGGGACGCGGCCGAGGCGCGCCGGGCGCTCGGTTCACGTCGGGGGGAGCTGGTCGGATAAAACCGGATGGGGCGGGCTACTTGCGCCGACCGAACATCGGCATCCGCCAACCCAGTCGTGTACACAGCACCTCGACGAGAAACACCATCAACAGCGCCACGAGCAGCCACGCGCGCACCGCGTTGAACTCCTCCTGCCGGGGCGACTGCCAGATTTTACTCAGGTCGAGGCGCTCGCCGCCGCCGCTCAGGCGCGCGACGTTCTGTAGTTCCGCCACCCGCGCGCGGTCGAAGTTCCACTCCGGGTCCACGCCGGACGCCACCGGGCCGAACGGCAGCGCATACGGCCCCACCTGCACCGCCCCGCGCAGGAACTGGCCGGGCTTCAGCGGCGTGCTCGCGCGGAACCGTCCCGGTTCCAGGCGTTCCCACACCAGCGGACGCGCCTGACCGGTCGCGCCGTCGGCCACCATGACCTGCGGCGCGTCCTTCGCTAGCCGCTCCTCCCAGGCGGGGCTGTAGAGGAGATCGAGGTTGAACTGCGAACCGTCCACGCGCGGACGCAACGCCAGCCCCGCCGGGACCTCGCTGCCCATCAGCCAGCGCGCGAGCGTCTGGAGAAAATCGCCGTACTCGCTCCACCCGCGCACCTTTGCCGAATATTCACCGCCGAGCGGAAACGACACCGCCGCCGTCCGGCCCAATCCACGCTGCCAGTACGACACCAACGGCGCGGCGTACTCGTCGGACGTAAACGCCGCCGCCGTGGCGTCGGGTTTCAGGTAACTCAGGTTGTAGCCGTCCACTTCCGGCAGCCACGGCAGGGGCTTGGCGGCGAGTTCGAGCCACCCGGCGGTGGGTTTAACGCCGACGGGTTCCTTCAGGAACGCCGAGCGCGCCATCGCCACCGTTTCCTGGGCGAAGAGCGCGGGCACCGAGTTGGCGTCGCTGTTGAAAAACACCCGGCCGCCCCCGCGCTCGGCGATGTCCTTGAGCAAGCCCGCGTCCTTGTCGTTCTCCGTGCCGAGGCCGATGACGCTGATCGTCGTCCCGGCCGCAACCATCTCGCCGATCAACGCCCGGTAGTCGCCCGGCTCCACGGAATCCGCCGCGTCAGAGAACAGGATCAGGTGCCGCTGGCCGGCGGGCGATTTTTTGAGTTCCTCCCAACCCGCCTTCAGTCCGACGTAGACGTAGATGCCCCCGCCCTCGCTGGCGATGCGGCGCACCTCGTCGGTCAGTCCGGTGCGGCTGCCCGCCCCGAGCTGGGTCAGGGGGACGATGGCGTGCGGCTCGGTGTCCACGGCGAACACCGCCACCGCGTCCTGCGGCCCGAGCAGGCCGATGGCGCGCGCGGCCCCTTCGTCGGCGAGGTCAATTTTCTCGACGCCCGGCGACACGCTCGCGCTCATGCTGCCGGAACGATCCATCACGATGGCCAGCGCGACGGCGAGTTTGCGGTGTTCCATGCGCAGTTCCATCGACACGGGCAAGAGCGGGTCCACCGCGCTCTGGAAATACCCGCCCGAGCCGAACGACTGCTTGCCGCCCGCCATCAAGAGTCCCCCGCCCTGCACCTGCACGTACACGTCGAGCGCGTACAGGAACTCCGCCGGGAGCTTGTACGCGGGCACGTTGTTGAGCAGCACCGCGCGCGTGCCCGTCAGGCTCCCGGCGTTGAGCGCGCCCAGGTCCGTCGTGGTCTGCACGTCGAAGCCCTGCTTGCGCAGGATACCCGCCACGGGGTCCTCCGGGTAGTTCGTCACCAGGAGCAGCCGGGGACCGGCGACGATCTCGATCCAGTTTTCGGCCTGGTTATTGCCGATGCGCGCATCCACGGCCGGGGTCAGCCGCACCTGGTAGCGGTGCGCGCCGCCGACGGTGATGCGGTCGGTGAAACGCGCCAGTCCCTTGCCGCCGCGCACGGTGACTTTGCCCGTGCTCAGCGGATGGCCGTCGCGCGTGACGACGAAGGGCACCGTCGCGTCGGGCGTGCCGGTCACGTCGAGTTCGATGATGAACGGCTCGCCCGGTTGCGCGCGGGCGGGCAGGCGCAGATCGGTGACGCCGTAGTCCGTGGCGAGCGGCGGCGTCACGAGACGATAGTCCAGACTGACCCGTTGACGGATCAGCCGTTCGCCGACGTCGCCGAGCCCCTCCGTGCTGAACCCATCCGTGAGCGCGAGGATCCGCGCCGCCCGGCCGCTGGTCATCTGGGAGAGCGCGTGCCGGAGGGCCAGTTGTGTGCGGGTGGCCTGCACGCTTTCAGAATAATCGCCTGTGCCCTCCGCACGCACCACCGGCACGTCCGCGTAATCGACGTAGAACAGCCGGTCGTCGGGGCCTTTCGAGCGTGCGAGGAGCGTCTCCCATTCGCCGAGGCGCAGCGTCATCCCGTCCACCGCCGACGCCGAGCGATCCACGAGCACCCACAGGTCCAACCCGCTGCTGAGTCGGCGAAGCTGCGGTTGCATCAACGCCGACACGAGCAACACGAGACAGACCACCCGCAGCGGCAGCCAGAGCCGCAACCGCCGCCACGCAAAACCGACGACCACCAACAGCAGGACAAGCAACCCCCACTCGGGTGCGGCGAAACGGATCATCCCGGCAACCCTCCCTCTGCGCGGGCAGCCAGGGCGTCGCTTCCCCGGCCGGTCGCCGCCCAGTTCGCCAGGAACACCGCCCCGAGCGCCAGCGCGAAGAACGGCCACAGGAAATCCTCCTGACTGTTGTGCGCCAGCATCCGCGAGGTCTTGCCCTCCAACGTATCAACCGCCCCGGCCGTCTTGAAATCGGCCTCGCGTGCGTCCGCGAAGTGCGCCGCCGCGTCGAGCAACACGCGGTCTCCCTGCTTCACCTCGAAGAACCCCGGCGCGAACGGCGCGCGCAACGCTGCGTCGTCGTTCGACACCCGCCACGGCGGTCCGGCGGGGTCGCCCGCTACGTCGAGGAGTTGGTTGGTCTCGACGTTGAGCCGCTCGAACGCCGGTTTCTCTGCGCGCACCGTTTCCACGAAGCGGTCGAGCAGCACGACGAACGCGGGCAATCGGTCGGCGTTGGATTGCCGCACGTCGAAGTTGATGAACAGCGAGCGTTCCGCCCGGTTGCCGCGCACGAAAATCAACGCCCGATCACCCTGCCAGACCAACGTCCGGTCTCCTTCCCGCGGCGGGATCGCGTCCGTTTGTTTGCAAAGCAGGCCGTTCCAAACGAGCCCGGCGGTCAGCGGGTCGTTTTCCGCGAGAGGTTCGCCGGGCAGGTACGTCGTACTGTCCGCCGCCGGAGGCGCGAACAGGATCGCGTGCGCGGCGGCCGGAGGACCGGACGACCAAACATCCAGGCGCACGTCGGCTTTGGGCAGTTCCGTGACGATTTCCGCCTGCGGAACGCTGCCCGCGATCCGTCGCAAAAAATCCTCCGTTCCCTTCCCGCCGCCGACGTATAACGCAAGCCGTTTCGGTGCGGGCCGCACCAGCGGCAGGCGGTCGTCGAGGGGAAATTTGTCCCCGGTCAGGACGAGTTCGCAACGGTCCTGGCCCGTCGGGAACACGCCGCCCAGCGTGCGAATCTGTCCCGGCGCGAGGGTCAGCATGGTTTCCGCGCTCGACGCGCCGCCAGCCTCCAGATGCCACGCCCGCGTTTGCGCGGAAGCCGAATGATTCTGCACGAGCGCACGCCAACGGTCACCCTCCACAGTCACGCCGACCCACCCACAGTTGTCCAACGGGTAACCGACCGCGAGGGTCTCGACGCCGTCGGGCACGTCGGCTCGGCGGTCCGTGACGAACAGCGCGAGGCCCGTTTCCCGCACGAGACCGTGCGCGGCATTTAGCGCCGGGGCGAAATCGTGCGTGCCGAGGTGCGGCGTCCAACGGTCGAGCGCGGCGAGGAGGCCGGCGAGTTCGTCGCCCGCGTAGAGCGTGGGCCGCGCCGGGTCGGTTTCCAACAAACGCCACTCCGTCCGGGCGGCGGTGCCCGCGAGCGAGCGCAGCCGCGACGGCAGCCCGCGGGCGAGTTCATCGTGGAACGCCAGCATCGACACCGAACTGTCGAGCACGACCACCACGCGCTGGCTCGAATCGCGCCGCAGCCAACGCGGTCCGGCCAGAAGCCACGCGAGCAGGACGACGGCGGCGAGTTGCAGCCAGAGCGGCAGCGAGTTGCGCAAACGGTCCACGCGGCTGCCCTGCGCGCTGACGGGATTCAGCGCGTCGAAGAGGAACATCGTGCTCGTAACCACCCGGCGCGACTGGCGCTGGAGGAAATGGATGCCGAGCACGACCGGCAACGCCAGCAGCGCCCAGAACCCGGCCGGATTGGCGAAACTCAGGTCCATCTCAGTGCGTCAACTCAATCGCTCCGGTGGGCAGGGCGTCGGCCCGCAGCGCCGCTTGAAAATCCGCTTCGGCCGGGACCCGCGCCGTGACGACCGCGTACCGGCGCGCGTGTTCCTTCCAGATTTCAAAGTGCCGGTTGTAGCTGCGCTGATACCGCGCGAGAAGATCGTCGTCGATGTGCTGCGTGCGTTTGCCGCCCGTCTCGCAATCGGTCAGCTCGACGTTGCCGCGCAGGTCCGGCCCGGCTTCGGCCCGGCAGAACGGCACGAACACCACGCCGCGTCCTTTCGCGGCGGCCAGCAGCGCGAGGTGCGGCTCGGGTGACCCGGGAAAGAGCAGGTCGGAGACCAGCACGCGCAGCGAACCCTGCCGCCAGGGGACCCGCACGAGGGCCGGTGCCGCGGGCGGCGCGGCGGTGGCGAAATCACCGAGCACCGGAGGACCGCCCACGCGCGTCCATTCCGCCTCGCGCAACGCCGCGCCGGGAGTCCACGGCACGCTGTCCGCCCGGCCGACGGCGTGGCAGCGCAGCGACGATCCCGCCTGGAGCGCGCTCTCGGCGCAAAAGAAAAACAGTTCCAGCGAACGCTCCCGCTTGGCGTCGTCGAAGAACATGGACTCCGACACGTCCAGCGCCACGTCCACCCTCGGGCTGACCTCCTCGCGGTAGAGCTTCATGGAATAATGACCCGTGCGAGCATAAGCCTGCCAGTCGATGTAGCGCGGGTCGTCACCGGGCAGATACGGCCGGTGGTCCTGGAAATCGATGGAACTGCCAACCCCCGCGCCCTGCCAGTTGCCGCCCGCGCCGCGCCAGGTGCGGTTGCGCAACGGCAGGCGCACGCGCCGGGCGGCGGCCTGCATCCGCGTCTGGATGGCACGCAGCGCGGCGTCTTCAGGCCAGCGGTGCATGGGGATCGACGGGCGGGTCCGTGCGCGGCGGATTTTTCGGCGGCGAGGGAAGGTTGAGGCTTTCGCGTTCCATTTGCCTCGTCTGCCGGAAGGCGGGGACGCTGGCGATCAGGAGAACGACCACACTGAGCGCCGTCGTCGCACTGACTTCGAGCAAACGCCAATCGCTCTCCGTCGCACCGGCGGCGGGTCCCGCCAGCAGGGCACACAGCGGGACGAAGGTGGTCAGATCGCGGTAGGACGTGTGCAGGACATTGTCACAAATGTTGAAGGAAATGATCGTGATCAGGCAGGCGGTCTGGATGGCGCAAAAGAGGACGGCCGGACGGTTCGTGCGGCGCAGGAAACCCTGGATCAAGGCCACCGGCATCAACAGCGTGCCGAGCAGGGCGACGAACCACACGAGGCCGTCGGTGACCCAGTTGCTGCCGGTGAACCTGAGCGCTTTCTCCCTGGCCAACAGCACGCCAAACACCGCAAACATCGCCAGCGTGTACAGCACGCCCGTGTGCCAGCCGGGATAAAAAAACCGTCCCGCCAGCCGCCCCAACCAACCCCACCGCGTGAAAGGCCGGTAGAGGCTCGGGATCGCGCGCGGTTGCTCGCACACGGCCACCGTACAGACGACGACCGCCACAACGAACGCGCCGAACAACACGTCGTCGGATCGGGGTGAATATAAATGTGCCACCAACGCCACCAGCAGACCCGCGCACGCCAGCAAACGCATCACCCCGGAATGATTCTCCGCGGGCGGAGCAATGCGCGCCGCACCCGCTTCGAGCATCAACAGGAGCAGGATCACACTGCAAACGAGCACCGTGCCAATCGAGGCCAGGTCCGGCAGCGAGGAGGTCATCCTTCCACGCACGAAGCCGCCGAAGAAAAACGCCGCGCCGATATAGAACGCGACCAGACCACCCACCACCGCGAGCGGCCGGACGACGCGCGCCGGGAACGCCGACAGACCGGTCGCCAGCCCGATCAGCAGCGCGGACCCGAGGAGCATCGCGCCGAGCAGCAGCAGTTCGTTGGCGAGGTTCACCCCGCCGATGAAATAACGCAGCACCAGATAAGGCAGCACGGCGCAAACGAGCAGGAGCGACTGCACGAAAAGCGCACACCATTTGCCGACGACGATCCGGAAGGCCGTCAGCCGGGTCAGGAAGATGAGTTCGAGCGTGTTGCCGCGGATTTCGCTGCCGACCGCGCCCAACCCGCTGGCGGGGAGGATCAACAGCGTGGGCACCGACACCATGAACCAGAAAAAGTAGGATCCGTCCGACGCGCTTTCCCCGGCGGCGGCGACGATGAGACTCAGCACGAGGTCCAGCAGCATGAACACTTGCAGCAGGATGAACAGGAAAACGAAAACGCGCGTCCGCACGCCCTGGCGCAGTTCCTTGACGAGCATCGGGCTGAGCCAATCGGCGAAGTCCGCGCGCGGTGGCGCGTACAACGGGATGGTGGGCGGAGGAAGGGCGGCGTTTTCCACGGGCGGCGGTGGGTTCAAATCTTCTTGAGCATGTCCACGAAGGCGTCTTCGAGCTTGCGGCTTTCCCGGTGGAAATCGGTCACGAGCAGACCGTCCTGGAGCATCCGCTTAAGCTGCGCGGCGACGGCCTCGGGTTCGGCGGAGTCGAAGCTCACCCGCGCGCCGCGTTTATGCGCATCCAGCAGCCGCACGCCGGGGTTGACGGCCACCCATTGCGTCAGCAGGTCGGGCGCGCCGTGCACGTGGACATCGAAGACCGCCACGCCGTCCTGACGGTGCTGCAAACTCTCGGCCGAGCCGTGGTGCACCACCACGCCGCCGTCGATGAAAAGCATCGTGTCGCACATCTCGCCGAGTTCCGAGAGGATGTGCGAGCTGATGAAAATCGTCTTCCCCTCGCCCGCGAGCAACCGCACGAGACGCTTGAACTCCACGCGCGCCTTGGGGTCCAACCCGGCGGCGGGTTCATCGAGGACGAGCACCTCCGGGTCGTGCAGCAGCGTGCGGCCAAGGCAGAGCCGTTGCGCCATGCCCTTGGAGAGCTTGTTCATCATGCGGTCGGCGATGGGCGTCAGGTCGGTGAAATGCATCACCTCGGCGATGCGTCCGAGACGTTGCGAATAGGAAAAACCGAACGCCCGCGCGTAGAAATCGAGGTATTCGAAGACGGTCGTGTTCGTGTGCGCGCCGAAGGCATCCGGCATCCAGCCGATCTGCGCACGGACGGCGGAGGGGAAATTCACCACGTCCCAACCGGCGACGCTCACGCTGCCGGTGGTGGGCAGGTCGAGCGTGACCATGATGCGCATCGTCGTCGTCTTGCCCGCGCCGTTGGCCCCGATGAAGCCGACGACCTGCCCGCGAAAGATGTCGAAGGACACGTCGCGCACGGCCTCGACCCTGCCGAATTTGCGCGACAGGTTGCGCACGGAGATGATGGGTTCGCCCGCGCCGGGCGGCGGGGGCGGCGTGGCGGCCGGCGTCGGCATCGCGGGGAGCGGAGGCGGATTCATCGGTGGGTCAGCGCGCCCCGGAAACTGTCCCGGCGAAGACCGCCGATTGTTTGTTCCAGCGGATCGAAGGCAGCGTGTCAAAGAACGGCCCGTCCGATGCGAATGCGACGAAGCATCCGCGTCGGTCCAAGAATTGGCCGAAGTCGAAGTCGAGGGCCTTGCTGCCGCCGAGAGGCGGGATGGGAGACACTTTTCCCTCCCCACCCGGCCGCAGCGTGATCCGCTCGCCTATGCGCAGGTTGTCCCCGACCCAACGACGCCCGGCGGCATCCACGTAGCGGATTTCCTGGATGGCCGCCGGCAGGCTGGACGTGACCACCGGCGGCGCGCCGTCGCGGGCGGCATCGGCGTTGAGCAACTGGATTTCCGCGCGGCTCGGGACGACGGCTTCCGCGCGTTGCGCCTGCACGCTGCGGCTGGCGAACCAGTCGCCGGAGTAGTTGCGGTCGGTCTGGTCGTAGGAGCGCGAGCCCTCGTTCGTGTCGGGTTGGAGCGGCGTCAAAACGAGGTCCTCGGTCATCCGGAACTGCCTCGAAAACAGCACGCCCGTACGCGCCACCTGTTCCTGGACGACGACCGCTTTCTTCTGGTCAGGCAGGAGCAGGCACAACATCACGCGCTGGCCGTTCCCCCCGAAACCGTCCTGTAAAACGATGAAACCGACCAGCAGCAGGGACGCGGCGACGGAAATCACCGGCGTCGTCCAAAACAACCGGTGGCGTTGCGCGGCGCGGGCGAACACGAATAAATTGAGCGGCCCCACCACCAGAGCAAACAAAACGATGAACGTGATCAGAAACGGAGCGTTGATCGGGATGCGGCCAACCTCGTGGACGATTGGCCAGTCCGCCTGGACGAACAAGGGATCGACGCGCCCCGACGGCGACGCGTCGGTCAGGCTTTGCACCGTGGTCAACGGCAAGGGCTTGCCGTCCCAGGGCACGATCTGCACATGCCCTAGACCGAGGTCTGCCTCGTCCCCGGTCTCGGGTAACCCGACGCCCGCGCGCAGGGAAGGGTCGGCCGTCTGCGCGCAGACGTGGAGCCGTCCGCCGTGACTGACCCAATCATGAATCATGGTCCGCCGGGGAGCGTCGAGCGCGGTGTATTCGGCGTCGGTCAACCACAGGAGGTCGAGGCCGACGAGAGAGCGCCAGTCGCCACCGAGCAGGCCTAGGTCAACCGAACTGCCCATGAGGTCCTGCCCGGCGTCCTTGTACAGTTTTGTCAGGGTGCCCCAAATCGGGGTTGCGAGCGCCTCGCTCATGCCGAGGACGTGGGTGCCGGTGCCCCTACCGACGACGTTGATCCCCGGCACCGGAGTTTCCGATTCGGGCGCGGCAAATCCCTCGATCCGCACGAAATCCGTCCGATAATAATACCCGTACGACGAAGAGTTCAATGGCATCAGGACGGGCACGCGGCCCGTCTGGCCGTTTTCGACGCGGAGGGATTCGCTGCTGGTCAGGTCACCGCCGCGTTTTCCGCCGTTGCAAGCGATTGTCCAGGTGCGCGCCGCGCCGGAGTCGTTGCGGATCGTCACCCACAGGGGCAGGTAGCCGTCGGGCGGCGAATGCTCGAAAGGCGACGAAATCTCGATGGCGACGCCGCTGGCCGCATCGGTGGAAACCTCCGTGCGCCAAGCCGCCCCCGCATGGGTCACACCCGCTAGCAGCAGCAGGGCCGCCGCGCCAAACCGACGAAGGAGGAGCGCGTTCATCCCTTGGCGGCGCGCAGGGTGGAGGGGACCGCGTGGACCTGCGCGGGCACTTCTTCGAGCAACGCGCGCACGACTTCCGGAGCCGTCAGGCCGTCGATGCGCGCGTGGTAATCGAGCACGATGCGGTGCTGCAATACGGGCACGGCGACCGCGCGCACGTCCTCGAAACTCGCGTTGAGCCGACCGCCGAGCAGGGCGCGTCCCCGCGCCGCCGCCGCCAGACCCAATGCCGCGCGCGGGCTCGCGCCGAATTTCACGCCCGCCGCCGTCTTCGACTGACCCGCGTGCGTGGCATCCACGAGGCGCGCGATGTAGTTGACCACCACGTCCGGCAGGAAGACTTTTCCCGCCAATCCGGTCACGTCAAGGAGTTCCTCGCGCGTGAGCACGGGCTCGACGGCCGGTTCCTCGCCGATGCGGCGATTTTGCACGATGCGTTCCAGCACTTCGACGCCGTTGCGATGCACCTCCAATTTGAAAAGGAAACGATCCAGCTGCGCCTCCGGCAGCGGGTAGGTGCCTTCCAACTCGATGGGGTTTTGCGTGGCCAGGACAAAGAACGGGTCGGGCAACGGATGCGACTGACCCATGACCGTGACACGGCGTTCCTGCATGGCTTCGAGGAGTGCGCTCTGCGTTTTGGGCGAGGCGCGGTTGATCTCGTCGGCCAGCACGAGGTTGGCGAACAACGGGCCGGGCTGGAAGACAAATTGCCGCTTCCCGTTTTCCTCCTGCAACACGGGGTTTCCGGTGATGTCGCCCGGGAGCAGGTCCGGGGTGAACTGCACGCGCTTGGCGTCCAACCGCAACGCGCGGGCCAGCCCCTTGACGAGTTCCGTCTTGCCGAGACCGGGCAAGCCCTCCAGCAACAGGTGGCCGCGGGCGAGGAGTGCCGTGATGACGTTGTCCACGAGCGTTTCCTGGCCGAAGAGGACGGCGTTGAGAGACGCGCGCAACGCCTGGAGACGCGGGGCGGCCTGGGCCAGTTCCGCTTCGGTGAGATGGTCGCTCGTCATTTGTAGAAGTTTCGCAGCACCTCGCGTTCCTGCGGGGTGAGGTCGTCGCGCCACACCGCTTCCCCGCCCGTGCCGTCCGAAGCCGCCGCGCCGGCGGAGGTCGGTCCGGTGTACGCGTTCGGGTCAACGGTGTGCTCGCCCTTGCCCACGCCCACGAGGTCACCCGGCAACGCGTGGTCGAGGTCGCTGGAGTTGGGAACGGACTCCGTCGCGGTGGAACCGAGTTGGGTCGGTTTGTCGCGGAACTCCAACGGCGAACTGCTCTTGCCGCCGCCGGGTCCGCCGGGTTTGCCGCGTTCGCTCGCAGCGGCGGCGATGAGCGCCAGCGCGTCTTCGCCCGGTGTTTCCCCGGGCTTGGCGGGACGCAGCATCGCCTCGGTGATCTTCACGCCGTTCTTCAGGCGTTGCCTGAGCGTTTCCAACTGTTCGGGCGTCAGACTCTTCATCTGGGACGGATCGAGTCCTTTGAGTTGGGAAAGCAGCTCATGGTTGAGCGGCAGGTTGCCCAGTTCCAACCCCGTGAGCGCCTCCTGGAGACGGTCGGCGATGGCCTTGGCCTCGGCGGGAGTGGTCTGCTCGGTGACGCGCTCCATTGTTTCGAGGCTGCTCGCGGCGGTCCGCAGGTCGCGCTGGAGCGCCTGGAGGGATTGCTCGGTCTGGCCGTGGAGGTTATCGCTGGCCTCCAGGCTGCTCTGGCTGTACCAGTCGCGCGCGGGCTGCTGGCGGAGTTGTTCCAGGCGTTCGTGGAAATCTTCGAGGGCGGGTTCCTGCACGAGGTCGGTCTTCTTGAGGAGATCGAGCCAATCGGCGGTTTGCGAGAGGGCGACCGGCGGGGTCTCGGGCACGAACTCAGCGGCGGGCCGCGCGATGGGCACCCACGCGGCGGCCAGCACGAGACCCAGCGCACCGGCTAGCGGCGGCAGGATTTTTTGCCAACGAAACGCGTACCCGTCCGGCGCGGACCGCGGCGGCGGGAAGGTCCCCACCCCGGCGGCGGCGGCGGTGAGACGGTTGTGCAGGCCGAGGTGCCAGTCGAGACGCACGAGAGCGTCGCGCGCGGTGAAAAACCCCTCCCTGCCCGCGTACCAGACGGCCGCGCCCGCGCCGGCGAGCAGTGCCGCGCCATAGACGAGCCACACGGTCCGCCCGGCCACGCCGTTCTGCCGCGCCACGAGCAACGCGCACGCGAACCCCGCGCTCAGTCCCAGGCACACCGGCAGGAACGCGCCCAGGACGCGGCCGAAATTATGCCGCCAGGCGGTCCACCTCGCCCGACGACGCCAGAAGCTCGTCGCGTCGTCGGCTCGTGGGCTCGGCGTCATTTATCCCTTTCATGTACAACGACGGGCGGCAGGTGGTCAAGGAAGTCCACCGGGCGAGAGCCGCTCCAAAATCCGTTGACTCGCCCCCAAGCTTCATTAGGCTGCCTGTCCTTTGTTGTCAGAAAACCAAATCCCAGTCATGCCTAAATTCGGAATCAACGGCTTCGGCCGCATCGGGCGCAACGTCCTGCGCGCCATGAGCCAGAGCCAGGTCGAAAATCTCGCGGCCATCAACGACCTGACCGACACCAAAACCATCGCCCACCTGCTCAAGTGGGACAGCGTGCACGGCCGTTTCAACGGCGAGATCGGCCACGACGAGGAGAACATCATCGTTCGCGGCCACAAGATCAAAATCCTCAAGGAACGCGACCCCGCCAACCTGCCGTGGGGCAGCCTCGGCGTGGATGTCGTCCTCGAATCCACCGGCTTTTTTACCGACCGTCCCAAGGCCGAACTCCACATCACCAAGGGCGGCGCGAAACGCGTCCTCATCTCGGCCCCGGCCAAAGGCCCCGACGCCACCATCGTGCTCGGCGTCAACGACAGCATCTACGACCCGGCCAAGCACACGGTCGTCTCCAACGCGAGCTGCACCACCAACTGCCTCGCCCCGATGGCCAAGGTGCTCAACGATACCTTCGGCATCGAGGCCGGGTTCATGACCACGATCCACTCGTACACGAACGACCAGCGCATCCTCGACCTGCCGCACGAGGACCTGCGCCGGGCGCGGGCGGCGGCGGTCAACATCGTGCCGAGTTCCACCGGCGCGGCCAAAGCCATCGGCGAGGTCATCCCCGAACTCAAGGGCAAGCTCAACGGCGGCGCGTTCCGCGTGCCGACGCCCGACGGCTCGGTCACGGATTTCACCGCGACGTTGAAGAAAAGCGCCTCGGTCGAAAGCGTCGTTGCCGCGTTCAAGGAAGCTGCCGCCGCGCCGCATTTCCAGGGCATCCTGGAATTCAGCGACGAGCCGCTCGTCCTCCAGGACATCGTCGGCAACCCGCATTCGTGCATCTTCGACAGTTCGCTGACGCTGACGCTGGGCGAGAAGTTCGTGAAAGTCGTCGGCTGGTACGACAACGAATGGGGATACAGCAACCGCTGCGTGGCGTTGCTGGAACTGCTGGCGAAGTAACTAACACATTCTGGAGCGCCAAAGGCGCGCCCTCATAACAGCCTAGGGCAACGCCCTAGGTCCGAACACAACAATGAGCCCAGCCCTGAAGGGGCGATTCATCCGAACGGCACATCAGCATGAATCGCCCCTTCAGGGCTGGGACAATTTACCGCAAATCCTAGGGCGTTGCCCTAGGCTCGTATGAGGCCGCGCCCTTGGCGCTCCGGAGGCGACTAGCCAATCGCTACCACTAGCCAATCGCTACATTTTTTCTTATGCCAAAACTTTCCGTCCGTGATCTCGATGTGAACAACCGCCGCGTGCTCGTGCGCGTGGACTTCAACGTACCGACCGAGGAAAAAGACGGCCGCGTGCGCATCACCGACGACACCCGCATCCGCGAAACCCTGCCCACGATCCAGCTTCTCGTTGGCCGCGGCGCGAAGGTCGTGCTCATGGCACACTTCGGGCGGCCGAAGGGTCAGCCCGTGCCCAAATATTCGCTCGAACCCGTCGCCGAACGCCTCGCGGAGTTGCTCGAACAGCCGGTGCAGTTCAGCCCGGAGTGCGTCGGCGAAGGCGTCGAGCGTCGGGTGGATGCGCTGGAGCCGGGCGACGTGCTCCTGCTCGAAAACATGCGCTTCCACGCCGGGGAAGAGGGCAACGACGCCGCGTTTTCGCAGGCGCTCGCACGGCTGGGCGACGTGTACGTCAACGATGCCTTCGGCGCGGCGCATCGCGCGCACGCCTCGACGGCGGGCGTGGCCAGTTATCTGGCCGAGAGCGCGACCGGCCTGCTCATGGAGAAGGAGTTGAAATATCTCCAGGGCGAACTCGCCGACCCGGCGCGTCCGTTCGTGGTGATCCTCGGCGGCTCGAAGGTGTCGGACAAAATCGGCGTCATCAAGGCGCTGATGGAAAAGGCCAACACCTTCCTCATCGGCGGGGCGATGGCGTACACCTTTTACAAGGCGCAAGGCATCGCCACCGGCAACAGCCGCGTCGAGGCCGACAAGACCGACCTCGCGCTGGAACTCCTCGACCTCGCCAAGAAGAAGGGCGTGAAATTCCTGTTGCCGGTGGACAACATCGAGACCCTCGAAATCAAGCCTGGCACGGCCACGGCGCGCAACACCGGGCGGCTGTCCCCCGGCCACGGCATCACGGACGGCTACGAGGCCGTGGACATCGGCAAGGAGACGGTCGAAATCTACAAAAAAGAGATCGCCACCGCCAAAACGGTGCTCTGGAACGGCCCGGTGGGCATCTTCGAGATTCCCGATTTCGCCAACGGCACGTTCAGCCTCGCCAAGGCGCTCGCGGCCTCGGGTGCGACGACGATCATCGGCGGCGGCGACAGCGTGACGGCCGTCAAACAGGCCAGTCTGGGCGACGCGATGACGTTCATCTCCACCGGCGGCGGCGCCTCGCTCGAATTGCTCGAAGGCAAGGTCCTGCCCGGCGTGGCCGCGTTGTCCGACGAGGAAGTCTGAGGCCGCATCTGTCGCGCGTTGGCGTTCGTACAAACTACCCCTCCCCCGCCGCTCCCCCCACATGCGCAAACCCATCATCGCCGCCAACTGGAAAATGAACATGACCGTCGCGGAGACGGCCAGTTACATCCCGACGTTTCTGGCGGAGACCGGCGACGACACCGAGGTGGACGTGGTGCTCATCCCGCCGTTCACGTCGCTGGCGAAGGCGTCGGAACTCATCGGCGAGGTTTATTCGCTCAAGCTCGGCGCGCAAAACATGAGCGCGGAGAAAGCGGGGGCGTTCACCGGCGAGGTCAGCGCGGCGATGCTGCGCGAATTGTTCGTGCGTTACGTGGTGATCGGCCACAGCGAACGGCGGCAGCTTTTCGGCGAAACGGACAAGACGATCAACGCCAAGCTCCACGCCGTTCACGAATCGACGCTCAAGCCGATTTTTTGCATCGGCGAAACCCTCGAACAACGCGACGGCGGCCAGGTGGAAGCGGTGTTGTTGCGGCAGTTGCGCGAAGGTCTGGCGGGCCTGGACCACAAACAGATTCAGGAAACGGTCATCGCTTACGAACCGGTGTGGGCCATCGGCACCGGGCGCAACGCCACGCCCGCGCAGGCGCAGGAAGCGCACGCCCTGATCCGCTCGGAATTGGCGCAGATCGCGGATGCGAGCGTGGCCGAACGGATGCGGATTCAGTACGGTGGTAGCGTGAAGCCGTCGAATGCGGCCGAACTCCTGGCGCAGCCGGACATCGACGGCGCGCTGGTGGGCGGGGCGAGTCTGGACCCGCGCGATTTCGCCGAGATCGCCAAGACGGCGAAGCTGGCCAAGGCGTGAGCGGGTCTGCCGCGCGGCAGGTCAGAGTTTCAGGATCGTGCCCGCCACGCCGAACAACGCGGCGTAGCCGGTGTCGTTGCCGTACCCGGTGTCCGTCTCCAGGTCGCTCATGCCCGAAGCGGCCTCGTCGATTTCGGCCGCGTCCGGCTGTCCCGCCCCGTGGGCGTCGTGACCTTCCGGGAGCAATTCCCGCGCGGCCTGTTTCAAGTCGTCGAGCGAGCACTCGAAGCCGTTGTCGCGCGCGAGTTGGACCACGGCCTCCCCCGGCCCGGCCTGGATGACCTCCAGCCAGGTGGGATGTTCGATGGACGCGGTGATGAAGCGGGAGGCAGGATCGTTGGCAGGCATGGCGATAAGCGGAATCGTCAGCGAGCCTCACACCGCGCTTGCGCCGCCACGTCAAACGGTGGGCGGCGGCCGTATACAGTCGTCGGTGACGAGGCGGGCCGGGTCGGGGAAGCCAGGGGGGAATGCCGGGGGCGGTGACGTGTTCGGCGCGTTCAAGGCGGCAACCCTCAGGCCCTTGCACAAGGCGTTGCAAGGCCTCCGACTGCCCACCATGTCGGTCAAGCAAAGAAAAATGGCTCGCCGAAGGGGGTAGTTCAGGAAACCTTAGCTCGTTATGCGGATTGCTTCCCTCACGCTCGACAACTTTAAACGCTTCACGCATCTCGAAATCGCCGACGTGCCCGAGACGGCGAAACTCGTGCTGCTCGTCGGCTCGAACGGCGCTGGCAAAAGCTCGGTTTTCGATGCCTTCACATTCCTTTCGGAAGGAGGCACGCGCCGCGTCGTAAAAGCCGATTATGATCTCAAAGACAGGACTAAACCTATTAGGATTGAAGCAACTCCTCACCAAGGTGCAAAAGTCCACGCAACCAATGCGGGATCTAATCCATTCGCATCTCCAAACCACGCTATCGGGAAGAAATTGCGCTTCTACGGTCGAAGCAGTTTGAGGGTTGTGCCCATGATCCAACGCGTTCGACACGCGGAACAACAAATCGAGAAAGATTCAGATCGGCCGCAATTCTTCACCCACGAGGACCGCCGTTTTTTTGTCGATGTAGCGCAGTTCACTAGCCAGATTGATAAGGCCCTGCGTGGGCCGACTTTTCGAGGTGAACAGGCGGATACCGTCGCCATTTTCCGCAGCTTCATTGAGCCATTCAACAACTCTCTTCGTCGTATTTTCGGTGACAGCACCGCAACCACCATTCAGATCAAAAATTTCGATAACTCCGATCCGCAGCAGCCCATCCAGCTCTTTTTCACGAAGGGCGGTTCGACCGTTCCTTTTGACATCCTCTCCCACGGCGAAAAGCAGATCGTTATTCTGCTGATGAACTTTGCCGTACGGCGTGACCGCTACGAGGATGCCATCTTTTTTATCGACGAAATGGACCTGCATCTGAACACCGCCCTTCAGAAAAACGTCCTGCGCGAGATCGTCGAAACTTGGATTCCCGAAAACGCGCAACTCTGGACTGCCACGCACGCGCTCGGCTTCATCGAATACGCCGACGAGAGCGAACACGCCGTCATCATCGACTTCGACGACCTCGATTTTGACCAGCCGCAGCGCCTTGTACCCGCACCGCGCCGCCATCTCGACGTGTTCGAGATTGCCGTGCCGCGCGATTCACTCTCACGTCTATTCAGCGGGCGCAAGGTCATCGCCTGCGAGGGCAAGGATGATGCGCTCTACAACGCCGCCTGTGACGACAACACGCGTCTTTTCGTTCCAGCGGGTAATGCCGAGGGCGTCTTTGCCATGGTGCAGGCCAACCCGAACCTTTGGGGCATCCGCGACCGGGATTTTCTTTTGCAGTCCGAAATCGACCAACTCCGGCAGATTTATCCGCAGTACCGCGTGCTACCGTTCTACTCGATTGAGAATCTTCTCTTTCACCCGGACAACATCGCCTCCCTCAATATTTCGGGATACGACGCGCAGGCATGGCGCGAAGCCATCCGTGTGGCGAAGGACGCCCGTAAGTTCCGTGAGGTAAAGAACGCGCGGGGTAAAATCCGCGAGCTTCGGGTCGTGCCGGTTTTCCAGAAGGCGCACGCGTGGGAATCAGATGCAGAGGAAATCTATCGAGCCTATGATTCAGCCGACTTTGACACGTTTTATCCGGTAGTTCCGATGAAGGAGATACCGCGCACGTACCTGGAGCCCTTCAAAATCTCCACGGGCGACCTCGCGCGTGCACCGTGGATGATCCAGAAGTTGAAGGAGATCACAGCGTAGCTCAATCGAACTGCCATTGCTGCCTGATGTAAGGGAGATAACTTCTTCATGCCCCCGATCTGCTCGCATCACGGTTCGACGACCGTGGGCGTGATGATCTTCATGATGTCCTCGGGGCTAGTAACGTGGACGCACTAGGCGTAACGTTCGTCTTTTTCCAACTCTCAGCGCGTCGCCGCTACTCCGTCGGCTCCGGGGCCATCCAGCCGCCGGCCGTGTCGCCGTCTTCGGGGAACGCTTTCAACGGCTCGATCAGGTATTCCGTGAAGGGGCGCGTGCGGTCGTAGATGTTCGGCACGACCTGCTTGGCGGTGCCGTACACACTGAAGATCATCTCCATCTTGGCGTCGAGATTATCGACGTAATGCAGGGCGTACGCCTCGGGCGTCTTGGGCAGGACCGGCGAGCCAAATTCCCGCGTCCCGTGATGGCTGGCGATGAGGTGCAGCAAATGCAGCCGCACGCTCTCCGACGTGGGCTCAATCTTCTTCCACTCCGCGAACGCGTCGTTGGCCTTTAACTGCCGCCAGAGGCTGTTCACGATCTCGATGCCCATGTTGATGTGCCCGAGCAACTCGCCGCGCTCGCATTGCTCGATGCCGAACGCATCCTCGGCGACGTGGTTTTCCCACAGCTTGCCCGAATCGTGGAACAGCACGCCGGCTACCATCAGGTCGCGGTTCAGCCGGGTGTAAACGCCCGCAATCGCGCACGCCGAACGCATCATCTGCGCCGTGTGCTCGACCAACCCGCCCCGTCGCGCGTGGTGGTTCGCTTTCGCCGCCGCCGTGCGCCGGAAACGCTCGCCGTGCTCCACCAGAAACATCTCGCACAGAATCCGCAGCCGCGGGTCGTTGATGCTCTGGATCGTCTCGGCGATGAACTGGAAATCGCTCTCCTGCCGCTGGCGCGTCTCGGCCGGACCCGCCATGAACTCGGTTTGCTCCGCCTTCGACAGCGGCCGGAATTCCCAATCGCGCGCCTCCAGGCCGTACGTCTCGTGGTGCGAAAACGTCCCCTTCAGCTCCACGCAATGCCCCTTTTCCAGCGAACCGCATTGCGTGTGGATCGGGGTGTCGCTCCAGGCGCGCAGCAGGACGTGGTCGGCCGAATCGATGAACTTCACCTCATAATAAGGCTTGCCGTTCTTCGTCGTTTTCGAGGTCACCACATCGACCTGCACATGCGCGATCACCTCCTTCGGCTCGCCCTCGCCGACGAGCGATTTCAGTTCCTTGAGCGTCAAAATTTGCATGGCGGTACCATATATAGACAGCGAACGTCGATTCTTACAACCCCTATTGCTCTCGGCTGCCCGTTTTTTTATTGCGCGAAGTGCGCCGGGCGGACGGGGCTGAGTTTACCAAAGGCGTTTGCAACCGTCACGAACGGAAGCGTCAATTTTTAGGTTCCCTGTCCGGCCAAGTCCCGGTAAGACTTCGATTCGATAGCGTCAGGGCCGCCGTCCGGTAGGCCGGGGTCCGAGGGCATCTTTTTATTCCACGCCGACTGCATGAACCGCACTTTTTTACCCATCGCCGCCGTTTGCCTTTCCACCGCGTTTTGCCTGCCGTCCACGCAGGCCCAGGACGCCGCGAGTTTGACCAAGAAGGGGATCGCCGACTACAAGGCGGGCAAATTCGACGATGCCATCAAGGATTTCGACGATGCCATCAAGCTCGACCCGAAGGACGCCGGTAATTTTCGCAACCGGGGCATCGTTTACGGCAAGAAGAAGGATTATCCCAAAGCCATCGACAGCTACACCGAGGCGCTGAAAATCAATCCGAAGGATGTTCCCAGTCACCAGGGCCGGGGCAACGCGCGTGTGGAAACCGGGGATTTCAAGGGAGCCATCACCGACCTCGATGTTTTCCTCGAAGCGAAACCCCAGGATGTCGATGGCCACCGCCAGCGCGCGTATGCCTACATGCGGCTCAAGAAGTACGACAAGGCCATCGAAGACCTCGACGCCGTGCTGGAAACAAAAGCCGGTGATCCAGCGGCGCTCAACCAGCGGGCGGACCTCCATTTGTTGCTCAAGCAATACGACGAGGCCATCGCCGATTACTCCGCCGCCATCAAGGCCAAGCCGGACGACGTGGGCAACTACCGCGACCGCGCCATCGCCTACGAATCCATCAAGAAAAGCGACGAGGCCATCGCGGATTGGGGCGAGGTCATCAAACGCGCGCCGGACAACGTGGTCGCGCACAACCGGCGCGGGTTCCTGTACGCCTCGAAGGATGATTACGCGAAGGCGGTGCCGGATTTTGATGCCTCGCTGGAGAAAGACCCGGACAACGAGTTCGCGCTCCAGCAGCGTGCCCACGCTTACACGAAGACGGGTAACATCGACAAGCTGATCTCGCAGTATTCGGATTCGATCAAGGCCAAGGTCGACGACGCCTCGCTCTACATGCTGCGTGGCTCCGCTTATGTCACCAAGGGCAACACCGACGGGGCGATTGCCGATTTCAGCAAGGCTGTCAGTCTGAAGCCGCAGGACGCGCGCGGATACCGGCAACGCGCTGCCGCTTACATCAAGAAGGAACAGTACGACAAGGCGCTGGCGGATTGTAACACGCTGCTCCAGATGAAGCCCGACGACGCGGCGGCTTACAAACAGCGCGCGGCGGCTTACAAGGAATTGAAGAAGGCTGACGAGGCACTGGCGGATTACGACAAAGCCATCCAACTAAACCCGAACGACGGGTACGCCTACATCAACCGGGCGAATATCTATATCGAGAAAAACGACCTCGAAAAAGCGAAGGCGGATTACCAGAAGATCATCGACTTGAAGCTGGAACCCGACCTCGTGGAAAAGGCGCAGGCGCAGTTGGCGCAGTTCCAATAGGCGGCGGCCGGTGAATCATCCCAAGATAGGGTCGGCCTGCCGGGCTGATCTTACCGCGTTTTCGTTTGCCCGTGGTCACGTGCGTGCCCTCTTAACTTTTCTCTCATCCTGAGGCGCAGCCGAAGGACCTCGCACCAAGGTACCCGCTTGGCCTTCGTCGCACGCTTGACCAAAAACGGGAGGGACGCGGGTACCACTGGGGGAGGTCCTTC
>CAZZYS010000009.1:26439-35415 GCA_964658285.1 uncultured Verrucomicrobiota bacterium
CCGCCTCAGGATGAGAGAGAAAGGGTGTTTGCCCGCTGCCTTGCCGCTACGAGCAACGGAAAGACGTTTCCTTTCTGAAATGGTCATACCCGGCCGCTGCCTCCAATCCGGCAGCCGTGCCCTGGCCCGTCAAGTTCCCGATCCCCGTCAGCGGGACCTCCGGCCACCGTTTTTTCCAGGCGTTTTCGAGCTTCGCCGCGTGCTTGGGGCCGATGGCGAACAGCAGTTCGTAGTCTTCCCCATCGCCGAACGCCTGCGCGACCGTGCAGCCTTCGTGGCATGGCAGGCAGGCGGCATCGACCTTAAAACCCGTCCCGCTCGCCCCGGCCATCCGGGGCAGGTCCGCCGCGAGGCCGTCACTGAGGTCCATCATCGCCCGGACCGGGAAACGCGCGACCAGCCAGCGGGCCTCCGCCAAGCGCGGCCGGAAGTGAAGGTGCCGTCCGCTGGCGAACGATCCCCCGAGCCGCCCCGTGACGAACAGCCAGTCGCCCGGCCGCCCACCCGCGCGCGTCACCGCCCTTTCACGCCGCACGCTGCCCGTCAGAACTACCGACAGGAAACACGGCCCCGGCGAACGCGCCGTCTCGCCGCCGACCACCTCCACGCCGAACTCCCGCGCGGCCCGCCCGAGGCCGGCGTAGATGCCCGTGGCATATTCCACCGACGCGCCGCCCGGCAGCGCCAGCGTGACCAGCGCATAGGCGGGTTTCCCACCCATTGCTGCAATGTCGCTCAACGGACGGCAGAGCGCCTTCCAGCCGATGGCTTCCGGCGGGGTGTCCGCCGCGAAGTGCACGCCTTCGATCACGCAATCCGTCTTGAGGAGTTGCCAGCGTTTCGCCCCGGTGGGCCGGACGATGGCGCAGTCGTCCCCCGCCCCGGCGACCACGCCACGGCCCGCGCTCGCGGGAAGCTGCGCCAGCAGTGCCGCCACGAGCCGGTCTTCGCCGTAATCAGCAATGGGGGGCACGGAAAAAAGGAGGTTCACCCCTGCGCGGAACCACCGGCGAGCAGGTTGACGACGGTGATGGAGTTGAACATGGCGTGCATCGCCATCGGCACGAAGATCGAGCCCGTCCATTCGTAGGCCAGCGTCAGGCACACCGCTAGCACGAACAACCCCGCGAAGCTCGGAGCGTGGACGTGAATCGCCGCGAAAAGCAGCGAAATCAGCACCACCCCACCCGCCGGACCGACGTACCGCCGCGCCACGCCGTACAGGTATCCCCGGAAGATCAGTTCCTCCTGAAAAGGAGCCAGGACGACGGCGGAAAACGCCGCGACGACGCGGGCCGCCAGCGAACGGTTCTCGGCGAGGAACCGCACCATCTCCTGCGGTTCCGGGTTGCGGTAGCCGTACCCCGCGAGCAGGACCCGGGAGAGTTCGAGCGAGGCGGCGATGAGCGGGAACGCGACGATCAGGAGGACGAACGCCGCTCCGAACACGGAGCCGACCCCCAGCCGCCGCAGTCCGAACGACTCGCGCAGGCTCAGGCCGCGCAGTTTCATGCTGACCAACGGGCCGGCGGCGATTCCGAGGAAAACGACTTCGCTGAAAACGACGCCACCGATCATCTCGGAGGCACTGGGGACCTTGGCATCCGTTCCCGGCTGTCCGGCGGAAGCGGATAACTGCATCAGCACGAATCCCGTGAACAGCAGCACAAGGAACGCGGCGATCAGCACGTCGGGGCCGCCGAAACGCTCCGCCCGCACCTGTCCCCTGCCCTCGAACACCGCCTTGTCCGTCAGATAACCGTAGAGAACCAGCCCCGGCAGCGTGAGGAGCAGCAACGCCGCGCTTTGCGTGAGCAGCGGGATCAGGGTTTCGGAGGAAAAAACGTCCACGGGTGGCGGGGTGGCTGCGACGAATGGTCAGACTTCTAAAACAAAATCCGCGTGGTTCAGTTACGCGCGCCGTCTTCTTTTGCTCTGTCATCCTGAGCATCGCGAAGGACCTCACCCGAGGTACCGGCCCGGCCCCGCCGCCCGAAGCCAGACCAAAAGGCAGATGGGTACAACGCTTGAGAGGTCCGTCGGCTACGCTGCGCTGCGCTCAGGACGACAGAACATAAATGGCACCGCTCGTTCATTGGCATCACGCTCTAGCCGACCGCACGCAACTCCCGGAACACCGCTCCGAAGCGTTTGAAGAGGTCCGTCGGCAACAACGATTCCCCGGACTCCGCGCCCCCGCCCACGCAGAGGTCGGCCGCGCGTCCGTGCAGCCAGGCGGCATACCGCGCCGCGTCGAACAACGAGAGCTTCTGTCCCGCCAGCGCCGCGCAAATCCCCGTGAGCACGTCGCCCATGCCGCCGGTGGCCATCCCCGCGTTGCCGGTCGAGTTGTAGGAGAGCGGACGGCCCCTCTCGCCGACGAGCGTCCGCGCGCCCTTGAGCAACAGGGTGACGGGATAACGGTCGGTGAACCCGCGGACGATCTCGGCGCGCGAGGCATGGTCGTTGAACACCCCGCCGCGCGCCACGGCGTCGCCCTTCAAGAGCCGTTTCATCTCGCCGGGATGCGGGGTGAGCAGGCGCGGGCCGGCCGCGCATTTGAGCAGGCCCGCGTCCTGCGACAACGCGTTCAGGCCATCGGCATCCACGATCATGGGCCGGGGCCAGCGTTCGATGAGCGCGCGCACCTTCTCGGCGTTTTGCTTGCCGAGACCGGGCCCGAGCGCGAGCACGTCGAAGTCCATGTCCAGCGTGTCCGTCGGCGAGGCGAGAGGTTTCACCATCACCTCGGACGAAGCCGCCGCCGCCACGACCGGATAAATGTCCGGGTGCGCGAGCAGCGTGATCAATCCCGCCCCGGACCGCGCGCAGGCGTGCGCGCACATGACCGCCGCGCCCGTCGCGCCGACCGAACCGGCCAGGATGCCCACGCGGCCGTACATCCCCTTGTTGGATTCGTGCGGACGCGGCGGCAACAGACCCGCGAGCGAAGCCGCCGTCGTGACGGTGCCGCGCGCCGGGGCGTCCGGTGCTTGTTTTACGCCAGCGGCGAACTCCGGCAGTTCGATGACGTGCAATCGGCCGACGAAGTTGGCGGCGCTGTCGGTGAGCAACCCGGTTTTGGGGAAACCGACCGTGAGCGTCTCGTCGGCGATCACGGCATCGGGGTCCGCCGCGCCGGTTTCGGCGTCGAGACCGGTCGGGGCATCGATGGCGATCACGTACGCGCCCCGGGTCCGCCGCAGTTCGTTGATTTCGCGCGCGGCGCTTTTGATCGGGTCGCGCAGTTCACCCTTCGCGCCGATGCCGAGGAGGCCGTCGATGACGATCAGTCGCCCGCCGGTCCGCAGCCGGATCGCCCGGGCCTGCTCCGCCGTGTAGCGCGGAAAATCGTCGGGCGGCAGCGCACCGAGCTTCTTGCCGGCGAGTTCACCAGGATCGTCCTGCGTGAGACGGAGGAGAACATCGCAGAAACGATGCTTCCCGAGGTCTGCGGCGGCCACGAGCGCATCGCCCGCATTATTCCCCTTGCCCGCGTAGACGAGGACGGGTGAACACATCGTCGGCAACGCGTCTTCCACGTGTTCGGCGATGCGGCGGCCCACCGCGTCCATCAACGTTTCGGCGGTGACGCCGCCGGCGAACACCGCCTCCTCGACGGCCCGCATTTCCGAGGGGGTGACGATCATGGCCGCCAACGTGGTGCCCGTTCCACCCGAACGCAACGGCTCATCGATGGTGGTGCTTCTTCGACGACGAATGGCCGCCGCCCCGGGAACTTTTCCCGTGGCTGCCGCCCCTGCCGTGATGACTGCTCCCGCCGCCGCTCCTGCCGTGACGGCCACCGCCGCGACTGCCGCGTCCGCCTCTTCCACGACGGCCGGAACCCCTGCTCCCGTGTCCGCCGTGACGCGAACGGCCGTGGCTGCTCGAACCATAGGACCGCACGGTGGTCACCGGCGGCTGGTAGCCGAGGGTGTCCGGGTTGCCGTAGCGGCGTTGTTCCACCAGTGCGCTGGCGATGTTCTGCGCCCAACGCTCGCGGTAGGAGCTGCTCATGATCGAGCTGGCCTCCTGCGGGTTGGTCAGGAACCCGCCCTCGCAGAGCACGGCCGGGGTCGAGGGATTGCGCAGGACGTAGAACGGATCGCGGCGGACGTGCCGGTCCTCGGTGTCGAGCGAGGAGAGTTGCGCGGCGTGCAGACGGCTCGCCAGCCCGAAGCTGTCCGAGCGATAATAATAGGTCTCGAAACCGTGCGCGTCGAGACGCGCCCCGCTGTTGTAATGGACGCTGACGAACACGGCGTTGCGGTACGACGCGCCGATGGCCACGCGGTCGCGCAGGGTGACGAACACGTCCGAGGTCCGCGTCATCACGGTCCTGAACCCGCGGGCGCGCAAGGCCCGCTGGAGGCGCAGCGCGGTGTCGAGGGTGTAGATGCTCTCGTAGATGCGCTGGCCAGGACCGCCGCCGTGGTCGTAGCCGCCGTGTCCCGCATCGACGATCACCGTATCAAACCCTTGCGGTCCATACGCTTGCAATCGTCCCGCCCCCACGAGCGCCGCCAGCGCGGACACGAGCAAACAGGACAACCGGCGGCGGGGCGAGGCAGCGTGGCGCGACATTCGGCAGGAGATTAGCCGAGGAGCGGCGGACGTTCAATCGAATGAATTACCCTGACCCGCCCGTGCATCTGCGGACGGGCCGCCAGTGGCCGCCGGGGCGTGCGGACTACCGCTCGTCCGGCTTCTTGCCCCCCGGCAAACCGGTCGGGCGGTCCGAGAGTTTCGGTTCGCGCACGGGCGCGGCCGCCAGCCCCGGTGCCGGGGCCACCTGGAGTTGGCCGCCGTGGACCTGTACGTCGCCGTTCGGGGATTTCTCCAGCTTCGGCCGGTTCGTGCCCACTTTGTTGTAGGCCTTTTGCGTGAGCCGCTCGCCGTCCACGCTGATCTGCGTGTACAGGAACGCGCTGGGCATGGCCTCGTGCAGGATGTGGAGGGTGTTCTGCTGGTCCAGCACCGCCTGGGGTTGCGGACCGCTCGACACGACGCGGCCGAGCGCCTGGGTCGTGTACATGGTCGTGCCGCCCTCCCCGTCGCGCACGCGAGCATAGAGCATGAGGCGGTCGGGCCGCTGGAAGGTCAGCAGCGAGACCTGCCGGACTGCGGCGGTGCTGCCGGGCACGCCGACATCCTGACGCCAGATGAGCTGGCCCTCGGCGATGTCGAACGTCGTGTAGCTGGAAGCGAAGAATTTATCGGCGTCGGCCAGATACACGTTCGCCCGCATCCGGTGCGTGCCCTGTTCGCGGATGGGGAAGAGCGGGTTGAGGTCGATCTTGCGCCGGAGGGTCTGGCCGGCGGGGATCGTCAGGGAATGGAGCTTGTAGTTCGGGTCGTAGGGCTGGATGACCTGGCCGTCGAGCGTGGTGATCTCGACGTTGAACCACTGCTTGCCGGGCGTGTCCTCGAAGGTCACGTCGCGTCCGGCCTGGTTCGTGAGCGTGACCGTGGCGACCAGGGGTTCGTAGAGCATGTAGGTGCGCCGGGACAGCGAAACCTCGATCTGCACCTGCGCCGTGGCTTGCGCCGCGCTCCAGAGCACGGCGCAAGCGAGCCAAAAGCAAACCCCCCCGGCGGCCAAAAACGGACGGCGGGGATGGACGGCGGACCGACAGGGGAAAGTTTCCATAGAAGGGTTACTGGCGGGCGGTTACTTGGGGGCGGGAGGCGAATCGGACACCGTGCGAAAGCCAACGCGGTCCGAAATCTTCAGGCTGGCCAGCTTGTCGAAGCGGCGGGCGGCCTCGAACGTGTCGGAGCCGAAGTTGCCCCCGCACACGGCGGGGAAATCCAGTTGCCCGTGGCGCTCGACGGTCCCCGTCCATTCGCTGACGTTGCCGGCCATGTCCATCACGCCGTAGGGACTCCGGTCGCCCGTCATGGCGTCCACGGGCGACCAGCGGTTGTAGCCGTCGGTCAGGCCCTTCGCGCCGGGATCGCGGTCGTTGTAATCGGCGCTCGTGTTCACCTTTTGAATCTGGGTGGCGTCGTCGCCCCACGGGAAACGCCGTCCATCCGTGCCGCGCGCGGCCTTTTCCCATTCCTGTTCGGTGGGCAGGCGATGGCCCTTCCACTTCGCGTAGGCGTAAGCGTCGAACCAATCCACCTGCACCGCCGGGCAATTCAGGTCGAGCGGGGCTTTGTTGAGCGTGCCGCCGTTTTTCGCGGCGGCGTAGAGCAGGTCCCACTTGTCGTTGGTGTGGCTGTGCCCCTTGGGGGCGTTCGAGGCCTCGTAGACCTCGGTGGGATGCGCCTTGAGGGCTTCGAGGAACTGCTCGTACTGGCCGATGGTCACCTCATATTCGTCGATCCAGAAAGCCTTCGTGTTCGCCGTCACCTTGTCCGGCCCGTACAGGAAGTCGCCGGCGGGGACCGCGATCATCTTGTTGAAATCCTTGGCCGCCGGTGCGTGGAAGAATTTCAGCCACACCACGACACCCACCAGCCAGACGAGCGCGAACATGCCCACGGTCGTCCACACGAGCGTGCGTTTCTGGCGGCGCTTGGCGTCGTTGACGGCGGCGATGGCCGCGGCGTCCTGCGCGCTGAGCCGGAAGGCGTCCTCAGGCACGACCTTCGGTTCCAGCGCCTTGACGGACTGAAGGAGCGCGCCCCAACTCTGGAACCCCGTGGTCCCCTCCAGCAGCATCCGGCCGAGCAGCGCGCGCAGCCCCGGCGTGGCCGCCCCGGTGCCCGGCAGGCAGTCGCTGACCATGCGCGAAAGCGAGCGGATGTCGTGCTGGGTCGGCGGGGTTTTCTCGTCGGGCAGGGCAGCGAGGTTGTTCAGGCGCGCGCGGCCGTCGCGGCCCAGGTAAACGTCCTCGGCGGCGACCGGCGGGTGCGGGATTTTTTGCTGGTTGAGAAAACTCAGCGCCTCCGCCGTCACACGGATGCACTGCAACGCGGTCGGATCGTCCATCGTCCGCCCCTGCGCGTGCAGATAGGCGAGGTTCGAGCCGTCCACGAACTCGCGCGTGTAATAATAGATTCCCTCGCTCTGGCCGCCTTCGTAGACCGACAGGATGGACGGATGCTGGACGTTGGCCTTCGCGCTGGCCTGGGCGAGGAACGTCTGCACGGCCCCGTCGTCCGCCTGGAACTCGGGCAGGAGGATTTTGAGCGCGACGACGCGGCCCATCGACGTTTGCACCGCCTCGAAGACCTCGCTGCGCTCGCCCTGGCCGATCTTGCGGCGCAACTGGTACGGCCCGATGCTCTTGCCCGCGAGATTGGGGTCCGCAGCGTTGGCGGGGGTGCCGCCACCCTCGGCGTGCTGGCGTTCGTCCCGGCGGCGCACGCCCTCCATGATGAGGTGTTCCCAGCCGCCGTTGATCGTCTGGGTCTCCGGCTGCACGCCGTCCTCGAACGAAAACTGCCCCGCCGACCAGCCGACGATCTCGTAGGCCGCTTCCTCGCCTTCCAGGTTGCCCGACATGGCCTGGATGATCTGGCCCGTGCGCAGGTACAGCACGCCGCGCTCGGCACGGCGGGCGATGAGCAGGCGGCCCGTGCGTTTGCTCACGCAGCACATCTGGATGATGTCCACGAGGTCGAACTGGTCGAGCTTGCCCGTGAAACCCTGCTTGCCCACCAGGTGCCGCAGCTTCGAGGACTGCGAACGCTGGTCGAGCGGCAACTCGTCGGTCAGCGACGCGCTCCGGCTGCGGACTGCCCGGTCCGCGTCGATGGGTTCGTCCTCCGGCGCGGCGGGCACCGGGGCCAGCACCGGCGCGGCGTCCGGCGCGTCCAGGGCCGCCGCCACCTCGCGGGGATCGGCGGGTTTGTAGAAAACGGGCGTGCCGTTGATGTAATCGGCGTACTGCGCCAGGTCGTAGCCGGTGACGTAGATCGTGCGCATCTCCGGGTGTCCGGCGCGCAGGGACTCATTGAGGGCGAATCCATCCACGCCCTCCAGCACGACCTCCGTGACGAGCACGTCCGGCGGGCCGTCCTGCTGGGAAACGTCGAGCGCCCGCTGTCCGCCAACTGCCTCGACGACCTCGTGCCCCGTCGCGTCGCGCAGTCCCTGGGCTAAAGCGGCAACGTTTTCCGCCTGATCGTCAACCACCAGGATTTTCATGTCAGCGGGAAACGGGCGAACTGTCCGTCGGTGCGTTGCCGTCCGCCGGGAGCGTCAGCGGGGCCTGGAACTGTTGGAGCAACCGCACGGGTTCGGCCTGCACTTCCTGGAGTTGGCCCGCGTAGTATACCCGCACCGAATAACCGAGGTACACCCGGACCGGCGCGGCGGCGGCGTCACCGCCCGGGGACGGCTGGGCTTCGGCGGCGTCGGGCGTGGGGGATGCCTTGGCCTTGCCGCCGCGGGAACTCCCCCGCCGGGAACCGGTGCGGGTGGTGCCGGGAGCCGCGCTCGCGGGGGCGTTGGGGAACAGGGCCGCGCCCTTGGGACGCACGTAGAGGGCTTCGAGCACCTCGGATTTGTCGTTGGCCCAGTTGTGCGGGGCCGGTGAAAGCCAGTCGTAGTCGGTCTGCGCGTTGGTCTGCACGATGGCGGTGCCGTCGACGAGATCGTAGAAGTTCGCGTCGATGCGGACCTTGTCCGGGTCGATCACGACACCGGGCCGGTTCTTGACGACGATGGTGAGCGCGACCTTCTTTTCCATCGCGGGGTCCGGGATGTCCTCGCTGCTGATGCTGGCAATCTTGAGCACGGTGTTGTCGACCGAGGTGGAACTGCCCGCGCGCTTGTTGCCGGCGGGGTCTCCGTTGGCGGCAGCGGACGCGTTGGTCCCGCCGTGCAGCTTCATGTCCGCGAGGTAGTACGGCGCGCCGACGCTTTCGCCCATGTTGTAGATGCGCTGCCACTGTTCGGTCGCCTTGTCGCCGAAGTCGGGCATGGCCTCGTAGGTCAGGGCGAGTTCGGCGATGGCTTGGGCGTTGTCGGGTTCGGCGACGAGCGCCTCGCGCAACCGGCTCAGCGCGGCGCGCATG
>CAZZYS010000010.1:0-21526 GCA_964658285.1 uncultured Verrucomicrobiota bacterium
CTGGTCGGCGAGATGCTCGTACTTGATCGCCGCGACCTCGACGTGCAGGTCGATCCGGTCCAGGAGCGGCCCGCTGATCTTATCCCGGTAACGCTCCACCTGCATCGGCGAGCAGCGGCACTGGCGCTGGATCGAGCCGTGGTACCCGCACGGACACGGATTCATCGCCGCGACGAGCATGAAGCTCGCCGGGAACGTCACCGTGCCCGCCACCCGGCTGATCGTGATTTGTCCATCCTCCAGCGGCTGGCGCAACGACTCCAGCGCCGAACGCCGGAACTCCGGCAGTTCGTCCAAAAACAGGACCCCGTGGTGGCACAGACTGACCTCGCCCGGGGTGAGCTGGTTGGAACCGCCCAACAGCCCGGCGTCGGAGATGCTCGCGTGCGGCGCGAAATACGGCGGCACGCTGACCAATCCATGTTTGCCCTGGAGCCGCCCGGCGATGGAGTGGATTTTGGTCGTTTCCAACGCCTCGGCCAGAGTCAGCGGCGGCATGATCGTGGGGATGCGCTTGGCCATCATGCTCTTGCCCGAGCCGGGCGGGCCGATCATCAGGGCGTTGTGCGCCCCGGCTGCCGCGATCTCCATCGCGCGCCGCGCGTGGTGCTGTCCGCGAACCTCCGAGAAATCCGACTCGAAGTGCTGGTGCGCGGCAAAATATTTCTCCGCGTCCTCGCGCGTCGGCCGCAGCGGCGGCGCGTCCTCGCCGCCGCGCAAGAACTCGAACACCTCGCGCAACGACCGGACCCCGTACACGTCCACACCCTCGACGAACGCCGCCTCGTGCGCGTTTTCCGCCGGGACGAACACCCGCCGCTTGCCCCGGCGCTTGGCCTCCAGGGCCACGGGCAGCGCGCCGCGCACCGGCCGGACGCTGCCGTCGAGCGCCAACTCGCCGATGAGGTAACCGTCCTCCACGCCCGGCAGCGCCGTTTCCTCCTGCGCGGCGACCTGGGCGACAGCGATGGGTAGGTCGAAGTTGGGTCCCTCCTTGCGTACGTCGGCGGGGGCGAGGTTGATCGTGGTGCGTCCGTAGTTCCACTGGTAGCCGCTGTTGGCGACGGCGGTGGAAACGCGGTCGCGCGACTCCTTGACGGCCATGTCGGGCAGTCCGACGACGACGACGGCCGTCTTGCCCGGCGCGGTGTTGACCTCCACCTCGACCTCGCAGGCGTCCACGCCCACGACGGTGGCGGAATAAACTTTGCCGAGCATGTGCGGCCCAGCATGGGCAGGAAACGCGCGAAAGGCAACTGTTTGACGAGCGGCGGCAAGGGTGGCCGTCGATAGGGAATCACCGGTCTCCGGGATTCGCCGTTTTCTTGGTTCCCGGGCGCGAATGCTGTTGACAATCGCCGTGAAAATAGCGCCAATAGGACCCATCTCCGAGCAGGCGGCCTTCTGCACTGGCGCACTGGCCGCGACGGAAATCCAGCAGCGTCCATCGACCATGAAACCCCTCCTGATTTCCCTTGCTGCGGTTCTTTTCGCCCTCCCGTCGCTGGCACAGGACGCCGACTCCTTGGCGGTCACCCTGCCGAGCGGCCGGGTCGTCCACTTCGAGACGGAAGAACAGAAGGCGAAATTTCTGGCGGGGAGAGAACGCGCGGCAATGACGCCGCCCGCGCCGGCCGCCACGCCGGGAGCGTCGCCCAGCCGCGTGGCGCACCTGACGCCCGAGGCCACCCCGCAGATGAACGGCAAGGTCAACGTAAATGCGCCGACCTTCACGGCGGACTATTATCTGTTTGCGCCCGAGACCTGGGACGGCAAGCAGGTCACCGTCTCCGTGGCGTATCTACAGCGCGAGAATGCCACCCGCTCGGACAAGCTCGTGGAATTCACCGCCATTACCTACGGCACGTTGCAGGTGGCCGGCGAGCAGCACTTCGGCGGTGAGATGACGGTCCTGGCGACGCCCGAGGCGGCCTCGCGGATCAGCAGCCTGGCCGGCACCCGATATCAATACAACGGGTGGGGCACGAAGACGGTCTTGTTCAAGGGCACCTTCAAGAAATCGCCCAGCGGCAAAAAAGGATACTACCTCTACGTCGATAAGTAGAAGGAAGGCCGCGACTCGCCCGCCAGGAACCGAGATGATCCCCGGCGTGAGACGGTGGGCCCGCCGGGACTCGAACCCGGAACCAAGGGATTATGAGTCCCCTGCTCTAACCATTGAGCTACAAGCCCGTTTGAAAGGCGGATCGTTTATCTTCGCTCGGGAAAATCGTATCTTTCATACACGATGCAAGGAGCATCAGATTCGAGCGAGAAAAAACGCCGGAGGGGAACAGGAGCTTTTTCGCCTTGGCGGGCGGCCGGGGCACGGGATCAGCCTCAAAGGGATGGTAAGCGCACCCTGAGTTCCGGTGATAGTCTCCGTTAGTCACTGCTCATAGGACCACCGGCCCTCACCGCACGGAAGATGAAGAACGAACGTCCAATGAGGATCACCGCGTGGCCTCCCGGCGATGACGAGATGGCCGGTCGCATCCGCGACTTCGACTGATCGAAAACCTCGTTCGGCCCCATCGAGGGTTGGCCGCAAAGCTTCAAGACGGCCCTGTCGATCATGCTCGGCTGCCGGTATCCGCTCCTGATCTGGTGGGGCCGGGCTTTTACAACGACGCCTACGCGCCCGTGCTCGGCAGACGCCACCCCGACGCGCTGGGCCGGCCCGCGCCGGAAGTCTGGTCGGAGGCGTGGCCGACCGTCGGCCCGCAGGCGGACGCGGTGATGCACGAAGGGCGTTCCTACTGGAACGAGGAGCTGCTCATCGTCATGACCCGCAACGGGTTCCCGGAGCAGGTGCACATGACCTTTTCCTACGGGCCCATCCTGGACGACCAGGGACAGATGGGCGGCGTGTTTTGCGCCTGCACGGAGGAAACCCAGCGTGTCCTGAGCCGCCGCCTGCGCACTTTGCGCGCCCTGGCCGATCAACCCTCGCAGGGAAAAACTCCGCAAGACGCCAGCCGGATCGCGGCGCAAACTCTGGGCGAAAATCCGCACGATCTTCCTTTCGTCCTCCTCTACCTGCTGGAGCGCGACGGACACACGGCGACCCTGGCTGGCTCGGCCGGGCTGGCGGTCGGCGACCCTGGCGACCCTGCCGTCCGTTGACGTGCCCGGCGGGGAAGGGCCGTGGCCGTTCCGGCAGGTGCTCGCTTCCGGTCGCGCCGTGGAGGTGGACGGCCTGCCGGACAAAATCGGCCTCCTGCCCGGCGGCCCGTGGCCCGAACCCGTCCAACAGGCGCTCGTGCTGCCGCACCTCTTCGAGCGTTTTCACCGCGTCCAGGGGGCGCTCTCCCGCTCGCACGAAGGCAGCGGGATCGGGCTGGCGCTCGTGCGGGAACTCGTGAAGCTGCACGGCGGCAGCGTAGCGGTCGCGAGCACGGTCGGCCAAGGCAGTGCGTTCACGGTTTCGCTGCCGCTGGGTTCATCCCACCTGCCGAAAGACCGGTTGGCTGCTCCCCGCGCGCTCGCCTCGACGGCCACGGGCGGGCGGGCCTTCGTCGAGGAGGCGTTGCGCTGGCTGCCCGACGGGAAAACATCGCCCTCGACACCCGGGGACGCGGCAGCGCTGCGCATCCTCCTGGCCGACGACAACGCCGACATGCGCGAGTACGTCAAACGCCTGCTCGGCGGCCGGTACGAGGTGGAAACGGTCGGGAACGACTGGCCGCGCTGGCCGCCGCGCGCGAGCGGACGCCGGACCTGGTGCTCGCGGACATCATGATGCCGCGCCTGGATGGACTGGAACTCCTGCGCGAGTTGCGCGGCGACGCCCGCACGCGCGACATCCCGGTCATCCTGCTCTCGGCCCGGGCGGGCGAGGAAGCAAAATCGAAGGGTTGCAAGCGGCTGCGGACGATTACCTAATCAAGCCTTTCGCCGCCGGCGAACTGCTGGCGCGGGTCGCGGCGCACGCGGAATTGGGACGGACCCGGCGGCAGCGCGCTGCACATCCGCCCGCGCCGTGCAGTACACGACCGGGATTTGCAGGGTATGCCAGAGGCGGCGGGCGGTTTCGATGCCCGAGAGTTTCCCGGCCAGGCCGATGTCCATGAGCACGAGGTCGGGCTGTTCCTGCCGCGCCACGGCGATGGCCGCCTCGCCGGAGGCCGTCCAATCGAGAGGATCGTAGCCCATCCCGGCCAGACTCTGCTGGAGGTTCACCGCCACGATGCCCTCGTCTTCCACGATCAGGATACGCGCCGGACGCGGGCCGGTCCATATGGGGGGGGCGCATCCTGAGAGGTCAGGTCGATCAGCTTGGGTCCGATCCACCGGACCGGCAGCACATGGTCAATCGGCACGGTGTCGATGGCATGGCGCGGCAGCGCGCCGCTTGCACCGTCAGCGGCGTCTTGCCGCGCAAAACATCGGCGAGCGAATCCGTTTTTCCCGAACTCGGCCCGCGGTGCACCACGACGAACAGCGCCGCCGGGAAGTCCGCCGGGAGGCTGCCCAACACCTGGTACAGCGCCCCGATGCCACCGGCGGAGCCTCCGAGCACGATGATGTCGCGGGCGAAAGCGTTCATGGATAACCTGGCCAGAGATACGTGCGAGGTTCTCCGCTGTCACGCGGACGATGGATCAAGCAGCACGGGCGTCCCTTGACGGACGCGGCGTGACCCGGAGCCGTTCCGGTGCGATGGTCCACGCTGGCGAGAGGACCCCTTGCCGCTTTTACCCATGCCGAACAAAGACATCGTGGTCATCGGAGCTTCCAGCGGAGGCATCGAGGCTCTGCAAGCTCTGGTCGGCGCGCTGCCGGCCAATTTCCCCGGGTCGATCTTCGTGGTCGTCCACATCGGACCCTACGGCTTGAACACCCTGGACCGCATGTTGGAAAAGGCAGGCAAGCTGCCCGCTTCCAACGCCAGGGACTGGGAGGAGTTTAAGCGCGGCCACATCTACGTCGCTCCGGCGGACCATCATCTGATCCTCGAACCGACCGGCCACACCCGCCTGACGCGCGGGCCGAAGGAAAACCGCACCCGCCCCGCCGTGGACCCGCTTTTCCGCTCGGCCGCCGCCGCCTTCGGCCCGCGCGCGGTGGGCGTGGTCCTGTCGGGTTTCCTGGATGACGGCACCGCCGGCCTGTGGACCATCAAGGAATACGGCGGCACCGCCATCGTGCAGGACCCGCGCGAGGCCCAGGCTCCCGGGATGCCGGAGAGCGCGCTGGCCCATGTCCCCGTCGATCAGTGTCTGCCGGTGGAAAAAATCGCGCGGGTGCTGACCGAACTGGCCGACACCCCGATCCAGGAGAAAGGAACCAAGCCCGTGCCAAAAAACGTGGAAACCGAAATCAAGATCGCCCTGGAGGACAACACCCTGGAAAAAGGTTTTCTGGAACTGGGCGAGCCCAGCGTCTACGCCTGCCCCGAGTGTCACGGCGTCCTCTTGCAGATCAAGGAAGGCGGCCACGTGCGCTTCCGCTGCCACACCGGCCACGCCTATTCCGTGGAAACTTTGCTGGCCGACTTCAACATCCACACCGAGGGGGCGCTCTGGAGCGCGCTGCGCTCCATCGAGGAGACGATCCTGCTCCTGCACCGGATGGCCGGGCGTCTGCGCGAGCACAAGCACGAAGGCGCGGCGCAAGCCCTGGAAAAGCAGGCCGCCAAGGCCCGGGCGCGCGCCGACCTCGTGCGCAAGGCGGTCATGGCCCCGGAGGGGTAGCCCCGGACCCGGTGGGCGCGGCGCTCACGGCGCGGTGACCAGTTCGTGCGCCGCTTCGTGCAGGATCACGTTCAACTCCGCCGGCGCGAACGGCTTGAGCAGGTGATGCCGGTAACCGGCGTCCTTGCTGCGCGCGTGGTCCGCGTTCAACCCGAAGCCGCTCATCGCGACGGCGAAAAGGGGTCTCACCAACCGGATCGGCACCTGGCGCAACAATTCCCAGCCGTCGCCGTCGGGCAGGCCGATGTCGGAGATCAGCACGTCGTAGTCCCCTTCGCCGAGTGCCGCCAGGGCACCTTTGACGGTTTGCGCCGAAGCGACCGCGTGGCCGAGGCTTTCCAGGTACATCGTCAGGTACAGCAAGGTATCCCGGTGGTTTTCCACCACGAAGATTCGCAACGCGTGGGGTTCCTCGGCAGCGATATCGTTCATGTTGGCGACGTATTCGCGCCGGGATGCGTCGGCGTTTGGGAAAACCTCCGCGACCTTCCGAATCACCGTCCGGCGTGAGCGGGTTCCTGAAACCTCTGGTCAATCACGCGGCGCTCCCGGTGGGCAAACTCACCGTGAACGTCGCGCCCTGGTTGCGCCCCGGGCTGCTGACGCGCAATTCGCCGCCGTGGGCATCCACCGTCGCCTTGGCGATGGCCAGACCCAGCCCGAGACCGCCGAACTCGCCGGCGATCGTGGCGTCCGCCTGTTCGAAGGGCTTGAAAATGCGTTCGGCCGCCCCTGGCTCCAGGCCGATGCCCGTGTCGGTGACTTCCACCACGATCCGCCCCGGCTCGTTGCGCGAGCGCACCGTGACTTTTCCGCCGTTCGGCGTGAACTTGCTCGCGTTCTTGAGCAGGTTCCAAAAGACCTGCTGGAGCCGCGCGGAATCCCCGCTCAGGCGGTGCTCGGCGGCGTCGAGGTGCACGGCGAGCGTCTGCTCCTTGCCCGTCAGGTCCGGCGCGCTGACTTCCACGGCGCGCCCGACCGCCTCGTGCAGGTCCATGTCCGTGCGCACGATTTCCATCTTGCCGCGGGAGATGCGCGTCATGTCCAGGATGTCGTCGATGAAGCGGGTTTCCAGGCGCACGTTGCGGTCGATCATTTCCAGGGCGTCCTTGACCTTCCCGGGCAGGTCGGTCCGGGCGTTGAGCATTCCCAGCGCCATGACGACCGGGGTCAGGGGCGTGCGCAGTTCGTGGGAGAGGATGGCCAGGAACTGGTCGTTGGACCGGTTGGCCGCCTCCGCCTCGCCGCGCGCCCGCTCGGTCTCCCGCAGCGCCGTCTGGACGGCCTCCTCCGCGCGCTTGCGCGCGGTGATGTCGCTGGCCACGCCGAACCATTCGGTGATCTCGTTCCGCGCGTTCAGGATCGGGATCGCCCGCGAGTTGACCCAACCCAGTTCGCCATCCGGGCGGAAGACGCGGTGCTCCAGTTCGAACATGCTCTGGTGCCGGACCGCCTCCCGGACGGCGGCGAGCACCGCGGGCCGGTCCTCCGGCAGGATGTACTTCTCCAGCCAGGTGCGGCTCGGGTCCGGCGTATCGGCCAGGAACTGCCTGCCTTCCAGGAAGCGCATCTCGCTCCAGTCCGCGCTCATGTTGTACACCGTGTTGGTGCTGACCATGACGAAGGAGCGCATCTGGGTCTCGCTTTGCAGCAGCGCGGCCTCGGCCTTTTTGCGCTCGGTGATGTCCACAAAGGTGAGCACCACGCCGCCGATGCGGTCGTCGGTCGTGCGGTAGGGCAGCAGCCGCGCCAGGAACCAGCCTTCGCCGTCGAGCTTGCCCACCTCCCGCTCCACCGGCACGAGCGTGCGCAGCACCGCCTGCGCGTCGGCGATCAACTCGGGGTAATCCACCTGGGACTTCAGGTCGGCCAGCGGCCGGCCCGTGTCGCTGGGGATGAGGTTGAAAAAGCTCACCGTCACCGGGGTGTAGCGCATGACCCGCAGGTCGCGGTCCAAGAACACCGTGGCGATGTGCGTGGCGGACATGAAGTTCTGCAGGTCCCCGTTGACCTGGCCGATCTCTTCCACCCGGCTTTTCAGCTCCATGTTGACCGTGGAGAGTTCCTCGTTGATGGACTGGAGTTCCTCGCGGCTGGTTTCCAGTTCCTCCGAGGCGCTGCGCAGCTCCTCGTTCATGGCCTGGAGTTCCTCGTTGCTGGCGCGGTACTCCTCCGCGCTGCCCTCGTAGCGTTCCACGGTGTCGCGCAACTGCGCGCGCAGCATCTCGACCTCGCGCTCCAGGTGGTGTACCACGTTCTCCGCCTCCAGGCGGGCGGGTGCGTTGGCGGCGGCGGCGGCCGGATGGTCGCGCGTGCCAAAGGTGATCACCAGGTAGCCCGGGGCCAGTCCGGGGGCGGGGGTCACACGCAGGTCCGCGACCTTGGGCACGCCGTCGAGCAGGACGGGGACGCCGGCAACGCTCACCGGCTCGTTCGTCTCCGCCGCCTGGAAAACGGCGGTGCGCAGGTCGGTGCGCAGCATGGGGTGGACCATGCGCATGAGTTTCATCGTCGGCGGGCCGCCCGTCATTTGCAGGAAGCGCCCGGCGTGTTCGGAGAGATGGACGATGTCCTGCTGCTCGTTGATCACCACCGACGGCGGCGCGAAGTGCTCCAGCAACTGGAAGTGCAGTTCCGCCAGCGCCGCCCGCTCCTCGGAGCCGCTGGGATGGGGCGGGGGAGAGAACGGCGCGCCCAGGCCCTGGACGAACGTCGCGCCGTGCACCACCGGCCCTTCCTTGTTCTGCAACTGCAAGGCGCGCAGCAGCGTGCCCGTGCCGGTGGGGACCAGCAAGCCGACGCGCGGGGCGGACCGGCGCACGTAAATCCGGTGCTTCTGGTCGAGCGGAACGAAAAGCCCCCGCGATTCGTCCACGTTCTCCGAGCCGCCGAGGAAGAGCCGCCCGTTGGGCCGCAGCGCGAAGTGGAAGATGTCCATCGCCCGGTCCTGCGCTTCCCGGTCGAAGTAGATGAGCAGATTGCGGCAGGAGATCAGGTCCATGCGCGAGAAGGGCGCGTCCTTGAGCAGGTCGTGCTCGGCGAAGAGCACCATCTCGCGCAGTTCGCGCCGCACCCGGTAGCCGCGCACGTCCTTGGTGAAAAAGCGCACGATGCGTTCCTCGCTCACGTCGGCGACGATGCTCGGCGGGTAGACCCCGGCGCGCGCGGTCTGGATGGCCGCCGCGTCCAGGTCGCAGCCGAACACTTGGACCGTGGGCGGGTGCGCCAGAGTGCGCGCGTGCTCGACGAGCAGCATGGCAAAGGAGTACGTCTCCTCGCCCGTGGCGCAGGCGGCCGTCCACAGGCGCACCACGTCCCCCGGTCCCTTGTCTTTGAAAAGCTCGGGGATTTCCTTCTCGACGGCGGCGAACGCCTCGCGGTCGCGGAAGAAGTTGGTGACCGAGATGAGCAGGTCTTGCAGCAGGGCTCCCGATTCGCCCGGGTGGGCGCGCAGGAACGTCAGGTAGCCGGGCAGGGTGGTGATGCTGTTGATCTGCATCCGGCGGCTGATGCGCCGCAGGATGGTCGCACGTTTGTAGTAGATGAAATCGTGGGAGGTGCGCGAGCGCAGGAGGGTGAGCGTCTCGCGCAGGGCCTGTTCATCCTCGTCGTGCGAGGAGGCCGTCGGGCGGGCGGGCTGCGGCCCGTCCTCGGCGGGCAGCCGCAGTAGGGTCTCGCTTTCCTGGTACTGGAGGATGCGCGCGGGCATCTCGGCGACGTTGAGCACCCAGTCCACCATGCCGGTGGCCAGGGCGCTGCGCGGCATCCCGTCGTGCTCGGCCTCCTCGGGGTTCTGGACGACCGTCAGGCCGCCGCGCTCCTTGATGCGCTTCATCCCGCCGGCCCCGTCGCCGTCCGCGCCCGAGAGCACGATGGCCGTGGCGTGCGGGCCGTGCGTGTCGGCCAGCGAACGGAAGAAAAGGTCCACCGCCACGCGCCGGCCGCGTTCGGGTTCCAGCGGGGTGAGCTTGAAGTGGCCATCGATGACGGTCAGGTGCTTGCCCGGCGGGATGACGTAGACGCGGTTGGGCTCCAGCTTCTCGCCGTTCTCCGCCTGGGAGACCGGCATGGCGGTCGTGGCCTGGAGGATGGCCGGCAGCGTGCTCACGTGCTCGGGCGAGAGGTGGACGATGACCACGTAGGCCTGCCTCGTGTCGGGAGGCAGGGCTTGAAAGAACGTCTTGAGCGCCGGGATGGACCCGGCCGAGCCGCCGAGGGCCACGATGGGCATCCGGTGGTAGCCGTAGGTGGGCACGATGTTGTCGATCTCGTCGGCGTGGAGTTCCGCCATCGCGTCCGGGCCGACCACGGGCAAGCTGCCGTCCGCTCCCGTGGTAGGGGCGGTCTCAGACTCTGGAGAAGGGTCGTTTTCGTTCTGCATGGCAAGAGCGGTGGGAAAATAACAGATTCAACGACGGCGGAGAACCTCAAACTACTGTTACGTTTTTGCAGGGAGGGGGAAGCTTATCGCAAATGATCTTTCGCTTTATCCGTCGGGCTGGACGGTGCCGCCACGGAGGGTCCTGCCGATCCGTCCCCGCTCGCACTACCCTGTAATCGTCTTTATCACTGAAACTTAACGATTGACACCGCGCGCGGCTTCTTCCAAAAGTGTTCGCGATGAAACGACGTGTCCGGTTCGCGGTGCTCTTGCTGTTCACCCTGGCCCTCTCATGGCAAGCACCGTCCCTGCGCGCCGGCGAGGACGCGGTGCGACCGGCCAGAGGCAAAGCGCTCATCTGCTTTTATCGGGAGGAAGCTTTCCAGGGAAACATTTTCAGATACCGCTTGAGCGACGGGGAAACGCCGATTGGCTCGTTGCCGGCGAGGTGCTGGCAGTTTTATCAAGCCGATCCCGGCGTGCATTCGTTCCGGGTGGGTTTGCTGCGGCACAGCTCGATCAATCTGCGCGTGCTGCCCGACCACGTCTATTATCTGCGTTGCGACCCGGCGGCCGAGGTCCTGTACGCCCGGCCGCAGTTGGAACAAGTCCCGGTCGTCGAGGGGGCGTCAGTCGTCGCCACGATGCAACTGGATCTGGAAGTGCTCCAGTGAATCACACAGGCTGGAAAGCGCGTCCGTCCCGGACGCCGCCGGCAACAATTTTGTGCGCGCGCTGATTTTTCTTGCCACTTTTCGTCTCTCCGTCCCAATCTGAGCCGCAAGCACTTAGGCGGTCTCCAGCCGGGTGCCGCAGCCGGTGTGCCCGACGGCACTTGGCGTGCCTGATCCATCGAACGTCCGCTTTTGCTTTCCGTTATGAGCTTTCGCCAAAACACCCCTCGGCACCCTGTCTTCCAAATCCTGTCGACCGGTGGCGCGGCCCTGCTGGCCTGCCTGTGGCTGACCCCGGGCGCATGGGCTCAAGGGGCACCCCGCACGCCCGCCCCGACCAGGACCGCCCCGAACCCGAACAGCACGCCGACGCCCGGCGCTAACCCGGTCCCGACGGTGACGCCGCTGCCCAGTCCCGCGCCGACCCCTGCCGTGGTGGCCTCCCCCACGCCGGGCGGCACGATCACGGCCGCGCCCGGGCAAACTCCGGTGTCGGACCCCGCCGCCGCGCCGCTGCCCGCGGACCCGTCCAACCCGGCGCTGCCGGCGCTGATCACTTCCACGCCGCCCGGCACCGCTCCGCTCGTCACCCGGCCCACCCTGGCTCCCGCCGCGGTGACCGAGTTGGACCGGGACTACACCGCGGCCGTCGCCGCGCAGATCCCCGTCGGTCCGCACGAGGGACGCGCGATGAGCCTGCTCCAGGCCATCCGCTCGACCCTGAGCAACAATCCGCAGATCCAGATCTCCGCCCAGGACACCGAGCTGGCGCGCTCCTTCCTGCAACAGAACACCGGGGCGTTTGACACCCACGTCCTGTTCAACGCCACCAAACGCCGCGAATCCGACGAGCGGACCCCGGCGCAGTTGCGCAAGGACTACCAGGACCGCAAGGTCAAGGCACAGCTCGCCCAACAATTCCTCGCCGCCGCCGCCCGCCTGCAGACGGACCTGAACAACTCCAAGGCCACCAACACCCTGCCGACGCAGGACTTCTCCACCGGCAACAACACCAGCTTTTCCACCCAGAACGGCGTGCTCAGCAGCGGCACGGTGACGTTCCTCAACCAGAGCCAGCAGGACCTCGCCAACGCGCAGAAACAGCAGCAGGACGCCTTCACCTCGCTGGTCACCCAGATCGCCACGCAGAACGCCACGCCCGCGCAGATCGCGCAGTTGCAGGCCCTGCAACAGCAGAACGTCAACATCGAGCAAAACACCGAGCAGCAGTTCATCACCGCCTTCCAGAAGATCGGCACCGACCTGCAAAACAGCCTGAAGACGCTGCCCGACGTGTCCACGACCGCCAATTCGGCGTCGTACTCGGTCGGCGCGAGCAAGCTCTTCCGCAACGGCGTCACCATCGAACCGACGGCCAACTGGGCGCAGACAGACCAGGGCAGCGACCCGCCGGTCAACCAGGCACGCGTCGGGGTGATGATGAATGTGCCCTTCCTGCGCGGCTACGGGGTCGATGCCACCGGTGCGCCGGAGCGCGCCGCCAACATCGACTACGAGGCCAGCCAGCTCACCCTGCACCATTCGGCGGCGATGAGCGTCTTCCAGACCGCCCAGCTCTACTGGACGGTGGTGGCCGCCCAGCGGCGCGTCGATCTCCTGCGCCAGAGCCAGCAGGTCGCCACGACCCTGCTCAACCTCAGCAGCCAGCTCGTCAAGGCCGACGAACTGGCCCCGGCGGACATTTTCGTGATCGCGGCCCGCACCAATGACACCGCCATCCAGGTCTACTCGGCCGAACTGGCGCTCCTCGACGCCCAGCAGCAACTCGCCGTGCAAATCGGCGAGGACCCGGAGAAACTGGCCGTGCCGCTGGTGACCACCGATAACTTCCCGGCCGCGCAATCGGCCGCCGCGGTCCACCGCGTGTCGCGCGAGGCCCTCCTGAGCACGGCGGACGGGCGGCGGGCCGATCTGGCCGCCTCGCGCAAGCTCCAGGTTTCGGGCCGGGTGCTCGCCCGCGCGGCGCAACTCAACCTCAAGCCGCGGCTGGATTTCACGATGAACGTGAGCTTCACCTCGATCAGCGAGGGGTCGCACTACGAGCAGTACATCCAGCCGTTTGCGACCAGCTACACCGGGCCGTCGTTCATCGGCAGCGTGGTCTTCGACTGGCCGGTCGCCAACAACGTCCAACGCGGTTTGTTGACCCAGGCCAGGGCCACGCTCCAGCAGCGCGTCATCAACACCGTGGACCTCCAGCGCAACATCGCCTCGGGGGTCGTGTTCTCGCTCGGCAGCGTGGAAAATGCCCTGCTCCAACTCCAGCAATCCCTGGTCGCGCGGACGAACTACCGCAAGGCGCTCGACGCCGAGTACGCGAAGCTGAAGGCCGGCAACAGCACCTTCCTGAACGCGGTCGAGACCGAGCAGCTCTACACCAACACCGGCCTGAACGTCATCAACGCCGAACTCCAATACGCCATCTCCCTGGCGCGCACCCGCTACGAAACCGGCACGATCCTGCCCGCCCTCCCCAACGCGGTCGTGAACTGGGAAAACGTGACGACCATCCCGGTCCCGGCGGCCATTGCCACCTCCACCGAGCGTCCTGCCCTGCTGCGCCGCGCCGCCACCCAGCAGCCGGTCCCGGCCAAGACGACCGGCCGCTGATCCCACTGGTCCGTTCCAACCCCGTCCCCCAATGGACCAGAACAACCTGTTTCGCAAAGCGGCGCTGGAAAAGCTCTCCTCGCCCGAACAGCTCGACAGCCTGATGCGGGTGACCTCACCGGCGGGTTGGCTGGCGCTGACGGTGGCCGGGGTCCTGCTCGCCCTCGTCGTGGTGTGGGGGATTTTCGGTTCCATCCCGGAGAAAATCTCGGGCCAGGGCATCCTGATCCGCGGCGGCGCGGTGCTCGACGTGGAGGCCAGCACCAGCGGCCGGATCACCACCATCGACGTGCAGCCGGGCGACCTCGTGGCCCCCGGCCAGACCGTCGCCACCATCGCGCAGAACGGGCTCGACCTGAAAATCCAAAACACCAAGGCGCTGCTCGAAGAACTCAAGACGCAATCCGCCAAATCCGCGACCGCCGAGACCCGCAACGCGCAGTCCGCCCTCGCCGCGCTCCAGCAGGAACGCGCCAGCCGCGAGAGCGCCATCAAGGACTCGGAGCGCCAACTCGCCGACGTGCAGCAGAAGCTCGCCAAGGAAGAGGACCTCGCCCGCCAGGGACTCATCACCCAGGGCGTCGTCATCAACGCGCGCAACCAGGTTTATTCCGCCCAGCAAACCCTCGACCAGCACCACATCCGGCTCACGCAGATCACCACCGAGGAGGGAACTTTGCGCCGCAACCTCGACGAGCAGAGCGGCTCGCGGCAAAAGGAGATCGACGCCGCCACCCGGGAATTGCGCGAACTCCAAGGCCAGCTCGACGCCAGCAGCGCCGTCGTCAGCCCCTACGCCGGCCGCGTGCTCGAACGCGTCGTGGACCGCGGCAACCTCGTCAACCAGGGCTCGCACATCATCACCCTGGAGACCCTCGACACCCCGCTGAAAACGGTTCTCTTCGTCTCCGCGCACGACGGCAAGAAAGTGCAGCCGGGCATGGCCGTGGACATCTCGCCGTCCACCGTGCGCCGCGAGGAGTTCGGCTTCATGATCGGCCGGGTCGAGTCCGTCTCCAGTTTCCCGGCCACCCCGGAGGAGATCCGCCGCGTGCTGCGCAACAACAGCCTGGTCGAGGAAATGGTAAAATCCGGCACGCCGCTGGAGGTCGTGGCCGAGTTGGTGACCGACCCGAACACGGTCAGTCAATTCAAGTGGTCCTCGCCGAAGGGGCCGCCGACCGGCGTCATGGGCGGCACGCTTTGCACCGCGTCGATCACCGTCGACGTGCGCAAACCCATCGGCTACGTCATCCCGTTGGTCAAAGACACCCTGGGCGCGCAATAGCGCGTCCGCCGGAAAGGAGATTTCGCCCGCCATGCCGGACCCGGTGTCCACCACTGCCGACCCGCCCCACGGGACCAACGGCGCCTCCGCCCCGCGCCCGAAGGTCCGCAACGACCGCGTCAAGACCCCGACGCTCCTGCAAATGGAGGCCGTGGAGTGCGGCGCGGCGGCGCTGGGAATCGTCATGCGCCACCACGGGTTGTTCCTGGCCCTGGAGCAACTGCGGCTCGAATGCGGCGTGTCGCGCGATGGCTCGAAGGCCAGCAACGTCCTGAAGGCCGCCCGGCGCTTCAAGATGGAGAGCAAGGGCTACAAGCACGAGCTGTCGGCGTTGTACACGATGCCCAAGCCGCTGATCATTTTCTGGAACTTCAACCACTTCCTGGTGCTGGAAGGCTTCCAGGGCGGCAAGGTTTTCCTCAACGATCCGGCCGTCGGCCCACGCACCATCACGCACGAGGAACTGGACGCGTCGTTCACCGGCGTCGTGCTGGAGGTCAAGCCGGGGCCGGACTTCAAGCCGGGCGGGGACAAGCCGTCGCTGATCCCGGGGTTGCTGCGCCGGTTGCGCGGGTCGGAACGCTCCCTGTCGTACGCGGTGCTGACCGGGTTGTTCCTGGTGCTGCCTGGCCTGGTCGTGCCGACGTTCAACCGGGTGTTCGTCGATGAGTTCCTCGTCGCCGGGCACCAGCAGTGGGTCAAGCCGCTGCTCCTGGCCATGACCCTGACGGCGGTGATGCGCATGGGCCTGACGTGGCTGCAAAGCCACGTGTTGCTGCGCTACCAGACCAAGCTGGCGCTGACGAGTTCGGCCAAGTTCTTCGCCCATGTCCTGCGGCTGCCGGTGGAGTTCTTCGCGCAACGCTTCGGCGGCGAGATCGGCTCGCGCGTGCAGATCAACGACACCGTGGCGTCGCTCCTTTCCGGCCAGCTCGCGTCCACGGTGCTCGACGGCGTCGTGATCATTTTCTACGCCGTGCTGATGTTTCGCTACGACGTGGTGCTGACCCTGACGTGTATCCTGCTCTCGCTGCTCAACATCGTGGCGATCCGGCTCGTCTCGCGCTCGCGGGTGGACGGCAGCCGTCGGTTGCTCCAGGAAGAGGGCAAACTCATGGGCACCGCGATGGGCGGCCTGCAGATGATCGAGACCCTCAAGGCCACCGGCGGCGAGGACAGTTTCTTCGCCCGCTGGGCCGGCTATCAGGCCAAGGCCCTGAAGGCCAAGCAGGCTCTCGGCCTGAGCGGCCAGATCGTCAACGCGGTGCCGCCGCTCCTGAGCACGGTCACCACGACCGTCGTGCTCGGACTCGGGGGATTCCGCGTGATGAACGGCTACCTGACGATGGGGATGCTCGTCGCCTTCCAGACGCTGCTGTCCAGCTTCATCCGGCCGATCAATACGTTCGTGGGTCTCGGCAGCCAGCTCCAGGAACTCGAAGGGGACATGAACCGCCTCGACGACGTGCTGCGCTACGAACAGGACCCCGCTTACACGTTGCACGCGAACGACGCCACCGCCGAAAAGGACCGCCGCTTCCAGAACGTCATCAAGCTGAGCGGCCACGTCGAGTTGCGCGACGTGACGTTCGGTTACAGCAAGCTCGAAGGTCCGCTCATCGAGAATTTCAACCTTGTCATCGAGCCGGGCAAGCGTGTCGCCCTGTGCGGGGGCAGCGGCAGCGGCAAGAGCACGGTGGCCAAGCTGGTCAGCGGGTTGTACCGACCCTGGTCGGGGGCGGTGCTCATCGACGGGGTGCCGCGCGACGAGATCCCGCCGAGTCTGCTGACGAATTCCATCGGGCTCGTTGACCAGGACATCTTTCTTTTCGAGGGCACCGTGCGCGACAATCTGGGCATGTGGGACACCACCATCCCCGAGACGAACATCAGCCAGGCCGCGCGCGACGCGTGCATCGCCGAGGTCGTCGCCGGCCGGCCGGAGGGTTTCGATTCGCGGGTCGAGGAAGGCGGCGCGAATTTCTCCGGCGGCCAGCGGCAACGCCTCGAAATCGCCCGCGCCCTGGTGGGCAACCCGACGTTCATGATCTTCGACGAGGCGACCAGCGCGCTCGATCCGGCGACGGAGAAAAACATCGAGACCAACCTGCGCCGCCGCGGCTGCGCCTGCCTGATCGTCGCGCACCGCCTGAGCACGATCCGGGATTGCGACGAGATCATCGTCATGCGCCGGGGCAAGATCGTGCAGCGCGGCACCCACGACGAGATGCGTCAGATCGAGGGACCCTACGCCCTGCTGATCCAGGAATAACCCGTTCGCTTTTCGTCCCATGCCAGCCGACTCCGCCACCCGAGATGCCGCGACGCGCAACCTGAGCGCGATGGCGGCGTGCTTCGAACTCGAAGGGGAACCCAGACCCGTGTCGGGCAACCACCCGCTGTTGTTCAACGACCCCGACGCGGTCTGGCTGGTCGAGAGCGGGCTGTTGGAAGTCTTCACAGTGGGCTTCCGGGAGGGCAGGCCCGTCGGCGCGCGGTCGCATTTTACCAGCATCGGCCCCGGCCAGGCGGTGTTCGGGATGGACCTGGACAGTTATGGGCAAGGCAGCGGGTTCCTCGCCACCGCGCCGGCGGACACGGTGCTCTACCGGTTGTCGCGCCGCCGGTTCGCGGAGTACGCCGAGCGGTCGCTGTACCGCACGGAGGTGGCCGCGTTGCTCGACGGTTGGGTGGAATCGCTCAGCCGGGCGGTCACGAAGGACATCGCCTTCCAGCCTAAGACGGACCTGCTGGTGACTGAGGAAAGTGAAGAAACCCTCGGGGCCGGCAAATGCGTGCGCGCGAAACGCGGCGCGGCCTGGGTCACGGTGCGCAGCGGCGACGTTTCCTTCATCGACCTGGAAGACCTCTTGATTGGCGGGGAAGCGGTGGCTTTCCCGGTGGCCCCGGACTCCTGGCTGACGGCCGACGAGGAGACGCCCGTGCACGTCGCCCCGACGGCGGCGGCGCTGGCGGCGGACCCGGCGGCGCTCTGGCGCGGGCTGGACCTGTTCCACGAAACGCTGTGCCTGTGCGAGTTCCTGAACAAAAAGCTCATCGCCGTCGACGAGTTCAACCGGCTGCGCTCGAAGGCCGACTACCAGCGCGAGGCCAAGCGTTCGGCGCTGCGCGAGATCGCCTCGGTGCTCGACGCCAAGGCGGCCGCCGGCGCGCAGTCCGCCGGCACGACCGACGCCGAGGACGCCGTGCTGCTGGTTTGCCGGCTCATCGGCCAGGACCTCGGCGTCCCGATCCGCTCCCACGCACTGGCCGCCAGCCGCGACCTGACCACCAAGGACCGGGTGAACGCCATCGCCCGCGCTTCGCGGCTGCGTCTGCGCGAGGTCGGGCTGCGCGATGATTGGTGGCGCCGGGACCAGGGGCCGATGCTGGCGTACACCGCCGAGGAAAAGGACCCCGTGGCCCTGCTGCCCGACTCGCCGACGGCCTACACGGCGGTGAATCCGCGCGCCGGCACCCGTCAGAGGGTCACCCAGGCGGTGGCGGCGACGCTCGCGCCGTTCGCGGACAGCTTTTACCGGCCCTTCCCGGGCGGGAAACTGACGGCGGGCAAGCTCCTGCGCTTCGGCGCGCACGGGCTGGGGCGCGAGTTCCGCGCGGTGGGGGTCATGGGCGTGGCCATCGGTTTCCTCGGCACGTTGACGCCGTATTTCACGGGCCAGATTTTCGATCAGTTGATCCCCGGGGCCGAGCGCAACCGGCTGATCCAGGTGTGTGTCGGTTTGATCTTCGCCGCGCTGGGAGGATCGGTCTTTACCATCGTGCGCGGCATCGCGGTCCTGCGCGTGGAGGGCAAGATGGATTATTCCGTGCAGGCCGGGTTGTGGGACCGGCTCTTGAATCTGCCGCTGACGTTCTTCCGCGATTATTCCGCGGGCGACCTTGCGGATCGCGCCAGCGGCATCGACACCATTCGCTCGACCCTATCCGGGGTCGGTGTGACGGCTAACCTCGGTAGTCTGACCTCGGTCTTCTACCTGGTGATGCTTTTCAAATATAATTTCACGCTGGCGATCACCGCCATCGGGCTGGTGGCGGTTACGGTGCTGATCACGATCATTTGCAACATCCTCCAACTCCGCCACCAACGCGGGCAATTCAAAATCCAGGGACGCATCACCGGACTGGTCCTGCAACTCATCACCGGCATCGGCAAGCTGCGCACGGCCGGCGCGGAGGACCATGCGTTCCGCGTCTGGGCGCACGCGTTCGCCGAGCAAAAACGGATCGCTTACAAGATCGGCAACATCGCCAACGTCAGCGCGGTCTTCAACGCCGGCGCGCCGGTCCTGACTTCCATCGTCATCTTCGCCACCCTGGCGTCGATCCAGGCATCGGGGGCCGCCAACGGCGCGGCGGCCGGGTTCTCCACCGGCGACTTCCTGGCGTTCAACGCGGCCTTCGGCGCGTTCCTCTCGGCGATGCTGGCGCTGAGTTCGTCGTCGTTGCAGATGCTGGCCATCGTCCCGATCTACGAGCGGCTCAAGCCCATCCTGCTCACGGAGCCCGAGGTGCAGGCGGACCGCGCCTTCCCCGATACGCTCAAGGGTGAGATCGAAATCTACCACGTGCAGTTCCGCTACAAGCCGGACGGGCCGCTCATCATCAAGGACGTGACCATCCACATCAAGGCGGGCGAGTTCATCGCGTTCGTGGGCGGGTCCGGCTGCGGCAAGTCCACGATGCTGCGGCTGTTGATGGGCTTCGAGACGCCGGAAGCGGGCACGATCTCCTATGACGGCCAGGACTTGGCGAAGCTGGATTTGCGCGAGGTGCGCCAGCAGATCGGCGTCGTGCTCCAGACCAGCCGGCTGATGCCCACCGACATTTTTCACAACATCATCGGCACCTTCCCCCTCGGGATCGAGGCCGCCTGGGAAGCCGCCAAGATGGCCGGCATGGAGGACGACGTGAAAGGGATGCCGATGGGGATGCACACGGTCATCAGCGAGGGTGGCGGCGCGTTCTCCGGCGGGCAGAAACAGCGGCTCATGATCGCCCGCGCCATCGTCAACCGGCCGCGCATCATCTTCTTCGACGAGGCGACCAGCGCGCTGGACAACCGGACCCAAAAACAGGTCAGCGACAGCCTGGACAAGATGCAGGCCACGCGCATCGTCATCGCGCACCGCCTGAGCACGGTCATCAACGCGGACCGCATCATCGTCTTCGACGCCGGCCAGGTCGTCCAGAGCGGCACCTACCAGGAACTCGTCGATCAACCCGGCCATTTCCAGGAACTCGCTCGCCGCCAGATTGTTTAGCGCCACGTTTTCCACGATGCTCCAGCAAATCCGTCGTCCTATGCTACCCAGCAGTCACTCGTCTCGCGTCGGCACGCTGCCCGCCGCGCCGAAAGCCAAATCGCCGCCGGACCTGGAAGGCGCGATCAGCCGGGGCCTGACCGAAACCGCCGCGCGCATCCGCCGCCTCGCCATCGAGCGTTGGGGAGAGGACCGCGCGGTGGAGCTGGTCGGGCACGATCCGCGCTTCGCCGCGATGCTGGCGAAAGTGGAGAAATTCGCCCGCTTCAACGAACCGATCCTCATCACCGGGGAAAGCGGCGTCGGCAAGGAACTGATCGCGAAGGCGTCCTACCTGCTGAGCTGGCGCGTGGCCCATCCGTTCGTGTCGGTGAACTGCCCGCAGTTTCAGGACAGCAACACCACCGTCAGCGAGCTGTTCGGTCATGTCCGGGGGAGTTTCACCGGGGCGCACAGCGACCGCATGGGGCTCTTCGAGACCGCCGCGCAGGGCGTGCTGTTCCTCGACGAGATCGGCGACCTGACGCTCTCGACGCAGGTGCTGCTGCTGCGGGCGCTGGCCGAGGGCGAGTTCAAGGCGCTCGGATCGAGCGAAACGAAAAAATTCCACGCGCGGTTCATCACGGCGACGAATCAGCAACTCGCCCAGCGCATGAACGCGAAGGAGTTCCGCGAGGACCTGTTCTTCCGCCTGCGTTACTTCCGGCTGGAGGTGCCGCCGCTGCGGGAGCGCGGGGACGACTGGCGGCTGTTGCTCGATGTTTACCTGGCGCGGCTCAACACCCAGTACGGCACCCGCAAACGTTTCTCCGACGGCGCGCTGGAGACGCTCGCCGCCTATCGCTGGCCCGGCAACGTGCGGGAATTGCGCGGCATCGTGAGCATGGCCTATTCGCTCGGCGAGGGGAACGTCATCGCGCTCTCCGATTTTCAATCCGAACTCTGGCTGGACGCGGCGACCGCGACCAACCCCAACATGGACAAGCCGACCTCCGCGCCCTCGAAACTCCCCGCGGAGTTCTCGACCGATGCGGAAGTGCAGGCCGCCTACGATCAGTTGGTCGCCGGGCAGATGGGGTTCTGGGACGGCGTTTACACGAAATTCATGGAGCGGGAATTGAACCGCGAGCAGGTCAAAGCCATCATCGCGCGTGGCCTGGGGGAATCCGGCGGAAGCTACCGGCGCTTGTGCCAGCTTTTGCGCGTGGACGCGGGCAGTTACCACAAATTCATGGATTTCTTGCGCCACCATCGCCTGAAGCCGTAGCGGAGATTCGAGCGCGTGCGCGGACCACCGACCACACCCTGCCCGGCGGTGGATCGTGCCGCGATCCTGCGCGGATTGGGCGCGGATGAACCGGAACTCGCCGAGGTGCTGCGCTACACCGCGCGTCCGGCCAGCGTGCTGCACGAAAGCTGGCAGCCCGACCGGGCACCCGCGATGCCGGATGAACCCTTCGTCGGGTCATGGCTGTCCTACGCGGAAGAAGCCGCGACGCGGGACGGCGTCTGGCAGACTCTGCGGCGCAAGCTCATCCAGTTTCGTTTCACGGTTGGGGCCGGTCGCAGCA
>CAZZYS010000010.1:21536-32729 GCA_964658285.1 uncultured Verrucomicrobiota bacterium
CGTGCTGCGACCCGATCCGGGGTCTGGCCCGAAAACGACGAGGGACTGGAACTCGACCAGCCGGCCGCACTCACCCTGCACCTCCAGCCGACGGCGGCGGGCCGCGTGCCGGTCCTCTTCACGCCGCACCGACCCGATTTTGTCCGACTCGTCCAGGCGCTCGCCCGTCGCAACGAACCCTGGCCGGTGCCGGCGTCGCAGTCCGCCTGCTGCGTGGCCGGTTATACCAACTGGGATCGTGTCCGCGGCCTCCGCCACGTCTGGGAGCAAAATCCATCCGGAACGTGGGAGGAAGAACTCGCCCGGCTCCTCCCGCAAAAATCGTCGTACCAGGACACGATCATTTTGCTGGGAAGTGGTCCGTACAGTTTTGTCCCGGCGGCTGCGTTGGGTTTCAGTGACGACGAATGGCTGCACCGGTCCCTGATTGTCCGCCGCGAACACGAATGCGCGCATTACGTCACGCGCCGTTTTTTCGGGGTGCTCAGCCGGCGCGCGGACGAGGAGTTGCTGGCCGATTTTTTCGGGCTGGCGGCGGCTTTTGGACGTTACCCGGCCGAATGGGGACTGAGGTTTCTGGGGTTGGAAAATTTCCCTGTTTACCGGCCCGGCGGACGGCTGGAGAATTACCGGACGTGCGCGCCGCTGCCGTCGTTGTCGGACGGGGCGTTTGGCGTGTTGACCGCACTGGTCCGCGCGGCGGCGCACCGGCTGGAAGGTTCCCTGCTCGCCAGCCGTGTCGATCTTGGCGATCCGCAGGCACACGCCCGTTGTTTGCTGGTTTTGAGCACGCTGACCCTCGAAGAGCTTGCCGCCCCGGAGACCTCGGGCTGGTTGAGCACGGTGCTCTGAGCCGGGCTGACGATCAGGCACCGCCCGGTGGCGACCGGTCCAGTGCAGCCCGCTGACGCCAGAATGCCACGACCAGGACGGCGAGCGTCAGGCACAGCCACACGGGCAGCCACGGCAGCGTGCGTCCAAATGTCTCCTCCGCGTTGCCTCCACGCAAGGTCCGCAACGCTCCGGCGAACGCCAGGCTCACCAGGCCATACCCCAGGTTGAAGGCGAGGCCCTTGAACGAAAGCACGGTCGCGCGCTGGCGGGAATCGACCGCCGCATTGAGATAGAAGGACACCAGGTACGCCACCGCCGACATCGCCATCGCCAGCGGCACGACGAAAACCACCCCCCAGCCGGGCCAGCGCAGGGCCACGCCGACGAACCCGGCCAGGATCACGGCGGCGAGCAGCGCGTAGTTTCCCGCCGGTCGTCCCCTGGTGACCAACCGGCGTGCGAGCGGCGACACCACCAGTCCCAGCCCGCCCAGCGCAGCTCCGATCAATCCGTAGCTGGCGGCGGGCAGACCGATCAGCCGGAAGTACGAACTGGAAAACGTCATAAAGAGCCGCACGATACTATCGAGGGTCACCCCGGCCAGGATCGCGAACAGCGCCAGCGGCGTGTGCGCGATCCAGCTTCCCGCGGCCAACAGGTGGGAGAGCGCGCTCGCCCCGGCACGCTGGCCAGCAGCGGCGGGATTTGTTGCGTCGGCCTCTCGCTTCCCCGGTTCCCTCAATCCGAACGCCACCGCCAGCGTCGCCACCGCCGTCACCAGATTCAGGTAAATGGGAAAACGCAGGGTCGTGCCCTGCTCGAAGTGCGTGCCGAACACCCGGCCCAGGAACGTCGGATCGTAGACCGCGCCGCCCACGAGCATCGCCACCACGAACCCCAGCGACTGCCAGCGCATCACCTGATCGAGCACGCGCGGCCATTCTTTCTCGCGCCCGCGCTCGGCCAGGGAATCGAAGACCAGGGCTTCGTCCGCTCCGCTGGCCATGCCTTCCGCCGCGCCCGAGAGGAGGCGGTTGGCGAGACAGCAGAGAAATAACGTGGTGCCGCCGTTGCGCGGTGCCACGCAAAGCAGACCCATTTCCACGACCATCGAGACCGAGGCCGCGACGATCAGCGGGCGTCGGCCGATGCGGTCGGCGAGCACCCCGGCCGGCAGGTCCACCGCGACGATGGCCAGCGCCCAGGCGAAGTTGAGCAAGGTGTATTGGGTGGCGCTCAGTCCCAGGTCCAGGAAAAACACCGCCAACACGGGGTAGTAAAATCGCGCGTTGAAAAGCACGCGGAACCACACGAAGCGCCGCCAGTTACGGTCGGCGGAATCGTTCATGGGATCGGCGGTTCGAGCGGACAAGGGAAACTCTTGATGGTGATCGCGCCGACCGCCGAGCAAAAAACAAAACGACTTTTCCCGAAGCCCTCAGCCGGACTTGGAAGAACAATCCTTCCGCTTCAACGAGCGGAAGAACAACGGTCAGGGCCGCTTCCTGAAAGCGATTGCTAGAATTATCGAACGTCGCTCACCTATCTCGCCAGGGAGCAGGTGCCACCAACAGCCTGAGTGCACCAAGGAAAAACGGCGTTTGAAATCTCCCGATTTTCGTGGCCCGGCGCGGCGGTTCTAGGCCGAGTGGTTCCGACGCCTTCCACCCGGCATCGCTCAGGTTACCCGGGTATGGCTACCGTTCCTGCGTCGGCATCCAAACGCCCGCCACACAGAAAACCACCGCGGTCCCTAGTTCCTAGACAGTCCTCGGGTGATGACCTCTTCGCGGCCTGTTAGCTGTGCGCGGGCGCACCCTCGGGGGCCGCCGTGCCGAGCTTTTCCGCGATGAGTTTGTCCACTTTGAGGATATCGGCGACGAACAACCGGATACCATCAGCCGTCTTCTCGGTGGCCATCGCATCCTCGTTGAGCAGGAAGCGAAAACTTTTCTCGTCGGTCGGCACCCGTTCGATCTCCTCAGCCTTGGCTTTCTCAGGATCGAGCTTGCGCGTCAGCGGCGCTTCGCTTTCCGCCAGTTCCTTGAGCAGCTTGGGACTGATGGTCAACAGGTCGCAGCCAGCCAGTTCGGCAATCTGGCCCGTGTTGCGGAAACTGGCACCCATGACTTCCGTCGGATAGTCGAATTTCTTGTAATAGTTGTAAATCCTCGTCGTGGATTGCACGCCGGGATCTTCCGCGCCGGTATAGTCGCGGTTGTTCGCCTTTTTATACCAATCGTAGATGCGGCCGACGAACGGCGAGATGAGTTGCGCCTTCGCCTCGGCACAGGCGGCGGCCTGCACGGTGGAAAACAACAACGTCAGGTTGCAATGGATGCCCTCCTTCTGGAGAATCTCGGCCGCGCGGATGCCTTCCCACGTCGAGGCGATCTTGATGAGCACGCGTTCGCGCGGGGTGCCGTGCTCCTCGTAAATTTTGATGAGGGTGCGGCCTTTCTCGACGAGCGCCTCCGTGTCAAAAGCCAGGCGGGCGTCGGTCTCGGTGGAAACGCGGCCCGGGACGATCTTGAGGATTTCCGTGCCGAAGAGGGTCAGCAGCCGGTCAGTGATGTGCTCCGTGAGCTTGGCGCCGGTCAGCGACGTGCCCTTGGATTCCTTCACCGCCTGGTCGAGCAGGTGGCTGTACTTCTCCTCCTTGACCGCGGCGTAGATCAGGCTCGGATTGGTGGTGGCATCCTGCGGGGTGAAGGCTTTGATCGTCCCGAAGTCGCCCGTGTCGGCGACGACCTTGGAAAACTGCTTGAGTTGATCGAGCTGGCTCGTCTTCTGGCCAGTGGCAGCTTGGGTGGACGGTTCGGCGGTGGCGGTAGACATACGTTTAAAGTGATACGGCTAAAATAACATCGTCGGCCGGGATTCGCGCGGACGCGTGCCTGCGCCCTTGCGTCTCGACGCGCTACCCGTTCCTCCGGTTGAACCGCGCCACCTCGCGGTCGGTCTCGCGCTTGGTGACGCGTTCTTTCAGGTCGGCGCGCTTGTCGGAAGCCACCTTGCCCTTGCCGACGCCGATCTCGACCTTCACCCGCCCATTTTTCCAGTACATGCGCAACGCCACGAGCGCGTGGCCGCGGATTTGCGCCAGATCGTAGAGCTTGAGGATTTCCGCCTTGTGCAGCAACAGGCGGCGGTTGCGCTTGGGTATGTGCTGGCTGTCGTGGCTGGCCTGCGCGTAGGGCTGGATGTCCGCGTTAAGCAAATAAACCTGCGTGCCGTCCACGCGCGCGAAGGCGTCGTTGAGATTGGCGTGGCCGGCCCGGATGCTCTTGATCTCGGTGCCCTGGAGCTGGATGCCTGCCTCGAAACGCTCCAGGATGTGGTATTCCCGGAGGACCTTGCGGTTGTTGATGATGTCCTCGGCCATAGACGAACGACGCGCCAGGAACGGACCCCGCGCGTACACAAAGATTCAAGGGACGGAGCGAAAAATCAACCGCCGCGCTCAACCAAACTGCCGACCTGAATCGTCCGGGAGACCCGGCTCAGGCTTTTTCTTCGCCCGGAGCAGGGCCGTCGCGGAACGTCAATTTGCCGTCGATCAATTCTTTCAGCGCGATGTCGCTGAAAACCATGCGTGGCAGCACCGGCACCAGCGGACGGTGGCCTTGGCTGAGTTGGCGCACCCGCTTGGAGACGATGTTGATGAGCTTCTGCTGGTCAGGGATGAGCTTGGAAGCTTCTTCGAGGAGTGAGCTTTGCATAGACGACGGCTGGACGGGCGTGGTCGCTGGCGTACCCATCTGGTCGGGTGGCGGCAGGACGACGAACCGGGGGCTGGAAGACGGATCGGACACGCGGGCGAAAAGAACCCGGCGGGAACCGCACGGGAGGCAAGACAATGAGGGTGAAAGGCTTTTTGTCAACCCGAAAAACCGCCGGGCGCGAAGATTGTCGGCAGTCCGGTCCGTCCCCGGTCCGCGATTGCACATCAAGGCCCGCTGCCCTCCTTTGCCCGCCATGCCCTCTTCCTCTCGTCTTTCCGTTTGCCGTCGGTGTCTGCCGTCGGTCCTGCTGGCGGCGCTGCCGCTGGTTTTCCCCGTCGCCGGGCACGCCCAATCCGCCGACGCACCCCCCGTGGCGGCCACCAGCACCGCGCCTCCCGGCCCGCCGGCGATGGTGGAACTGCCCTTCGACTTCTCGCAAGGGGTCATCATCCTCGACATCGACTACGGCGGCACGCGGCCGGCGAAGGTCGTGCTCGACACGGGCGACGCCGATTCGCTCCTCGACCTCGAAGCCGCCCGCGCCATCGGCCTGCCGTTGGAGATGAAAGACCTCAAGGCCGCCGGCAGCGGCGAGGGCGCGGTGACGTTCTACAAGACCGACGCGCCCCGCGCGCGGTTGGGCGCGTCGGAATTTTCCGGCAAGGGACTCATCGTGATGCCCGTGGCCAAGAATCTGTTGGAGGATTCGGGCATCCGCTGCGAGGGCACGCTCGGCTACGAGTTTTTCAAGGACCGGGTGGTGCAAATCGACTATCCCGAGCGGAAGCTGCGCCTATTCACCGCCGCGCCGAAGGGCGACGCCAAGGGGGCGGCCGAGGGCGCGGACCTGCCGATCCAATGGCAGCAGTACCATGCGCAGAGCCCGTCGCTCATCACCACCGACCAACTCCGCATCGGCGACCACACGATCCGGGCGCAGATCGACACCTGTTTTGCCCATTCCTTGATCCTGTTCACGACCAAGCTGCCGTGGCTGGACACCCGCCCGACGGGCGAGATCGACGCGGTGCACTACGAGGACGCGACGCTCCAGCCCGCGAACGTGCTTGCCCCGATTGCGCTCGGCAATCTCAGTTTTAAGACCAACCCGGTCGCGTACCTGGCGAGGGCGGACGCGCACGTCCCGGACACGGACATCGCGGCGGTGATCGGCAACCGGTTTTTCCAGTACGGGGTGCTCACTCTCGATTTCCGGACGGACCGATTGACGGCGGAGTGGAAGCCCGCGCGGACGCCGTGAAACAAAGCGCGGGGGATGTCTCCGCAGGCAGCGAAGCTGCCGGTCGTTCTCAAGGTAGGGATGGCTCTCCGAGCCAGTCCCTATTTTGGATTGTATGACCGACGTGCGAATAACACGCCTTTCAGAAAATTAGGGACTGGCTCGGAGAGCCATCCCTACCTTGGACGAACGCCTGCGGCGCGGATCAAGCCTTCTGCGTCCCGCTTGGGGAGTCAGATTTTTTTGGGCTCGGGCTCGGCGTCGCTGTCGGAGCGGGCGAAGGCGTGGGCTTTGGCGGGGGAACGCCTGGACCGGGCGATCCCTGGGCGCTGACAGTCGACGCCGGACTGGCTGCCGGGCTCTTTCCTGCCGTGGCCTTGATCTGGGCGAGTTCGAGCTTCTTCTCCTTGCCGTCCTGCTCCGTGGCGATGCTGAACGCCGTCACCTTGTCGCTGGCGAAACCGTCGCTGCCCGGGGCGAGGGGGACCGCCACCGTCTTCGACGCGCCCGGCTCCAGCGTCGCCTCCGCCGTGGCCGCGACGGGTTTGCCGTCCGCGTCGGGAGCGTTCTCCACCCGGCAAAAAACGTGGACCGACAACGCGTAGTTGTTCTTGAGGGCGAACTCGACCTGCGCGTACCCGGACAAATCCAGCCGCGTGCCCGCCGCAACCTTGAACGCCACCGATGGCTTCGGGTTCGTGCCGGCCTCCACGGTGATCAGCGCCGGTCCGGGCCGGCCGGCCGGGGGCAGCACGAACTTCGTGCCGTGCGCCTCGGCCTGCGCGGCGGACAGGCTGCCGTCGAAGCGCACGACCTCGCCGTCCGGGCCGGGTTTGGTCGGGAGGTCGGACGCCTCGCCGCCCGCGGGCTTGTCGCCGGGCTTGCCGACCGCGCGCAGGGCCGTGACGCGAAAGGTGGCGCTGCCCTTGGCCGGTTTCGAGGTGAAGATCACGACTTGGCTGACCTTCGCCGGATCGAGCGCATAGGCCCTTTCGCCCATCGTGTAGCCGAAGAAGACGCGCACCGTGCCGGACTTGCCGACGGGCAGCGCCACCTTGTCGGTGTTGCCCCTGGTCTCGCGGCCGTCGCCGGGGTTGTCCACGCGCAGGTTGATGACCAGCGGCGTGTCGGAGAGGTTCGTCACGTCGGCCTCGACCTCGCCGTGGGCGGAGAGGTTCCAGTGCAAAACGTCGCCGGGCCGGATGACCACGCCGGGCGCGGGGTTCGCGCCGGGGGTGCAGCGGACTTCCAGGGATTTGCCGCGGGGGTCCTCGACGAGTTGCGTGGCCACCTCGGCGGCACCGTTGACGGTGATCTGCGAATCCACGCCGAGTTTGCCGAAGTCCACGAGGCGCATTCCCCCCGCCGACGCGGCCGGGCAGAGCGGCAGCAACGCGAGGATCATGGACAGGGCAACGCGGGGGAACGGTCGCCGGGGACGGAGGGAAGATGGGGCGGGGGGCATCGGCAGGCTTTTCTCCATAACAGCCGGAAGCGCCGTCCGACAAGCATTTAAGGAGGGAAGCGCCCGCCCGCCTTCACGGTCCTTCCTGCCGCGCGACGAATACGCCTGCCAGTACGAGAATCATCCCGAGCACCTGGATGAACACCACGGATTCGCCCAGCAGGAAGGCGGCGGCGAGGGTGGCGGTCACCGGCTGGACGAGCAGCGTCACCGAGGCGACCGGCGCGGGCAGCTTGGCCAGCGCGTAGGCAATCAGTGTTTGGCCGCCGACGTGCGAGAGGAGCGCCAGCCCGGCCACCATCGCCCAGGCGTGTGGCGTGCGCGGCCAGAAGGTCTCGCCCGACAATGCCGCCAATGGCAGCAACGCCAGCGCCGTCACGAGGGCCGTGCGCGCCATGATGAGCACCGTCGGGAACCGGCCCCGCAGGTCTTTGATAGATAACAGGTAGCCCGCGTAGAACACCGCCGTGGCCAGTCCAAGCAGGTCGCCGAATAGCGCGCGCGAATCCAGCCGGAAGTCCCGCCCGATCAAAAGTCCCATGCCAGCCATCGCCACAAGCATCGCCAGCAGGAAGCGCCGCGTGACACGCTGGCGATGCGCGAACCATGCGTAAAGGACCACGAAAACCGGCGCGAAATTTGCCAGGAGGGTGGAATTGGCCACCGAGGTGAAACGGATCGACCAGTGCCATACGGCCAGGTCGCCTGCGAAAAACAGCCCGGCTACCACCATCATCCACCATCCGGCGAAACGCCCGGCGGGGACCGTCGGCGTGGGGTTGGCAGCGGGTCGTTCCCGTGGCGCGAGAGCGGCGATCAACCAGAGCACCGGCACGGCGAGCACGACGCGCCAGACCGCCGTCGCCACTGGCCCGACTTCACTCTGGCGCACGAAGATCGGGGCAAATCCGATGGCCACCGCGCCCGCGATCAGGGCCAGGAAACTGCCGCCGTTGCGCCGGTCGGCCGGAGCCAGAGCGGCGGCGGGGGCAGCGGGAATTTGGAGCGGGGACATGAAGGCGGCAGCGCGGGAGGCCCACCGTACCACAAGAAAGATCGGACGAATGAAAATTGCGTGTTGACGCCCAAGCGCGGGCCTGCTGCTATCGGACTCGGATCAGGGCCAAATAAACATTCGGGACACATTTTCAAAGCATGAAGGCAATTTCTCTCCTCCTCGCGGCCGCCGGCGGCGCTGGCGTCCTCTACCACAACCAGTTGCAGACGTGGATCACTTCGCCGCGCCAGGGCACGCAGGATATTTCTTATCATCAGGCCCCCGAGGGGGTTTATTATTTGCGCACGGCTTACACGGTTCCCACGGGCGACGGGGCCGTGCGTTGGGCGGCAGGTCAGGAACTGCGGCTGGCTTCCGACACCCTGGCCGCGCAGGGGGCCATCGCCGTGACCGACGGGACGAGTACCGCGGATATTCCGCAAACCGCTCTGACCCGCGACATGGATGAAGCGTCGGCTCTGCGGCAGGCGGATGCCGCCAACCAAAACGCGGCACGGCTGGCCGCCCAACAGGAAGCGGCCCGTCAGATGGAAGCGAGTCGGCAGGCTAACTCTTCCCATCTGGTCAGCGGCCAGTTCCACCCGACCAGTCTCGATGCTGCAACCGTGCGCACCAATCGACTGGATAATATCGTTTCCACCGCCGGAGCGCCGGTGATGTACTCGACTTCGCAGACGGTGATCATCGACCGCCGGACTCAGATCAACCGGACCGTGCTGAGCGGGCAAGCTCCCCCGCCGCGTCAGACGCGGACCGTCAACCCGCCGGCCCCCGTCATCAGCCGGTACTAAAGCGGGCCGGTCAGGCGGCCGTGCTCTGCGCGAGTTCAGCGGCCTTTTCCCATTCGCGGGTCAGGCGGCCGAGCAGGTCGTTGACGGAGCTGAGTTCGCGGTTGAGTTCCATCGGGCGGCCGGGCTGCTGGTAGGTCGATTCGGCCTCCATCTCGGTGGTGATCGCCTTCTGGCGGGCTTCGAGGTTGGAGATTTCCCGTTCCAACCGGCGCACGCGTTCCTCGCGCTCGCGTTTGTCGCGCGAAATCGCACTCCGCGCCTCGGCTTCGGCGCGCTTTTGTTCCTTCGTCTTGCGGGCGGTAGGCCCCTGCTCGGAAGACGATGACGGCGCGGCGACCGGCGCGACGCGAACGGCGGCCGGCGCGTTGCTGACCGTGAGTGCTTCGCGGGCGTCGGTGGCCTTGCTCTTTTCCAGGTAATAATCGTAGCCGCCCGCGTAGGGCGTCAGCCGGCCGGTGTCGATGTGGAGGACTTTCCGCGACAGCGCGCGGATGAAATGCACGTCGTGCGAGATGAAAATCAGCGTGCCCTCGTACTGGTCGAGCGCCCCGATGAGTGCGTCGATGCTCGCCATGTCGAGATGCGTCGTCGGCTCGTCCATGAGCAGCAGGTTGGGCGGGTTCATCAGAAGCTTGACCAGCGCCAACCGGCTTTTTTCCCCGCCGCTCAGGACCGCCACGGGTTTGTACACGTCGTCACCCCGGAACAGAAACGACCCGAGCACCGTCCGTGCGCCCTGTTCGTTGATGGGGATCGGCGCGTCCTGCGCTTCCTGCAAGACCGTGCGCTTCGCGTCGAGCGTGTCCATGCGGTACTGTGCGAAATAGCCGACCTTCACGTTGCTGCCGACCTCGCGCTCACCCGCCTGGAACGGGATGACGCCCGCCAGCAGCTTGAGGAGCGTGGATTTGCCCGCGCCGTTCGGGCCGACGAGCACAATGCGCTCGCCGCGTTCGGCGGCGAACTTCAGCCCCTTGTAAATTGGCGGGCCGCCGGGGTACGCCTGTTCGATGTTTTCGAGCGTGATCGTCTTCAGGCCGCTGCGCGCGGGCTGCGGGAAACGGAACTTCACCGTGGCCGCCTCGGCTTCGGGAGCTTCCAGCTTGTCCATGCGTGCGATCTGCTTGAGCTTGCTCTGCGCCTGGCTGGCGAGGCTGGCCTTGGCGCGGAAACGGTCGGCGAACCGCTGCAAACTCTCGATCTCGCGCTGCTGGGATTTGTAGGCGGCGAGTTGTTGTTCGCGGCGGGCGGCGCGCTGTTCGAGGTAGGAATCGTAATTGCCCCGGTAGCGTTGCAACCGGCCGTGGCTGATCTCGCAGGTGGCCCCGGTGAGTTGGTTCAGGAACTCCCGGTCGTGCGAGATCATGAGGATCGCGCCCGGATAACCTTTCAGGTACGCCTGGAACCACCGCAACGCTTCGAGGTCGAGGTGGTTGGTCGGTTCGTCGAGCATCAGCAGGTCGGGCTCCTGCGTGAGCAGCCGCGCGAGGTGCGCCCGCATCACCCAGCCGCCGCTGAACGTCCGCGCCGGCTTCTCAAAGTCGGTTTCCTTGAACGCCAGGCCGTGCAGGATGCGCTTGGCCTTGGGCTGGAGCGAGAGCGCGGCGTATTCGTCCTCCTCGTGCGAGGTGGCGAGGGTGAGGATGGTTTCCTCACCGGCCGGGGCGCTTTCCTGGGGCAGGAAGCCGAGCGACGCGCCGCGTTCGAGGATGACCTGGCCCTCGTCGGGGCTGTTTTCCTTGAGGATGATGGAGAACAGCGTCGATTTGCCCGCGCCGTTGGGGCCGACGAGGCCGATGCGTTCGCCGCGGTTGACTTGCAGCGACGCGTCGCGGAAAAGGGTCCGGCCGCTGTAGGACTTGGCGAGGTTGGAAAGGGTAAGCATGGCAGGCGGCGCGAAGAGCGCACACATTGCCTGCAACCCGTCAAACGCGCAAGCGGTGGCGAGGAAGACACCTCGCCTTTGCGGCATTTACTTTGCGTGGTGAGCGGATGATCTCCGAGAGCGCCAAAGGCGCGGCTTCAGTTCTAGCCTGGGGCAACGCCCCAGGTTGGTGAAGGGCTGCTGCCAAGCCCTGAAGGGGCGACTCCTCTCGACTCGCCACCCGGATGAATCGCCC
>CAZZYS010000011.1:0-31928 GCA_964658285.1 uncultured Verrucomicrobiota bacterium
CGCCTCAGGATGACAGAGAAAGGGTGTTTGCCTGCCGCCTGCCGTTACGAGCAAGCAAAAACGCTTTACTCGTCCGAACCCGCCCAGAAATTCTCCGCCGCTGTCGCCCACGAACGACTCTCGACCGCTCTTCGGGCCGCCTCGCCGATGCGTTCGCGCAACGCCGGGTCGCGCGCCAGTTTTTCGATGGCGGCGGCCACGTCGTCGGCATCCAGCCCGCGCGTGATGAGACCGGTCACGCCGTTTTCGATCAATTCCTGCGGACCCTTCTGGTCCGATACAATCACGGGTAACCCGCTCGCCTGGGCCTCGATGACCACGTTGCCGAAGGTGTCTGTCACACTCGGGAACACAAACGCATCCGCCGACGCGAACGCCCCCGCCAGCGTCTCGCCGCTCAGATAACCCGTAAAGATCGCGTCGGGCAGCAGCTTTTGCATCGTCTTTGTGTAGACACCGTCGCCGACGATGGCGGCACGCACCGGCAAACCGGCCGCAAGCGCCTTGTCGTGCGCGGCGGCAAACACGTCGAGATTCTTTTCCACCGAGACGCGTCCGACGTAGAGCAAAATGAACTCGCCCGGCCGTGCGCCACGCTTCGTCCAGAACACCGGGTCGCGCCGCGTCGGGTGATACAAACGTGTGTCGAGTCCGCGCGGCAGGATTTTGATCCGTTCGCCTTCGATGCCGCGCTCCATCCAGTTGCGGCGATACTCCTCGCTGTTGACGTAGATCAGGTCGAGCTGACCATAAAACCAGTGCATGAAACGCCACGCCAGCGACTCCATGAAATGGTCATCGGTGAGGATTTGCACGTACTGCGGAAAATCCGTGTGGTAGATGCCGACCGTGCGCAGGTGCAGCATCTTGGCAGCCATCAGCGCCGTGATGCCGATGGGCCCCGGCGTCGAGATAATGATCTCCGTGAACCCCTCGCGCTGGATGTAGTCGAGCATCTCCAGCATCGGTGGGAACGTCAGTTTCTGGAGTTCGTATTCAGGAATCTCGAACTCACCGATGGGAGCGAAGTTCTTGATCGGGATCCCGGCGATATCGATGTTCGTGCGCGAGGTGACGACCGTCAGGTCATGTCCGGCGGCGCGCACGGAGGCGGTCATTTTCTGGATGGTGGTCGCGACACCGTTGACATCCTCCAGCGTGTCGGTGAACCACGCGCGTTTCGTGTTGCGAAGCGCGGGCGGCAGGTCCCCGCAGATTTCGCGGCTCAGCCGACGCAGGAAGCGACGGTCAGGCGACTGGCTTTTGAACGCGTAGATGTACGGACTGAGCATCAGAGCAATCGGCGCGATGGCGCTGAGCGCCTGGAGGCCCTCCATCATGTTTCCGCCCGAAAGTTGGATGACGAATTTACTGAAAAACCGGAACGCGAGCTGGTTAGCGAAAAGATTGGCAATGAGGAATGCGCGCCGCTCCGGCTCGGCGACACCGGCGGTCTGACGCGCAATGGCTTCCTTGACGGCGGGCTGCGAAAAATAACGTTTCAACTCCGTCCAGAGCGACATGTTCGCGGGGCGGGCCATCTCGAAGATTTTGCCGGAGAGAACGCCTTGCGCGAGGAAACCGAGTTTTTCGCTGAAAGTGAATTCCGTCGGATTTTGCCCTTCCATGAAACGGGCGAACATCTTTTCCAGCAGCGCGGGGGTTTCGTTGCGAGCCTTGCCGTCCTTCGCTTTCTTGACGAACCGGTCTTGCGCGAACCCGTAAGCGGTTTGGTAGAGGCCGTGCGAGAGAATCAGGGCCGAGCCGCCGTGCCCTTCTAACGTGGCTCGCCCGGCGCGGACGTGCGCAAAGAAATCCTCCGCCGTGCGGCCGGCGGGTGTTTCGGTGTAAGTCTGGCCGGCGAACATACCTCCCTTGTCGTCGCTGCCAGCGGTCAGGATTTTCTTCCACGGCTCCGGGTGGGTCGGCGCGAAACCGTGGCGTTCGGCCATCGCGTCGAGCTTCTCGGGAGTGAGGCCCGCGAGGAGGTGGCGCAAGGTGACATTGAGCAAATCGTTGCGCAGTCCGTTGAGACCCTCGAACGCGCGAAAGAGCAGGATCAGTTTCTCGACGTGGGCGGTGTCGAGTTTTTCGTTGAGCCGGTGCAACGGGTGCGCGACAGCATGAGGCAAATCCTGCGCAGCGAGATAGCCCTGAAGTTCGAAGATGTTGTCACGCAACCCGGAAATGTCCCGGTGCTGGGCTTCGTTGAGATTCCAGACGAGGAGGTTCACCTTGCAGCGATCGTCGGGGAAGGTCGTCGTGACTTCCTCGCTGAGAAAAACGCCTGGCAGGTCAGCGATTTCCAGGCAGCCGTCGAGCGTGTTGTGGTCGGTCAGCGTAACGAGGTCCATGCCCGGCGCGCGTAACGCGGCGTGCAGGGCGCGCGGCTCCGAATAACTATCCGGGAAGTTAAACCGCCGGAACAACCAGTCGGCCGAGCGGTCACTGAAACGGGAATGCAGGTGGAGGTCAACCTTCATAGGAACGGTTTGGGATGCGGGGCGCGGAAGTTCGGGATCGTCCACCAACGCTCGACGAATGCATCGTAGGTCGTCACAGTGCGGCGAGCGGCTTCTTCGCGGGCGAAACGGAGAATTTGCCGCCAAATCTTCTGATGTTGGTAGTCGGGGGGGTGCAATCCAAGGCGCACGAGTGGCGAGCTTTGCAAACGTCGGCGCAGCGCGGCATTCCAGAGCAGACTGCATGTACGCCGCCACCAGTTCCGGCAACTGTAAACGAGCGATTGCGAACGCACGAAATCGTTCGTGCGCTCCGTCGCGCGAAAATTTTGCACGCCGGTCAGATACGTGGTGTAAAGAAAACCGGCCTCGCGTACAGCCTCGGCGGCGGCGTCGCCGAGCAGCCACGCGGGTGCGATGAATCCGCACGGGGAGAGAGAGGCGTCGAGTCCCTGGAAATCGGTCTTCGCACGGGCAAGCAGGAAAGCTGCCTCATTTTTGGGTAAGTCAAAAAACTCGCCCTCGCCCAACGTGTACACGCCCGTGATCCAACGCTGGCGCACAGTCTCGTCGGGGCGGGCCTGGCGTTGATGATGATAGCCGTGGACCACCAGTTCGTGCCCTTGCGCGGCGAGTCCTTTCAGCCAGTCGCAAAAGTCGGGCTGGTCCAGCATGTGCCCGCGATGATGATGATCGGGGATGACGAGGAGCGAAGTCCTCGTCACACCGACCTCGGCGAGTTCCCGCAACATGGAGGTGAACACCTCGCGCGTCAGCGGACTGACATCGTGCAACGACACCACCAGCGCCTTCACGGCGGGCCTCCCGTGGCTGGTTCAACGTCGGGTTGGACTCCCCGCCGCCGGATTTCGATCCGCCGCAGTCTGCGCCAGCCGGACAGGAACGCCGCTAGACCCGCCGCCGTCGCACAAGCCATCGAAAACACGTCGCCGTGGCGGGTGTAAAAAGTCAGCTCCGGCCGCGTGGGCACGTCCACCACGCCGGCCAGGATCCCCTGGCCGAAGATCGTGCCGTCCGGCATGAGCAACGTCTGCGTGATGCGCCCGTCGCGGTCCACGAAGCAGGTGACCCCCGTGTTCGCGCAGCGGACCAGCGGACGGCGGTTTTCCACGGTGCGAAAGACGGCCTCGTTCAGTTGCTGCCGGCTGGCGGCGGTGCGCTGGAACCACGCGTCGTTGGTGACGTTGACGAGGAGTTGCGCCCCACCCAGCACGGGGCGGCGGGCCAGTTCCCCGAGGGTGTCCTCGAAGCAGATCAGCGGGGCGACGCGCACGTCGGGGTCCGCCATCTCGAAGACCGCCGGTTCCGTGCCGAAGGCGAAATCACCCGGCACCTGGTCGCCGACGATCCAGGCAATCGGCGGAAATTGCTTCCGGTAGGGGACGTACTCGCCGTAGGGTACGAGATGGATTTTCCGGTAAACCTGCACGTGTTTGCTGCCGGGCGTCACCATCATCGCGGCGTTGTAATCCGCCTGCGCGCGGCCGTCCTCGCCGAAGTCGAAGTCCAGCGTGCCGAACAGGAGATTGCACCCGCTGCGGTTGACGATGCCGAAAGTCGTTTCCATCGTCCGGCCGCGCCCATCGTACATCCCGTAGGGCGTGGCGGCCTCGGGCCACAGGAGGAGTTGCGGCCGGGAGGCGAGCGCGGTCGTGGTGAGGTCATCGTAGATTTTGACGATGCCGTCCGCACGGCCGGGGTCCCATTTTTCGTTCTGGGCGATGGCGGCTTGCACGGCGGCGACCCGCAGCGGCACGGCGGCTCCGGGCTGGATCATTTCATCGTGCGAATGCCGCAGGGTCCGCACGCCGAGGACGATCAGCACCATGACCCCGGCGAGGGTGAGCGTGAAATCGAAGTGAGGCCGGACCCGGTGCGCGCGCACTTCCAGGAAAAAGCGGGCGACCGTCGCCACGGCGATGACGTTGACGAACGCCGCCAGGAACGACAGGCCGCCGACGCCGGTCCACTCGGCGATTTGCAGCAGGGGCAGGTTGGCGTGCAGCGCGATGCCGAGGTCGTTCCAGCCAAACCCCGAAAACAACCAGCCGCGCACCCATTCGAGCCCGACCCACGACACCGACGCAAGAAACGCAAACCACAGGTTCCAACGCGAACGCAGTAGCGGCGAGCCGGAGGCGGGGGAAGGGTTCCAGATGAACATCCCGTCGCTCTCACGGCGTCCGCCCCGCAACGCGGAAGCCGCTGCTCCCCCCGTCACCGTCACCGGGCCGGGCCACGCCAACGTGCCGATGAAAACGCTCCACACCGCCGGATAGCACGCCATGTATGGGCCCAGGATGAACCAGCCCGGGACCGTCACGGTCGTCAGCCAGTAGAAAGCGCCCCAGATGTACACCAACCCGCAAAGGTATCCCAACAAAAAGCAGCGCACCCAACGCCGTTGACCCCACCGGGCGAGCCGGGCGCGAAACCGCCGCAGGCGCGAGAGGGGCGCATCCTGGTTCCCCGGCGAGGGCGGGGGAGCGGCCGGGAAAAACCACACGGCGGCGATCAGCGGCGTGAGAGCCAGCCAGCAGAGCCATTCCTGGTTCCACGGCGCGAGGCAGAACACGAGCAATCCGCCGCTGAGGAGCGCCGCGAACCAGGGCCACGCACGCCGCCACCGACGCCTGACGCTGGTGGAGGCGTCGGCGGTGGGCACTGCCCGGGGGGTGGCGTCGGCGGTGGTCATCGAATTTGCCCCGGACGATAGCGGAACGCGAGGCGCGAGACAACCCGCACGAAAAGTCGTGGCTCGCATGACGCCCCGCATGTAATGACTGGACGGTGTGCCGCTCCGGCCTCCGGTCACGCCCTCGCTTGCCTCTCCCATGTCTTCCATCCCCGCCGCCGACGCGATGAACTACGCCCCACAGGACAAGCCCACCCCCGTTTGCCAGCCGGGCGATTTCCGCTTTGCCGCCATCGGACTCGAACACGGCCACATCTTCGGCCAATGCAGCGGTCTGGTGGAGGCGGGGGCCGAACTCCGCGCCGTCTACGATCCCGACCCGAAGAAGGTCGAGACGTTTCGCCAGAAATTCCCGGGGGTCCGCGCGGCGGTGTCGGAAGCCGAAATCCTCGACGACCCTGCTATCCGGCTCGTGGCCGCCGCGGCGGTCCCCAGCGAGCGTGGCGCGCTCGGGATGCGCGTGCTCGACGCCGGGAAAGATTATTTCACCGACAAGTGTCCCTTCACGACGTTCGGGCAGCTCGCGACCGCCCGCGCCCGCACCGTCGCGACCGGACGGAAATACATGGTTTACTACAGCGAGCGGCTGCACTCGGAGTGCGCGGTTTTCGCCGGGCAACTGGTCGAGCAGGACGCGGTCGGGCGGGTGCTTCAGGTGATTGGGCTCGGACCCCACCGGATCGGCGATCCCGCCGACCGGCCGGACTGGTTCTTCAAAAAAGAAAAATACGGCGGCATCCTCTGCGACATCGCCAGCCACCAATGTGAGCAATTCCTGTTTTACACGGGCGCGAAGGATGCGTCGGTGCAATCCGCGCGCGTGGCGAACTACTGCCACCCGGATTACCCCGAATTGGAGGATTTCGGCGAGGCGTCCTTCCTCGGCGACAACGGCACGTCGAACTACCAGCGCGTCGATTGGCTCACGCCCAAGGGGGCGGCGGTCTGGGGCGACGGGCGGACGGTGATCCTGGGGTCTGACGGCTACATGGAACTGCGCAAGTACATCAACGTGGCCACCGAAAAAACGGGTGACCACCTCTTCCTGGTCAACGGCGAGGGCGAGAAGCATTTCAAGCTCTCCGGCCAGGTGGGCTACCCGTTTTTCGGACAACTGATCCTCGACTGTCTCCACCGCACCGAGAACGCCATGACCCAGGCGCACGCTTTCAAGGCCGCTGAACTCGCCCTCCAGGCTCAGGCGGTGGCCGACCAGGCGCGGACGTAAAAAAGAAAAGGCGGCAGTGGACCGTTGTCCGCTGCCGCCTTGACCGAGTGGGAGGATAAGTTCGCCGGGATAGATTACGGCATCAACACTTTGTCGATGACGTGGATCACGCCGTTGGACTGCTTCACATCAGCGATGGTGACCGTGGCGACGTTGCCTTTGGTGTCCTTGAGGGCGATCTTGTCGCCGTCCATCATGGCGGTCAATTTTTCGCCGTTGACGGTGGTCAATTTCGCCTTGCCGCCGCCGGCCTTGATCTTCTTGGCCAGCACCTCGCCGGTCAGGTCGCCCGCGACGACGTGGTAGGTGAGGATCGAGGTCAGCTTCTTTTTGTTCTCGGGCTTGACGAGCGTATCGACCGTGCCAGCCGGCAGGGCGTCGAAGGCGGCGTTGGTCGGGGCGAACACCGTGAACGGTCCTTTGCCTTCGAGGGTCTCAACGAGGCCGGCAGCCTTCACGGCGGCGACCAGCGTGGTGTGGTCGGCGGACTGGGAAGCGTTTTCGACGATGTTCTTGTTGGGGAACATTTCCTTGCCGCCCACCGTGGGGTTCTCGGCGAGGGCGGTGGTGGCGGTCAGGGCGAGGCCGAGGATGGCCGAATAGAGGACTTTTTTCATGGATGGGTTTTAGTCTGACGTGTCATTCCCGCCGGTCCGTCTTGCGCTGAGATAAAATTTCGGGAGAGAAGTCGTTTCTCTCCGCTCCTAAATCTCAGGGAAAGCCTGATCGGTGGGTGCAGGATGATCCGCACGAGCAGCCCGAACGGATGCACCCGAGACTGAAAAAGATGCTTCACCCGCCTGCGACGATCCGGAGGATCTCCAACCGGTCGCCGTCGGCGAGCTGCACGCCGGACCACTCGTCGCGGAGGAGCGCGGTGCCGTTGTGTTCCACGAGTACGCCCGGCACCGGCAAGCCGAGACTTTCGATGAATGCCAGGAGTCCCGTGCCCTTCGGCAATGTGCGTTTTTCTCCGTTCAGAACGACGAATATCTGGATCTCCGCCATGACCTCAGACGCCTCCCGTCAGCGCCTCGTCCCAGTCTTTCCACACCGGTTCCAGACCGTGCCGGGTCCGCAAAATCTCCGCGACCTCGCCCGGGCTGCGCGTATCGGCAATGTCAAACTGACCTTCCGCCTGGGCTCCCTCGGCTTGCGCGGCGTCAGTTTCCAGGCGTCGGCCGCGCACGGTGAGATGGAGGTCGTCCCGGCCCGCGCCGGTGTAGCCGCCAGGCTCGGTGTGGCTGCCGGCGCTCATGGTCGTCACCCCGAGCGGGATCAGCGCGTCGCGCAGGGCGGAGGATTCGCGGGTGGAAAGCACGAGGCCGATCTGCGGGAACGTCACCCGCAGCGCGCAGAGCAGTTGCACCAAGTCGCGGTCGTCGAAAGAGTGCTGCGGCTCGAACCCGCCCGCCGCCGGACGCAGCCGCGGCAGACTGACGGTGACGTGGGCTTTCCAGCAATGCCGCAGCAGGTGATCGACGTGGGCGGCGAGGGCCAGGGCCTCCGCACGCCAATCGTCCAGGCCGAAAAGCGCGCCCACGCCCAGCCGCCGGAAACCCGCCGCATACGCGCGCTCCGGGCAGTCCAGCCGCCAGTCAAAATCGCGCTTCGGCCCGGCGGTGTGCAGTTCCGCATAAATTTCGCGCCGGTAGGTTTCCTGGTAAACGACGAGCCCCTCGGCCCCGGCGGCGACGAGCGGACCGTACTCGTGCGTTTCCATCGGGCCGACCTCCAGCGACACCGCCGGGACGCCCGCTTCCTTTCGGACCGCGCGCACGCAATCCTCCAGGTAACCGTTGGACACGAACTTCGGGTGTTCGCCCGCCACGAGCAGCACGTTGCGGAAACCTTCGTCGTGCAGGTGCCGCGCCTCCCGCACGACCTGCGCGACCGGCAGGGTGACGCGCAGGATGGGATTGTCGCGCGAGAAGCCGCAATATTTGCAGTTATTGATGCATTCGTTGGAAAGATACAGCGGGGCGAACAACCGCATGACGCGTCCGAAGTGCTTGTGGGTCAACGACCGGGAACGCGCGGCGAGCGTTTCCAGAGCCGCGTCGGGGCAGGGTTCCAGGAGTCGCTGAAATGCGCGTACCGCTGGCGATGGGGTAAATCCCGGATCGGCAAAAACTTTTGCAAATGACATGAAGGGGCTTCTCCGCTAACAACGGGCGTCGTTTTGAACCTTAACCCGAAACATCCCGTTGGGCATCCGGAAATGACCTCTCCTCGTATGTCGTGTATGCCCGGCTCCCTGCAATTTCCGTTGCCGTCGATGATGGCGCAAGACCCGCCGCCCCTGCCGCTGATCACGGGTGGCGAGTTCGATTCGCTGCGTGCGCGGATCGACGCGCGGCTGGCAGGGTACCTCCACGCCCAGCGGACGGACTACTTGCGCCAACCTGTCTTGGCCGCTCTTTACGATGATCTGATCGAGTTCGTGTGCCGGCCGGGCAAACGCCTGCGGCCGACGTTGTTCCTGCTCGCCGAACGCGTGTTTGCCGATGGCGGCGCAACGGCCGAAGGCACCGCCCCGGACCTGCTGGCGGCGGCGGTGAGTCTCGAACTGCTCCACGCGTTCATCCTGATCCACGACGACATCATCGACCGTGCCGAGACGCGGCGTGGGTTGCCGACGCTGCACCGCGCCCTTGAGAGCCGGTTGTCCAGTTTCACGGACCGCCACCGCGTCGGGGCAAACCTCGCGCTGGTGCTGGGCGATATCCTTTTTGCCCTGGCGCAAAAAAGCCTGCTCGAATCCTCGCTCGCGTCCCCCGCCGTCGTGGCCCGCCTCGGCACGCTGCTGTTGGGGTGCATGGTCGAAACGGGTTTCGGCGAGGCGGCCGACATCGTTTACGGCACGCGCGACGTGTCCAAGGTCCAGACCGCCGAGATCGAGCAGATGTACCTCCTGAAAACCACGCGCTACACCATCGAGTGCCCGCTGGCGATGGCGGCGGTGCTGCATGGCGTCGATGCGGCCGGGATCGATGCGTTGGCGCGGATCGCGCAACCTGCGGGACTCGCGTTTCAAATTCAGAACGACCTGATGGATTTCGCCCGGTTCGAGATTTCCGATGCCGAGGTGCCGGCCGACATTCTTGAAGGCAAAAAGACGCTCCTGATGCGCACGGCGTTCGACCTACTCAACGAGACGGATCAGGGTCTGCTCCAGCTCTGTTTCACGGCGTGTGGCCCCTCGGAAGGGACCGTTTCCAAGGCGCGTGAACTCATCACGAAAAGCGGTGCGGTCCGCCGTCTGGGCCGCCGGATGGACGAACTGTTCTCGCAGGCGGACGACGAAATCAGGCGGTCCGGTTTTACGCCGACGGTGCAGGCCGGGCTCGCGGGATTGATCCGACTCGTGCGCGATACGGCGGGCAACGTGGAAAAAGGTCGTGCGCAGGGTTAAGGTCGGCGGGATGATCTCTGCTCCAACTTCCTTACCAGCGGGACCAGCCGCGTCTGCGACAAGTTCGGCGGCTCGTGTTCGCACCCCTGCCGTGGTCATCGGCAGCGGGTTCGGAGGCATCGCGGCGGCGATCCGTTTGCAAGCGCGCGGCTATGACGTGGCGTTGCTCGAAATGCGCGACCAGCCGGGCGGCCGGGCGTATGTTTATCGACAGGATGGGTTCACGTTCGACGGCGGGCCGACGATCCTCACCGCGCCGTTCCTGATCGACGAACTCTTCGCGCTGGGCGGAAGACGGACAGAGGAGTACGTCAAGATCGTGCCGTGTCACCCCTTTTACCGGATTGTCTTCCATGACGGTCGCGTGTTCGAATACACCGGCGACGAGCAGGAAATCATCGAGCAGATTCGCCGCTTCAACCCCGACGACGTGGAAGGCTACAAGCGGTTTGTCGGCCGCTCCCAGGCGATCTTCGACCGCGCGTTCACCGATCTGGCGGACCAGCCGTTCACGCGGCTGTGGGACATGCTGAAGATTGCGCCCGACCTCGTGAAGCTGCAATCGCACCAGTCGGTTTATCGACTGGTGTCGGGATACATCAAAGACCCATATTTGAGGCAGGTGTTCAGTTTCCATCCGCTGCTCATCGGCGGGAATCCGTTTCAGTCGAGTTCGATCTATTCGATGATCCACTATCTGGAACGCAAATGGGGGGTGCATTTTGCGATGGGCGGGACCGGGGCGGTCGTCGAGGCATTGTTGAAGCTGTTTGCCGAGATGGGGGGAACCTTGCATCTCAACAGCCGCGCCGAGGAGATCGAACTCTCGCCGGGCGGTGCCGTCCAGGCCGTGCGGTTGACGGACGGCCAGCGGTTCCCGGCGGAGATCGTCGTGTCCAACGGGGACGTGGCCAACACCTACCGCAAGTTACTCCCGGCACGCGCGCGCCGTAAGTGGACCGACCGCCGGTTGGAACGGATGCGATACTCGATGGGGTTATTCGTCATCTACTTCGGCACGGATCGTACCTACCCGCATCTGGCCCACCACACGATCATCCTCACGCAACGCTACAAGGAGTTGTTGCACGATATCTTTAACCGCAAGGAACTCGCGGACGATTTCTCGCTGTATCTCCATGCCCCGACCCGCACCGACCCGAGTCTGGCTCCCCCCGGCGGCGAATGCTTCTACGTGCTCTCCCCCGTGCCCAATCTTTTGGGGAAATCGGATTGGAACGCGGTGAAGGAACGCTACGCCGACGCGATCCTTGCCTCGTTGGAACTCCCGGAAGTCTGCCCGGACCTCCGCAAACACATCGTCACGAAACGCATCGTTACGCCGCAGGATTTCGAGACCGATCTGGACGCGTATCGCGGGAGTGCTTTCCAGTTCGAGCCGATCCTCACGCAGAGTGCGTGGTTCCGCCCGCACAACGTCAGCGAGGACGTGAAAGGACTTTACTTCGCGGGGGCCGGGACCCACCCTGGAGCGGGTGTGCCAGGTGTGCTGTCGAGCGCAAAATTACTGGACCGCGTGATCCCGTCGGCGCGTTGAGGCCGATGCCATGAGCAACGAAGCGGCTAGTCTGGCGCTGGAGGCGAGTCACGTTTATTGTCACGCGCAGACGCGTCGCCACGCACGCAGTTTTTACTTCGCGTCGGTCGCGTTGCCGAAGGAAAAAAAACGCGCGGCCTACGCCGTCTACGCGTTTTGCCGGTACGCGGACGACCTCGTGGACCGGGCGGCGGGGAACAGCGACGTGGAGGCTGCCCTGGAACGGGTTAGCCAATCGTTCGACCGGATGTTGTCCGGTGAAATGGCCGAGCCGCCGTTCGCCCTGGCATTCGCGTGGGCCGTGCGACGGTACACCATCGGAAAACAGCCGTTCCTCGACCTGTTGAAAGGGGTGGGGATGGACCTCGGGCCTGTCCGCATCGCGGACTGGCCGCAACTGCGGGATTATTGTTACCACGTCGCCTCGGTCGTCGGCCTGATGATGGCGCAAATCTTCGAGCTGCGCGACGAATCCGGCCGCGAACGCGCCATCGATCTCGGCATCGCCATGCAGTTGACGAATATCCTGCGTGATGTGGGCGAGGATTTCAGGATGGGACGCATCTACCTGCCTGCCGACGAGATGACTGCCGCCGGCGTCGATGAAACGATGCTTGCCCTCGATAGGGTCACGGAGAAGTTGCGCGCTTTTCTTCGGACGCAGGCCGACCGTGCCCGGGACTATTATCGCCGCGCCGAGGCGGGCATTCCGCTCCTGTCGGACGACGGTTCCCAGTTCACGGTCTGGCTGATGCGCCACGTGTATGCGGGCATCCTCGACGAAATCGAGAAACGCGACTACGAAGTGCTCGGTCAGCGTGCGAAGACATCGTTCCCCCGCAAACTCGTCCTCGCCGGACGGGCCTGGCGCGACCATCGCCGGACCCGTCATCCACGGACATGATCCCCGCCCGGAAATCCGTGCCGTTCAATTTCGTGCTCCGGCGCTGGCTGGACCGGACTTTGCGGCGACGATTCCACAACGTGTACGTCGGTGGCGCGGACGGTCTGCGCGCTCTCGATCCGGCCCGGCCGGTGGTCGGTTGCGTGAACCACACGAACTGGTGGGACGGCTTCGTTCTCTATGTCCTGTCGCACCGATTCCTGCCGCACGACATCCATCTGGCGATGGAAGAGAAAAACCTGCGTCGCTACCGATTCTTTACCTGGATGGGAGTGTTCGGGATCGACCTTGCCACGCGTGCTTCGGCGTTGCCGGGAATGCGTTACGCGGTGGATCTGTTGCGTGACAGAGCGCGCGGCAGTCATGCGCGTCTGGTGTGGATGTTTGTGCAGGGGAGGCTTTTACCAGCCACTCGCGCCGTGGAAGTCAGACCGGGGGCGCTTTTCCTCGCGCGGCGGACCGACGCACAGGTGTTGCCATTGGTGTTGCGTTACGAGTGGTTGGGCGAGTCGCGTCCGAGCGTCTTCGTGCAAGTCGGAGCGCCACTGGAACCGTCGGTGTCCGCGGACGAGTTGGCGGTCGTTCTCAATGGTCTGTTTGCCCGCATCGGCGACGCGCTCGAACCGGTCGAATTGAGTGGTTTCCAGCCGCTCTATCGTTCGAGCTTGTCCATGAACAAACGCTGGGATTGGCTGCGGCACACGTTGAGTCGCAAACGCGAAAAATTCGACGAACACAACCGCTGAAAGGTGGACCGCAGACGAATCAGCGTGTGACCATCGGGAACACCGCCGTAAACCTATTAACCAGGAGGATCATCAAAATGCCACAAGGTGACAAATCAGCCTACACGGACAAACAGAAACGACAGGCCGAACACATCGAGGAAGGTTACGAAAATCGAGGAATGCCAGAAAAAGAAGCCGCTGGCCGCGCATGGGCAACCGTCAACAAAATATCGGGGGGAGGCAAGAAGAGCGGTTCCGGGCGGGGCAAACCGGAAAACAAAGCACCTGCCAAAAGCGGTGGGAAAAAGGGCGCAGCCGCGTCGGCCACGCGTTCCACGGCAGACCGTTCCGCGTCGGCCAAGAAGGCTGCCGCCACCCGCAAACGCAACGCCGCAAAATCGTAACGCTCGCCACGTCGTCGGACAGATTCTAGAGCATCTCAACAAGACTCATAGCCGCCTTCTGTCGTCCCGGAGGGACGGCGAAGATTAGCCGGTGGTGCCAACCACCGGAGAGAGGCGAAAAGCACCCACTCCCCGGAGGGGCCGCGCCATGCTTGTGGGAACTGCCACTTGCGCTGCCCCTCCGGGGCGTGGACTCGTTTGACGTTTGTACCGGTGGTTGGCACCACCGGCTAATCTCCGCGTCCCTCCGGGACGAGAAAACGGCCATGACCTAAAGCAAAACGTTCTAACCGCGAACAATAAATAGCGGCGCGGTTTACAGTGAATTCTCGGTCTATTCGTGCACGACGATGGCGTGCATCGCTTTGGACCTCTGGCGGAAGGCAGTTTGATTTTGTCACTGCGAGGCCACGTAGAAGCGTAAAAAACGCCACAATCCGCGCGCAAAACTGCACGCGAATATTTTTGTTTGCGGCGCAAAGGCGCTCTATACATGGGTCACCTTGAAAAAGTTCCTCGCGATCTCCTGTGTCCCTGCCCTTCTGTTCACGGGAAACATCGTTTGAAAAGCGGGTTCTGCTTTCTACCCATCTAGAGCTGCGAACCCCTCTTGCCGTCGATCACGCGGGTTGATATGCCCGGATTCTCTTTATGCGCTTCCCCCACCTTACCGTCATCGCGTTTTTCCTGTCCTGCCTGATGGCCTACTCGCCCGCGAGCCGGGCCGGCGACATTGCCAAGGGAGCCGACGTCAGCTGGTTGCAACAAATGGCGGACCCGAGCCAGGGGAGCGGCCCCTTCCAGTTCTACGACACCGATGGGCTGCAAAGGGACCCTGACCAGGTGACCAACTGCTTGAAAATCCTCAAGGAACGCGGCATCGACACCATCCGGCTGCGCGTGCTGGTCCCTCCCATCGTCAGCCCGAACTGGGACAACCAACTGGCCGGTCATTCTACCATCCAGGAGGTAGTGCCCATCGCCGTGAAGGCCAATGCGCTCGGCCTGCGCCTGCTCATCAACCTGGACTACAGTTGGACCCTGGCCGACCCGGGCAACCAGAGGATTCCCGTCAACTGGGCCAACGAAATCGCCGGGATGTCCACCACGGACGCGATCAATACCTTGGCCAACGAGGTCAGCGCGCACACGACCGACGTGGTGACCCAACTCAAGGCCGCCGGCGTCACCCCGGAATGGATCGCCCTCGGCAACGAGATCACCAACGGGATGCTGCTGCACATCGAGAACAGCATCACGAATCCCTCGACCCGCACCTCCCCGAACTACGGCAGCCCTGGTCCCAACCTCGCCAAATTCATCAACGCCGGCTACAACGCCGTCAAGGCCATCGATCCGAACATCAAGGTGGTCATCCACATCGACCGCGCCCACACGGACAGCCTCGACAAAAATTTCTTCACCACCCTGAAGAACAACGGGGGTCACTGGGACGTGTCCGCGACCGACACCAGCGCCAACCTGCCCGGCGACATCCAGGTCACCGTGAACGACCTGGCGGCCAGCTTCAACACGCCCGGGCAAGGGGGAGGCGGGGTGCTGATGATGGAGATCGATCCGCCCAACGAGTACGGCTCGAACAATAATTCGTTCAATCCGTACCCCAACTTCGACTTCGTCACCAACATGCTCAACGTCATGCGCGCCGTGCCGAACGGCAAAGGCGTCGGCGCTCTTTACTGGGAGCCGGAAGCCGATCCCGACTGGCGCAACTATCTGTACTCGGCGTTCACCAACCATGAGCCTACCTCCGTGCTGGATGCGTTCCGCCCGGCCATCTTGCACACGAGCGGCACGAACATCATCGGAGGGGACGGGCAGCCGCTGCAACTCAAAGGGGTGAACCTGGGAGGCTGGCTGGTGATGGAGCCGTGGATGACCCCGGCCGATACCTCCGGCCTGGCGGACGAGTACAGCATCATCCAGAAGCTCGACAGCCGCTTCGGCGTCAGCACCGAGCAAAGCCTGATCAAAACCTATCGCCAGAGCTGGATCGCCACCGCCGACCTCGACAAAATCAAGGCGCAGGGCCTGAACGTGGTCCGCGTGCCGGTCTGGTGGGGCGACTTCTACCCTTTAAGCGCCCTGGACACCAAGACGGTGGCGATCACCAGTCCGACCAGTGCTTCCGGGAGCATCGGCGCGCCGTTTTCCTACGTCGTCACCGCCGCCAACTCACCCACGAGTTTCGCCGCGTCGCCGTTGCCGGCAGGGTTGACCTTTAACACCACCACGGGCGTGCTTGCGGGCACTCCGACGACGGCGGGCACCACGACGGTGACCTTGCAGGCCACCGGGGCGGGCGGCACGAGCACGCAAAGCTTGTCCGTCGCCGTCAGCACACCCGTATCGGGGTCGCCGGTGATCACCAGCGCGGCAGCCATTTCAACCAGCAGCACCAGTCCTTCGGTCAGTTACACGGTCACCGCGACGAACACGCCGACCTCTTTCTCGGTCACGAATCTTCCCGGCGGCCTGTCCTTGAACACGACGACGGGTCTGATCAACGGAACCCTCTCCTCGAACGTTCCGGGGGCATACGACTTCATCGTCACCGCCAAGAACGCCACCGGGTCGAGTTCCACCGACGTGTCGCTGACGGTCACCGGCACCGCGAATCCGAGCGCCGCGCCGGTCCTGCGCGGCGACGCGTTCGCGGTGCTCGATTCGTTTGTGCAGCAGGCTTCGGAGCGTGGCATTTACACGGTCATCGACATGCACGGCGTCTTCGGCGGCCAGAGCACCTCCGACGACACGGGTCAAGCCAACTCGAACCAATACTGGACCAGCGCGGCCGACCAGACCAACACGCAGGCCATGTGGTCGGCCATCGCCGCGCACTACCGGGGCAACGCCTGGATCGCGGGTTATGACCTGCTCAACGAGCCCACCGGCACGCCGAACGACCAGGCCGTCATCAACTCGCTCAAGAGCCTCTACACGACCGTGCGCGCGGCGGACCCCGACCACATGATCTTCATGGAAGGCACCTGGAACCATTGGAACTGGGACATGCTCCCGAACCCGGCGTCGGTGGGCTGGACCAACGTGGTCTACGAGATGCACGAGTACCAGTACAACACCACGAGCGCCAACGTGCAGAAGGGGGCGGACAACCAAGTCACCGACTTCAACAACCACCGGGCGAGTTATGGGGTGCCTTGTTACATCGGCGAGTTCAATGCGTTTGGCAGCAGCGCCGCCGACACGCCGACCTGGCAGCACGTGGTCAGCGACTTCAACAACGCGGGCATGAGCTGGAGTTCCTGGAGCTACAAGGCGACCCACGGCAGCGGCACGGATAGCTGGGGCCTGTACGATCCCAACGGCTACTGGAAGACGGTGCCCAATATCGCCACCGACTCGAGCAGCACGATCTCGAACGACTGGTCCCGCTGGACCACGGCCAACACCTTCTCCATCAACCCGATGATCTCGACCGTCCTCATCGGGCCGCCCGCCATCACCAGCCTGTCGCAAGCCACCGTGGCGGGCGGGGCGGCGTTCACCTACACGATCACCGCAAGCGCGCTGCCGACGAGCTTCGACGCCACGAACCTGCCGACGGGCTTATCCGTCAATACCACCACCGGGGTCATCTCCGGCACGCCGCCGGCGAACGCGGGGAGCTTCAACATCGGCCTGAGCGCCGTCACGAGCGGGGGAACTTGCACGGGCAACTTGCGGCTGACGGTCACTCCCAGCGCGAACTACCCGGTCATCACCAGCGCGCAGGCGGCGAACGGCGCGGTGGGGACCGCGTTTGGCTACACGGTCGCAGCCAAGAATAATCCCACCAGCTACGGAGCGACCGGCTTACCCACGGGTCTGTCGATCAGCAAGAGCACGGGGGTGATCTCGGGTAAACCGACGGCGGCTGGGCAGACGAACGTGACCCTCTCGGCCACGAACGGAGCCGGCACGGCCACGCAGAGTCTGGCGCTGTCGATCATCCTGCCAGCGCCGAACATCGTCAGCGCCACGACGGTGACAGCCACCGCTGGCGCGGCTTTCAGTTACACGGTTGCCGCCAGCAATTCACCGACGAGCTTCACCGCTGCCGGACTGCCCGCCGGCCTGAGCGTGAACACCGCCACCGGCGTGATCGCGGGCACGCCGCTCGTCGCCGGGACGTTCAACGTCAAGCTCGGCGCCACCAATGCGGGCGGCACCGGCACGGCGACTCTATCACTGACGGTGAATCCCGGCATGGTGTCGTTTAACTCCTGGGAATCCCTGTATTTCAACACGGCTCAACTAGGCAGCACCACAACGAGCGGACCGACCGCCATGCCACAGGGCGACGGGGTGGTTAACCTGCTGAAATACCTTTGCGACATCGATCCGTCCCGGCCAATGACCGCCGCGGATCGGGCGGCGCTGCCAAAGCAGGGAACGACGGCGGATGGCAAATACATGACGCTGACTTACCGCCAGTACGTCAACACCACGGGCGTGACCGTCGCGCTCCAATCTTCGACCGACCTGAACGCCTGGACCGTGGTGGCGAACGCGAATCCGACGGTAGTCGGTACGGACGCAACGACGGGAGATCCCATCGTGCAAGTGCAGGCACCGATCACCGCGGCGCGGCAGTTCATCCGCCTGCAAGTCGCCGTCAGTCCGTGATGCGCATTCGGGGCGCTGCTTCAACGAGAAACAAAGAGGGCGCGTCTCATGGCGACCCGTTCCCTGGATCATCAAGGGTTCGGCTGGCCTTGCGTCAGCGGTGTCTCTGGCCAGTGCCAATTCTGTAGATCGTCGCTCCAGGCCAATCCGAGGCTGGCAAAGTTATCGAAGCCGCCGCGCGGATCGTTCTCGGGAAAATCCGAGCCGTGGAAAAACAACAGCGCTTTACCCACTTTGGGGTCGCCACGGAGGTCCAGCACGAAGCCAGCGGTCAAACGCCCCTGCGCCCAGGGCCACGCCTTCTGACCCAGGGTGAGTAATCCCGCGTTCTTCCAGGTCTTCAGATCGGCGCTTCGTTTCACGCCGATTCCGTTCCCCGGAGAATGAAACAGCACGTACTCACCGCCATCGACAATGACGCAGGGATTTTCGCCGGCCTGGATGTTTCCCTCGAAGGTCCACGTTTTCAGATCGCGCGACCACGACAGGCTGATCCCGTTCTGTTTGAAGAAGCACCACCACTTGTTCGGGTCATCCTTATCCTTGATCAGAAAGGGATCGATCATGCGGCCCATCTTTTCCTGCGGCACGTCCGGTCCTTTGACTTGTAACAGCTCGGCCGGCCCCCAGTTCTCCAGATCGTTGCTGCGCATGATCCAGATGCGGGAGTCTTTGTTGCCGAATCTTTCGCCGTTGGGTCGAGGATAGGTCTGGAGACACAAAATCCATTCGCCGCCGAAGCGAATCACGCCGCCGGGGCTTCCGTAATTCAAGTGCTGGTCTTGCGGCGTGAAGACTTTTGGTTTTGTCCAATGCACCAGATCGTCGCTTTTACTCCACGCCGTGCGGGCGAATACTTTCTTGTCGGAGTCTATCTCCATCAACGAGAAATAAAGATAGAACCACCCATGATCGTAGATGACCGCCGGGTCACGGTAGGCCGTCGTCGCATCGCCGCGAAAAATGATCGGCGAGGGGATCGCGGAAAAATTGACGCCGCCCGCGTCAGGAGATTCCGGCTCCGAGCGTGCTCGCGGCACGCCCAGGATGCAGCAAAGCAGGCAGAAGAAAGACAGTCTGATCGCGTGGGTCATAAGTTCTGTATCGATCCACGATCACCTTGCCAACACGCTAACGCACCTTGAACAATATCACCGCATCGCGGTCGCCGAGGTCCAGATTGATCTTCTCGCCGACCGACGCTTCGTGCACATAAAGCTCTGCGGGCACCAGCAGCACCGCATCATCTCTCCAAAGGCAGGTCGCCGGCGTCACCGGCTTGAACAGCCCGGTAGCGGCGAAGGCCGGCGGTTGGTCCATCTTCGTAGCCATGACGTAAACGCTCATCGGCCTGGTCACCGTAAAGGAAAGGTTGGTCGCAAGGTCGGGCTTGGTCACCCTCCGCAGGGCAACCCACGTGGCGTTTTCGATCTCGGGCGGAAGCGTGTTCCAGGAGTTGTCGGCGGTCGAATCGAAGTCGTAGTAAACGGGCCATTGCGCCTGCACGGGCATGTCCATGTAGCGGGCCGGATTCTGCGCGTTGCTGCTCGCAAGATTACTGATCGGCAGAGATGCTCCCGGCAGTTCCGGCGATCCTTTGTCACCGTAGAAATAGACGGTCGCCGTATCGCGGTGCCCGTGGTCGTCGGTCGCCGTCACCACGTTCTTGCCCGTGCGCAGCGGAACCGGCCAGAAAAAGACGTTGTCGACTTTCTCCGGCACCCAGGGCTTGGGCGTCGGGGCGGGAGGCTCGGGTTCTCCTTTCCTGACTTTTTTCTTATCGACGTGCTGTGTCCACGGACCCCCTGGAATCACGTACTGACCGTTGTCGAGCGTGGAAACTTTCTCGCCGTTGAGGGTCAGCGTGACCTTGGCGGCGTTGCTGTAAACCTTGATGCCGTTATCGACCGCGCCCTGCCGCAGAAAGTAGCGCTTGGAGGCGATCCACAACGTCGGTTCCTCAGGCCGCAGAAAACTCCGGTAAAGATAGTACACGTCCTTTTTGGAACCGGCGTAGGTGATCAATCCTTTCGAGTTGATGCCAACGGGAGCTTTGTACTTCGCGTCGCTGAACTCCCGCAGACACCACACGCAGAACATCCCGAGGTGACTATTCTCGCCGCGAAACACTTGCTCGAAGTTATTCTCGGAGACCATCTGCTGATATTCTTCTGGTTCGTACTTGTTCACCCTCCAGTCACACACGCCATAGTCGCAGTGCGTGGTGACGACGCCCCCCACGCCCACCTCGGAAACAAAACCCTCCGGCTTGAAACCCCTCATGTCCGCGTGATACCAACCACCGTATTTGTGACTCGTATGGAAGTCGGCGAGGTCGGACTTCTGATTTGCCACCACCACGGGCCGGGAAGAGTCCAGTGCCTTGGCGACGGGCACGCATTCGTCGGCCACCTCGGCGTTGGATTCGTTCCCCATGCTCCAGACGGCAATCGAGGGATGGTTGTAGTTTTGCTTCACCATCTCGGTGGTGATCTGGGCGGCGGTGGGGCTGACGATGTCTTTGCCGTTGCTGTGTCCATTTTCCGCCCAGGCCAGGACGCCGTCCTGGTCGCAGAGATCGTATTCGATCTGGGCGTGCGGGTAGTGGGGAAACCGCATGAAGTTCAGTCCGAGGTCTTTGATGTACTCGAAGTTAGCCCTCAGGTCGTCCGCGAGGACCGCCGAACCCTTGGCCTCGACTTCCTGGTGGAGATTGGCTCCGTAAAGGATGATCCGCTTGCCGTTCAGCATGACGGTTCCATTTTTCCAATCCCATTCCAGCCGGCGGAACCCCGTGGCTTGGGTAAGGTCATCGACCGGCTGGCCGTTGACGTAAACCTCGGTTTTTACTTGATACAAGCGGCCCTTCAGCGATTCCCAGAGCTGGGGGTGATCGACCGTGGTGTTTAGTTCCACGGCGGCACGGCCGTCGGCCGCGATGACCACCGGAGACGCGAGTGTCTGGAGTTCCTTGCCGTCCGGATCGACGATCCGCGCGCGAACCTCCGCGCGGGCTTCCTTGCCGGACGTGTTGCGCAGGAGCACGCGGACATTCAACGCGGCGGATTCCTGCGAGACGTTCGTGGGCGTGAGGTACACGCCGGGAGCGCCGGCGTCGGTCGGGTCGATGTGCACCGGCGCGGTCGTGACCAGCCAGACGTTCCGATAGAGGCCGCCCCAAATTTTGTAGAGTCCGGTTTCACTCCAGGGCAAACAGTCCTTGGTGTCAGCCGGGCTGTCGTTGACCGCCACCGCCAGTTCGTTGTCCGATCCGGGATGCAGGGCCTTCGTCGCGTCGAAAACAAAACGGGTGTAAGCGCCGCGGTGCTGACCCAGGTGCTGCCCGTTGACGTACACGTCGGCGATGGTCGCCGCGCCCTCGAAAACCAGGTAGAACTCCTTGCCCCCGGCGGCGGGGTCTACGGTAATTTGTCGGCGGTACCAACCCCTCGTGAGGGTGTCATAGGCAGCCCGGGTCTGAAAATTGTGCGGGACGGTCACGTTCGACCATGCGCCCTGCCGGAAGGCGTCGGAATCCGCTTCCGGGAGGGTCGCGGAGTCGGCGGCACCTATGAATTGCCAGCCTGCGCCGTTCAACAACTCGATCTTCCGCGCCGGGGTTGGCTGAGCATGGGCGACAGAGAGCAGGAGGAGAAAAAATCCGCAGCGAATCGTTTTGCTTTTCATCTGTTTCGTTTTTTGCGGCGTCCTGTCGATGGACGACACTTTTCGCTCGAGCGGCGGTTGCAAACGATTTGTCCGCTGGGGGGAGCGACCGGTAAGCCGGCCTTGTTATAGAAGTGAGATCGCAGCCTCGTCAATAGCGAGCAGCGCCAATTTTCAGCCGGTACTGCCACGCGTGACGGATCAGCCCGGATGGCCTGCGGCGACTCACTTTTGCCTGTCTTCTGCCCAGCAATTTGTTCAGAGTCCATGCGCGAGCTTCATGCAGACCTGATCCTGTCACTCCCCGGACATGAAAATCCATCTTTCCTCCATCATTGCTGTTTTTGCTGCTGTGATCTGTTTGCCGCCCGTGGCGTGCGCCGTGGAAGACACTCGCCCGCCACTGCGGCTGGTGCTGGTCGGCGATTCTACCGTCTGCGATTATCCCGCCAACCAAGCGACCCGTGGCTGGGGCCAATTCGTTGAAGAATGCTTCAAGGATGATGCTGTCAGAGTAGTTAACCTGGCCGCGGAAGGACGCAGCACCAAAACATTTATCCGCGAAGGCCTGTGGCAAAAGGCACTCGCCGCGAAACCCGATTACGTGCTCATCCAATTCGGTCATAACGATTCACACTCTCCAGACAAACCCGAAGCGACTGACGCAGCAACGGATTACATGGATTATCTCCGGCGGTATATCGATGACTCACGCAGGATCGGCGCGATACCGATTCTCGTGACCCCGGTAGCTCGCCGCACCTTCGACGGCCAGGGAAAAATTACCGATAGCTTGGCTCCGTATGCCAATGCGATGAAGAAGGTCGGTGAAGAGAAGAAAGTTGCCGTGATTGACCTTCATTTCTCTAGCTACACATTGGTGGAAAAGCTTGGCCCCGATGCGAGCGCAGCAATGGCAAACAAGAAAGGTGACAGCACGCACTTTAACGAGCAAGGCGCACGGGCGATGGCCGCGTTGGTGGTCGGAGCCCTGCCGACGGCCGAACCAAAACTCAGAGAATATTTGAAACTTCCGTAAACAGCTCGGGCGAGGCGCTCTCTACCCATGCACCTACCCTCTTTCATCGCGGTTTGCCGCCTGCTTTTTTTCGCTGGTGCGCTCGCGCCCATGACGACTTCGGCGGATGACGCACTTCCAACGAGAGCAGGTCCGGAGCACATCGCCATCTTCACGTCACCGCCCAGCCATGTGCCGACGCGGGGAATGCCGGACGGGCCTCTGCTGGGGAACGGCGATGTCGGTGTCGTGCTCGCCGGGCCACCGGAGGCACAAACGTTTTACATCGGCAAAAACGATTTTTGGAAGTGCGCGCCGGGTGACTCTGGAGTGACGGCGGTCGCCTGCGCGAACTTGCTGATCCCGGCCCTGCGTGGCGCGAGCTATCGGCAGGAGCAAGACTTGTCCCGCGCGGAAGTACGCGGCACGTTCACAAAAGCCGGGTTGACCGTTCACACCCGCTCCTGGGTGCAAGCCGAGGAAAACCTCTTGCTGACGGAAGTTCGGTGCGATGGGAACGAACCGGTCGCGGCTTCTGTTCGCCTATATTCGGACGATCAGGGAGTGGCACCGTCGCAGGTCAACGACAGCAACCGGCCAGTCAGCATCGGATGTGAAGTGGTGGGCGCTGGGCGCAGGTACTTCGACGGCGAGATGGCAGATGTGGTGATTACCGATCAGGTTCTCAATGGCAAACCGTCCGGTCAGCCCACGAACCCGGAACACTTCGACGGGAAAACCACGCGGCGCGAGGTGGCCGCGCCGGTGATGGCCGGGTCGGTCAGCGTGGCGGCATGGATAAAAATTGCCGCTTCGAGCAAGGACTCCAACTATATCGTTAGTAAGGGCAAATGGACCCAAGGCTATAGCTTCGGGTTGTGGAATGGCAGGCTGCGCTGGGCCATCAGTGGAATGGAGGTGGGAACGGAGCAACCGCTCGAGCCGGGCCGATGGACCTACGTCGCTGGAACTTTTGACGGGAAACGAACGTGTCTGTATGTGGACGGCGCGCTGAAAGCCAGCCGTGGAGACGGCGGCGGTGAACTGCCGGACAGCTTTGTTCGCGGAGCAGATACCGGATCAGCGGAGGGTCGGAAAATATCGGTGGCGACGCGGGCGGTCGGTGCCGCAGGGTTGAGCTTTGTTTTGCGTCCGGGTGAGCTGGTCACGGTGGCGACCGCGATGATGAGTGATCTGGACACCAAGGACTTTCGGGTGGCGGCAAAGCGGCGGGTGGACAGCCTGCAGCCAAGCGACATCGAAAAACTTTCCGCACGGCACCAGGCATGGTGGCGAGAGTTCTGGTCGCGTTCGTTCATCGAAATCCCCGACAAGCTCATCGAGCAACAATGGTACGCCGCCCAGTACATCATGGGGTCGTGCAGCCGTGCCGGCAAAGTAGCCCCCGGCCTCTGGGGGAACTGGATCACCACGGAGCGGCCCATGTGGAACGGCGACTACCACCTCAACTATAACTTCGAGGCACCCTTCTACGGCGTTTATGCCGCCAACCACCCGGAAATCTCTCTGCCTTACTACGATGCGCTGAACCAGTCGATCCCGAGCGGTGAGTCCAACGCGGCGCGGCACGGCTGGAAGGGAATTCATTTCCCGGCCTCCATCGGGCCGTGGGGGATGCGTCCCGAAGGCGACGACAGTGATTATGGCCAGCGTTCCAATGCCGCGTATGCGGCGCTGAATTTTATTTGGTACTACCAATACACTCAAGACAGGGATTGGCTCAAGAGGGCGGGTTATCCTTTCCTGCGGGGGGTCGAAAAGTTTTGGACAGATTACCTCAAGTTCGAAAACGGTCGTTATGTCATCTACAATGATTCGATCCATGAAGGGTCCGGCCCCGATTTTAATTCGATCCTGTCCCTCGGCCTCGTTCGCGCTCTTTACAAAAACTTACTGGTGATGAGCGCGGACCTCGGTGTGGACGAATCCCTGCGCCCGCACTGGAGAGACATCCTCGCCAGGATCAGCGATTGGCCCTTGCAGGAACGCGAGGGCAAAACCGTCTTCCGCTACACTGAAAGAGGCATGGCCTGGAACAACGGAAACACTCTGGGCATCCAGCACATCTTCCCCGCCGGAGCCATCGGTCTGGACAGCAGCCCGAGGGAACTTGAAATCAGCCGCCACATGCTCGACGCGATGGCGCGCTGGGACGATCAAAACGGGGCGTGCTCATGGTACACCGCCTGCGCTCGCGTCGGCTATCCGCCGGAAATCATCCTCCAACATCTCCGCAAACTTTACGACCGCTCCGCGATGCCTAACGGCTTGCTCAACTTTGGCGCGGGAGGCATCGAAAATGTGTCGCCCTCGCTTGCGGTGAGTGAAATGCTTCTCCAGAGCCATGAAGGCGTGCTGCGCTTCTTTCCTTGTTGGCCCAGGAAGCTCGATGCGCGTTTCGGGTCACTTCGCGCCGTCGGGGCATTCCTGGTTTCCGCCGAATTTACCTCCGGTAACATCACCGGTGTGAAACTGACCAGCGAAAAAGGGAATGACTGCGTCATCGTCAATCCGTGGCCTGAAAAATCCGTGCGCGTTATGCGCAACGGCAAGCCCACGAGTCTCGCACGCGGCGCGCGGTTTACACTCCACACCATGCCGGGTGACGCCGTCGAACTCATGCCGGAATGAACGGCACCGTCCTACCGTTTCGTAGAACCATCCGCTTTATGCTGTGCCTGTCAATCGCATGAGAAATCAGAAGGGTGAAGAACTCGTTGGCGGTTCCCTTGGCGGCTCTGTTGACTGCCCTGGCCGTTTGTTCAGTTGGAGCCTCGGAGGTCTTATGGAGTATCGGGCAGACCGACCAGACGAGCGCCGACCTGGCGTTGGGAGCCACGCGTCCCAACCTGACGTATGCGGAAGCTTTTCGGACAGACCCACTTTTCATCGTAGGCAGGTCGACCGCGGCCCACGATTGGCCCGCCATCCAGCCGGGAGAAAACGAAGCATGGGCAGGCTCTCAATCGCACACGTTTTCTATCGCCTTCGGGCTCAAAGCGGCGGTCGCAGGCACGTACCGTCTGGTGATTGATCTGGTGGATGTTCCTCTCAAGCGCGCCTCCGCCATCGTTGTCTCCGTCGATAACAAGTCTCTGCCCGTGCAAAAGCCCGTGCCTGGAAATGGAGACGAAACCCTTGCGGATCATCCCGAAGCAGGCCACCACCAGCGCCTCGTTTTCGAGTTTCCCGGCGAAGACTTGAGGGCCGGGCTCAACCTGATCACGATCCAGACCCAAAATGGGAGCTGGATGCTGTATGATGCGGTGCATCTGGAAGCTCCCGAAGGAGTTGTTCTCGAGGATGCCAACGGTATTTTTCTGGGTCCGGTGACCACCGATGACAGCCTGACCTCGGGCTCCGACAGCACTCTGAGGCAAACCCTTCGCTTTCCGGTATACCGGTTGGGCGCTTCACCCTCCGCCCCCGCCGTGCCCGCCACTCTGAACGCGGGCGGCGCAACTCAACTCGCGAATTTAGTACCCGGCTTTCAGCTAGTCGATTTTCCGCTCCCCGCGGTGCAACAGCCTACCGAGGTCAGGGTTTCGCTGGTCGCCGGGGGCAATACTTACCCCTCGCCTCCCGCCAGGATGAGGCCGATGCGCAAATGGACCGTCTTCATCCTCGCCCACTCGCACCATGACCTCGGCTATACGGACACTCAGCCCCACATCATCGCAAAGCAGATGCACAACTATGATCTGGCTTTGGATGACATCGCACGCTGCAAGGATTTCCCCGATGGCGCTAAATACATTTGGAACGCCGAGGTCCTCTGGTCGCTCGACTACTATCTGAAAAACTATCCTCAAAATCAGTCACGAATGAACGAAGCCATCAAGAATGGCTCTATCTATCCCAACGCCTGGTATGCCAACGAGTTGACCGGTCTTTGTCGGCCGGAGGAGTTGCTCCGCCTCTCGACTTTCGGGCTCCGGCTCAGGCAAAAGACCGGAGTGCCCATCGATTCGGCGATGATGAGCGATGTCGTGGGGATGTCCTGGGGATCGATCCAGGCGTTGAATGAAGCCGGCGTGCGCTACTTGTCCAACGGCCCAAACCAGTCGGCTCGCATCGGCTCCGCCGTCAGCGCGACCGAGGACAAACCCTTCTACTGGCTTTCCCCTTCCGGCAACAACAAAATTCTCTTTTGGACCCCCTGGGGCGGATACGGCGCGCAGGGTAGAATCGGTCACTTGGACTGGCCGGGCGAGGGAGGACCGCTGCTCACGCACCTGCAAAAGCTACAGAACGAGAATTATCCCTACGAGATGTGCTACATCCGGTGGAGCGGATGGGGAGACAACGCCAAGACCGACGAAGCCCTGGCTCCCTTCGTGAAACGATGGAACGAAACCCACGCCTATCCTCATCTCGTGATCGCGAACACGAGCACGGCTCTCCACGCGTTGGAAGATCAGTACGCTAAAGATATCCCCGTTTTCAAAGGAGACCTTACCCCTTATTGGGAAGATGGCGCCGGTTCATCCGCCCATGAGACGGCTCTGAATCGGCAGGCTGCGGAGCAGCTGGTTCAGGCCGAGACTCTCTACGCGCTTTTGCAGCCCGGGAAGTCGCCCGCCGAATCGTTCTACGAAACGTGGATGAAAGTCATCATGTACGATGAACATACATGGGGAGCAGGCGACAGCGTCAGAAAACCGAACGATCCCGGCGTCTTGGCGCAATGGACGTTCAAGCAAGCTTTCGCGACTGACGCAAGCAAGGAATCCCGCGAACTCCTGGACCAGGCCGCCGGCGCGCAAAGTCCCGGGATCGCCAACCAATTTGACGTATTCAACACCTGCGACTGGCCGAGAACCGACGTGGTCACGCTTTCCAAGGATGCTTCCAAGATCGGCGACTTGTTGAAGGATGAAACGGGACAGGTGGTACCCAGCCAGCGGCTCCGCACGGGCGAACTAGCCTTCTTGGCCAGGGACGTTCCACCCCTGGCTTCGAGACGTTACAGTATCGGGTCAGGACCAGCGGCCGGGGGAGCAAATCCGTTACAGTCAGCCAACGGCCAACTCTCGAACGGTGACCTGCTCGTGAAGGTCGATCCCCAATCAGGCGGCATCGCCGAATGGCACACCAAGGATCATCCTGACAACCTGATCGACCCAAGCAAGGCCAAGCTGAACGATTACGTCTATGCATTGGGCAGCGGGCTGGATCATCTGAGCTATCCTGCCGTCCCTAAAATCACCGTGAAGGAGTCGGGTCTGGTGGAGGCATCGTTGCTGGTGGAGTCCAGTGCTCCCGGCACCAATTCTCTGCGACGGGAAATCAGGGTTTACAACGGACTCTCGCGCGTCGATCTGTTCGACGAACTCGACAAGACCAACGTCATCGAGGCAGAGGCCGGACACATTGCATTTCCTTTCAATCTCCCCGACGGCCAGGTCCGTCTCGATTCGCAGTTTGCGGTGACGCGGCCCGAACTCGACCAGATTCCCGGGGCGAATAAAAATTGGTTCACGGTCAGTCGATGGGCCGATGTTTCGACCCCGACCTATGGGGTGACCCTCGCTACTCTCGACGCTCCCCTCATGGAGGTAGGAGGCATCACAGCCACCTTGGCCCGCAGCGCGGGCGGGGCCTGGCTGACGAAGTGCAACCCGACCCAGACGCTGTATTCCTGGGTCTTCAATAATCATTGGTTCACCAACTACAAGGTCAGCCAGAGCGGTCTCTTGAGCTATCGTTATTCGCTCCAGCCGCATCATGGTTATGACGCTTTACTGGCAACCCGATTCGGCATTGAACGCAGCCAGCCGCTCCAGGTCTTTCCGGCGGCGGGCAAAGCTCTCGCGGCGTCCCGCCTGACCATCGAGCCGGGCAACCTGATCCTCACTGCCTTCAAAAGCAGTGACGACGGCCAGGCGTTGATCGTCCGTTTCTTCAACCCATCGGACGCGCCCGTGACTGCCCAGATGAAATGGTCGAATCCGCAACCCGTCGAATTCTGGAAGAGCGACATGAGCGAGGAACCGCTGAAGAAGATTGACTCGACGATCACGGTGCCTGCCTGGAGCCTGCTGACCGTCCGAGCGAAGTGATGAACGGCAGGGGACGTTTCCGCTGGATGGTGCGGTGGCTGATTTTATTGATGCCGGCCGCCGCGGGGGCACACCCTGCGCTCTTCACGTCGGCTCAGGTTTACATCCAGCCGGACGGCAGGTTTCAACTCTTCACCACTTTCGATCTGCTGGCGTTTACTTTTCAAGAGTCTTCGTCGGAGATCGCCGACCCTCCGATGAACGCCCTCCTCGATGGGCCGGAAGACACTCTCACGCAAAAAATCGACGTATCCCGCGCCTATTTCCAAGCCAGCGTCAAAATCGAGACCGACCAGGGCCCGGCCACTGTCACGCGCTTGCAGTTTCCCAATCTTGCGGTCGTCAAAGCGTGGAAGGAGTCTGGACGAAATCCCCGACTCCCCGTCGTGGCTGACGTGGAGTTGGACGGAACTCTTCCGCAGACGGCGTCCACCATCCGATGCCAGTTTCCTCCCTGTCTGGCGACCGTGGTCCTCACCGTGTACCGGCAGGGCGAAGAAGCCTACGACGAGCCGATCAACCCCGGAACCGCTTCAAGCGCCATTCCCATCCAGCTTGAGCGTTCCGCCGTCGCGCCGCCCGCGCCAGCTACGGTGCCGCCGGGGCGGGGTGAGGTGTGGCTCCGTTACATCGTCATGGGAGTGAAGCACATCATCCCGGGAGGAGCGGATCATCTCTTGTTTATCCTGGGACTTTTCCTGGCCAGCAATCGGGTCACATCCCTGCTCTGGCAGATCACCGCTTTCACGGCGGCCCACTCGATCACCCTCGCGTTATCGCTTTACGGCGTCTTTCGACTGCCGTCCTCCGTGGTCGAGCCCGCCGTCGTTCTGACCATCATTTTCGTGGGGGTGGAAAATCTGTTTGACCCGCGGGTGGGTCCTTCCCGCGTGCTGGCTGTGTTCGTCTTCGGTTTGGTCCACGGTCTCGGATTCGCCAGCGCCCTTCGTGACACGGGTTTGCCCAACGGCGATTTTCTCGAAGCTCTGGTCGGCTTCAACGTCGGCGTCGAACTCGGTCAGTTGATCGTGATCCTGGTCGCGTTCTGGGTCGTCGGCTGGTTTCGCGGGTCGGTGCACTATCGGAATTGGGTCGTCATTCCCGGTTCGTTGTCGATCACCGCGATTGCGGTCTGTTGGTTTGTGCAGCGGATCGTTCGTGTCACTTAACAACCTTTCCCCGCCGCCGACTACTTCGCGTAAACCTCGAACTGGGAAACCTGATAACCGTACCTGCCCTTGTCTGTCGCGAGCACCCGCACATACCGCCCTTTGCCGGTCAGGCCATCCAAGTTGTCCAAGCCGCCGTGCCCTTTGGTCGTCTGGAAAACGGGCGTCCAGGTCTGCGCGTCGTCGGAGACCTGCACCTCGTAAGTCTTCGGGAAGTCATCTCCCTCCCAGGCGATCTTCACGCGGCCAAAGGCCTTGCTCTCGCCCAGGTCCACGCAGAGCCACTCCGGTTTGTCCGTCTTTTTGCCCGCGTGCCAGGAGGTCAGGATGTCGCCATCGACCGCGCATTCCGGGGTTTCCTCTCCCTGCGACGAGGACGCCGTCGCCGGGCGGCCGAGCGCCAGGTTCGCCGGATCGGGCGGCGCCGGGTTCAGCCTGGGCGCGTTGTTCCAACACTCCACCGCCAGCGCGGCATCCTGCCCGCCGGCGCTCGCGCGGTCGTACTGGATGGTGAGATGCTTGGTCTCCCCGGGCACGAGGGTGAAGTAGCCGTCATTCATGAACACGGGAAGCACCTGCTCGTCGGTGCCAGGCCGGACGACCTTGGGCCGGATGGCCAGGGCGACCGTGCGTGACCCGGCCGGATTGGTGATGTCGGCCGTCATCGTCTCCGTGCCATTCTCGTGGCGCAGGGCGGAGGTGACGGCCAGCTTGACGGGCGGCAGGTTCTTCAGATCGGCGTAACGCTCTTCCGTCGTGCCGCGCCAGTAAGAGTTTTCCGACACGATCCCGCCCTTCGCATCGCTGAGCTTGAGCTTGACGAAATGCACGGACGAAAGTCCCGCGGGAAACGTCAATGGGAAACAGTCCACCACCGCGTTCGGCGTGGATGACACCGGCACGGAGTGGGAGAACTTTTGCGTGCCGTCCGCGTTGTAGATCGCAGCCTCGGCGGTCAGACCGGGCACCTCCTTGCCCGAGGTGTTGACGACCCGGATGCGGTTGTCGAATTGGTTCCAATAAATGTGGACCGGCTCGCAGGCGGCTTTCGCTCCCCAGTAGGAGCCGGTGGTGTCGAAATAATAGTCGTAGGTCTGCCAGACGAAGGAAGGATAAGCGGACTGGCTCATCCAGATCAGCACGCCGGCGCTGGTTTTGTCGCTGTGGTCGAGGTAACCTTCATACAGCGCCTTCATGGTCTCCAGGTTCAGCAACTGCGCCTTGCGGCAATAGTCCTCAATGCCCGACACCCGCCCGTAGCGCAGGCTCAGCGAACTGTTGTATTCGACCGGCCTCGCGTTGCCCGCCTCGGTGCCGAGGAAATGCCGGTTCCACATGTCGTCGGGCGGCCAGGCGTCGGCGGCGGGCATGAACTTCTTGAAGCTGTCGTACGAGGTGAAGGTCGCGGTGCCGACCTCGCTGTGCATCCCGCCGTTGCCTATGCGCTCGTAGTAGGCCTTCAGGCCCAGGTTGCCGTAGGGGCCGCTCCCGCTCACCTCCCCGGCGTTGGACTGGGGCACATAGCGGCGGTCGCCGGCGTCGTAGGTCTGGATGTCCTCCCGCAGCCAGTCGTTCAAAGGCGGGGGGGGCGTACTCTCGTTTTCGCCGCACCAGAGGGCGACGCAGGCGTGGTTGCGCACCTGCTTGATCTTCTCGATGGCGTTGGCCCGGAAAACCTCCGGGTTGGAGGGCAGCCCGCGCGTGGAATGGAGCCAGAAATCGTCCCAGACCATCATGCCGTTGCGGTCGCAGGCGTCGTAGAACGCCTCGTCGGTCGTCATGCCGATCCAGTTGCGGATCATGTTGAAGTTCTTCTCCTTGTGGAAACGCAGGCGCGTGTCGTAGTCGCGGCCGTGGCAGCGCAGCATGAACTCCGCCATGCCCCAGTTGCCGCCCTTGGCGAACACGCGCACGCCGTTGACGTAGA
>CAZZYS010000012.1:0-30057 GCA_964658285.1 uncultured Verrucomicrobiota bacterium
CTACCGCTGGGAGCTGTCCCAGTGCGTTTCGTTTTTACAGGAAAAGCGCCGCCCGAGGAAATACCCGTTAAAGGGTCTGGTCAAGTTGTCGTCGCACGTCCCGCCCGCCCCATGAGTCATCCCGCCGCCAGACTGATCGCGTTTTACCTGCCGCAGTTCCACCCGATCCCGGAGAACGATCAATGGTGGGGCAAGGGCTTCACCGAGTGGACCAACGTCACGCGCGCCAAGCCGCTTTTTCCCGGTCATTACCAGCCGCGGCTGCCGGCGGATCTCGGGTTCTACGATCTCCGCGTACCGGAGTCGCGTGCGGCGCAGGCGGAACTCGCCCGGAACGCGGGCGTGGAAGGTTTCTGTTACTGGCATTACTGGTTTGCCGGACGCCGTGTGCTGGAGCGACCCTTCCATGAGGTGGTCGCCTCGGGCGAGCCGGACTACCCCTTTTGTGTGGCATGGGCAAACGACACCTGGAGCGGACATTGGTACGGCGCGGAACGGCGGGTCCTCATCGAGCAAACCTACCCCGGCGAGGACGACCACCGGCGGCATTTCGACGCCCTGTTGCCTGCTTTCCACGACCCGCGCTACATCCGGGTGCACGACCGGCCGATGTTCACGATCTTCCGCCCGAAGGCGTTGCCGAACCCGGAAGCGTTCATCGACCTCTGGCAAAAGTTGGCGCAGGAAAACGGGCTGCCGGGCATCCATTTCGTCGCGCATCTTTTCGACCACGAGATCGACCATCCTTGGCGCGACCAGGGCTACGCCGGGGCCGTCATGACAAACGAACTCAAACTGCTGCGCCGCCGGCTCTGGCACATTACCCAGGAACGTATTAAGCGTTCCCGCGAAGGCAAGGAGAGCGGCACGGCCCTGGAAGCCGTCACTGGTACTGGACGCCTCGTCGGCCACCGGCTCTTGCAGCGGTTTCTCGGCTGGCCGGGCGGGGTGCATTACTACCGGGACGCGATGCTGTTCTTCAAGTCTCAAAAGGCGCTCGACCTCGGCTGTTATCCTTCGGTGGTGCCCGGTTGGGACAACACCGCCCGCGCCAAACGCAAGGGCATCGTGCTGCACGGCTCGACGCCCGAACTCTTCGCCGCGCACCTGCGCGACATCATCGGGTCGGTCGCGGACCGTCCGGCCGAGGAACGCCTCGTCTTCGTGAAGTCGTGGAACGAATGGGCGGAAGGCAACTACCTCGAACCTGACCAGAAGTTCGGCTACGGCTACCTCGACGCCGTGCGTGCCGCGCTGGACGCCGCCGCGCCGGCCGCTGCTCCGCACGTCCCGGCACCGCTGGCCACGGTGTCCTGAAACCTCGCTCCCTCGTATGTCCGCCCCCGGCATCCTTTTCATTTCGCACGGCGCGCATCGCACCGGCGCGCCGATTGGATTGCTGGCCTTCATGGGCTGGCTGCGGGAGCACACGGACTACCGGCTGGGCACGTTGATCTGCACTCCCGGACCGCTGGCCGATGAGTTCCGGGCGTTCGGTCCGGTCGTCACGCTGGGTGATACTTTTTTGGCCAAGTCCCGCTTCGGCCGCCGCGTCCGCCGGTTCCTGCCCCGGACGATCCGGGAGGAAACCGGACCGATCCGCCGGATGTTCGCGCGTGGCTCCTACGATCTGATTTATTCGAGCACCATCACGAACGGGCGCGCGCTGGCGGCGCTCGCGGATTTCCGTGTCCCCGTGGTTACCCACGTCCATGAACTGGCCTACTGGATTTGGCGCACGGGGGAGGAAAACATCCGGCGAGCCCTGGACCAGACCGACGCTTATATCGCGGTGTCGCGCTGCGTGCGGGATCATCTGGCGCAACGCCACGCCGTGCCGCCGGAAAAGATCAGCGTGATTTACGAGCACGTCCGCGAACTGCCGGTGGCCCCCACGCCGGACGAGAAACTTGCCGCCCGCCGCACGCTCGGGATTCCCGACGGGGCGTTTGTCATCGGCGGTTGCGGGGCCGAACCCTGGCGAAAAGGCCGCGATCTCGTCGCGCCGCTGCTGGTGGCGCTACGGCGGCATTCCCTGCCGGAGAACGCGCCGACGCACTTCGTCTGGGTAGGACGGTCCGGGACGGCGGAGGAAGAGTACCAGTTGCAACACGACCTGCGGCAGGCCGGGCTGGAAAGCGTTTTTCACGCGACCGGCGAACTCGCGCAGCCGCAGGCGAGTTTTGCGGCCTTCGATGCCTTCGTGCTCCTCTCGCGCGACGATCCGTTTCCGCTCGTCTGCCTGGAAGTGGCGGCCCAGGACGTGCCTTTCGTTTGTTTTGAAGGCGCGGGCGGGATGCCCGAGTTTGTGGCGGGTGGCGGTGGGGCAGCCGTGCCTTACCTCGACCTGGAAGCGATGGCGCAGGTCATCGCCCGTTGGCGCGACGACGCCGGCTTGCGTCGGCGTCAAGGGCAGGCAGCCGGTCACGCGGCTCGAAGCGCACACAGCGTCGAGGTGACGGGGCCGCAAATCCTGCGGGTCATCAACGATCTTTTGCCTGTCGCGAGCTTGTCCCGCGCTCCAGAAATGGCGGTTTCGCAGACCTAAATAACTCGGTACAGAGCATGGTCTTCAGCTCCATCATTTTCCTGTTCTACTTTTTGCCGGTGTTTTTGCTGGCCTATTCTATCCCGGATAGCCAGCACCGCCGGAATGTCGTGCTGGTGGCTTTCAGCCTCGTTTTCTACGCGTGGGGCGAGCCGCTTTACATCACCCTGATGCTGCTTTCCATCGGGATGAACTACTGGTTCGGCCAGCGCATCGGGCGTGCGGAGGAACCGTCGCGGCGGCGCTGGTTGTGCCTCGCGGTCACGCTGGATGTTTGCCTGCTCGGCGCGTTCAAGTACACGCCCTTCCTGGTTCGCAACGTCTCCGATCTATTGGGCGTGCATTTCCCGTTGCAAACGAGCCTGCTGGCCATCCCCTTGCCGCTGGGTATTTCGTTCTACACCTTCCAGGCGATTTCCTACGTGGTGGACGTTTACCGGCGGCGGTTCGCGCCGGAACAAAGCGTGCTCGACCTGGCCGCCTACGTCACGATGTTCCCTCACCTCATCGCCGGGCCCATCGTCCGTTACCAGGAGATCAGGGACGAACTCCACACGACCCAGATCAGCGACGAACGGCTCCTGCAAGGCGCGCAAATCTTCGTGCTGGGCCTGTCGGCCAAACTGCTCATCGCCAACACCTTTTCCCAGTACGCCGACCAGGTGTTCGGCCTGGAACCGGCCCTGCTCACCAGCGCGCTGGCGTGGTTGGGCGCGGTGTCGTACACGTTCCAGATTTACTTTGATTTCAACGGCTATTCGATCATGGCCATCGGTTTGGCGATGATGCTCGGCTTCACTTTTCCGCGCAACTTCGACCGGCCGTACATCTCGACGAGCATCACCGAATTTTGGCGGCGCTGGCACATCTCGCTTTCGACGTGGTTCCGTGACTACCTGTACATCCCGCTGGGCGGCAACCGGGCGGGTCCCTTCAAGACTTACCGCAATCTCCTGATCGTCTTCGTCGTCTGCGGGGTCTGGCACGGCGCGGGCTGGACGTTCCTGCTGTGGGGATTGCTCCACGGGGTTTTCCTGGTGTTCGAGCGCCTAGTCCAACCCATCGGCTGGCGGGTGCCGCGCATCGTGCTGCACGTTTACGCGATGCTGGTCGTCGTGTGCGGATGGGTTTTGTTTCGCAGTCCGACCCTGGCGAGCGCCGGTGCTTACTTCGCGGCCATGCTCGGACGCAATGTGAAACCGATCTACCAGCCACAGGAAGTCTGGTCGCCGGTGTGGATCGCCCTGGCCCTGGTGGCGTCGGTCTGCGCGGCCGTGCGCCTGGAACGCAACCCGCGCGAGTGGCCTTTTCCGCGGATCGCCACACAGGCGGGTTGGGCGACCCTTTCGGCGGCCTGCGTGTGGGTCCTGGTCTGCGGCACGCATAATCCTTTCATCTACTTTCGTTTCTAAAGTGAGTTTCCTCGCGCGAATTTGTCTGGTGTTGTGGCTCGTCCCGGCGCTGCTGACCCTTTTCTGGCCGGGTCTGAGCGGTAGTTCGCGCATCGAGCGGCGCGAACTCCAACGTTTCCCGGGCTGGCCCGCCGGTCTGCACGCCGCCTACCACTGGCCGCGCGAGTTCGACCAATTTGTCGCCGATGGATTCCCTTTCCGCAGCCGCCTGATCGCTGTGGCTGGCGCGGGGCTTTACCGGCTCGACTCTTCGCTGTCACCAGAAATCTCCGTCGAGGAGGACGGCTGGCTGTTCCTGCGAAAAAACGGCGACGTGCTCAACAAATTGCGCGGTGCCGATCACCTGAGCCCGGCGGAACTGGACACCTGGGGTTCCACCTTTCAGCGACGGCAGGAGCGCCTCGCCGCCATGCACATCCGCATGGTGCTCGCGGTGGTGCCGGACAAACAGACCGTCTACCAGCGTTACCTCCACCCGTGGCACCGACGGGCGGACTACACCGTCACCGACCAGATCGTCGGAGAACTGGCGCGGCGCGGCGTCGGCGATGTCATCGACCTGCGGCCACTCTTGATCGACGCGGCCCGCACGGAAAAAATCTACGACCAATTCAACAGCCACTGGAACGACCGCGGCGCGTTCCTGGCCTGTCAGGAAATCCTGCGTCATTTCCCCGAGGCGACGCCGTTGCGCGACGACGAGGTCAGCTTTCACGGCGTCACGCGGCCCGGAGATTTGTCCACGTTCCTCGGCTCGGAATCCGCCACGGAGCTGACCGTGGACGCGGACATCACCCACACGCGGGTCGTGGCGCGGGAAAACGACGGCCGCGCCCCGTTCTACGAGACGGAGCCCTGGGTGGCACGCACCTCGCTCCGGTCCGGACCGACGGTGCTCGCGCTGTGCGATTCGTTCACCAACACGTACATGTACAAATTTCTGGAGGAATCCTTTCCCACCGTCATTTTCAAGCATCACAACGGCTTGAAAACCGATGCCGCCACCGTGCGGGCGTTCCGGCCGCAGGTGGTGCTCTACATCGTGGCGGAACGACTGCTGCCCGCCAAACTCGACGACACGCTGCCATAGAAAAGCCAGTGAGGATCGCCATCATCAACGAGCCGTGGAACGGCGGCGCGACGCGTTGCGCCCGGGATCTGGCCAATGGCTTGCGCCCACGGCACGACGTGTGGCTCTGCCCCGAAGACATGCCCTCGCCCCGGTACCGGGACGTGCTGCCGATGCTGGAGGCGTTCCGTCCGGACGTGGTGCATCTGCACGCTTTTTACGGGTGGCTGCCGTACCAGACGCTCCGCACCGTGGCGCGACGCTATCCCACGGTTTTCACGCCGCACGATCCCCGTCCCATCGGCCAGATCGAACCCGCCTGCTGGCAGTGCGCGCGCAACACGACGTGCTTCCGCTGTCCGCTCGTTTCCGAGACCGTGCGTTATACGCTGGTCCGTCACCGGTACTTCTGGCAGCGCCTGAAACGGCAGGCGGTCCATCGCCTCCTGCCGTCCTCCGTGCGCGTCGTCGGGGTCAGCCGGTGGTTCGTCGAGCGAATGCGCGCCCAGGAGATGCGCCGCCTCGATCTGCGTTATCTGCCCAACGGGATCGACCCGGAGACCTTCCGCCGCCAGCCGGACGCCCGCCGCCGGCTCGGCCTGGAGGAGGATGCGCCGCTCTTTCTTTTTCTATCCTCGCCCGCCGGACGCTGGCAGGTCAACGAGCGCAAGGGCCTGTTGCCCCTGGCCGAAGCGTTCATCGACCACGTGGCCCCGCGTCATCCCCGCGCGATCCTGGCGGTCGCGGGCGATCTCCTGGTGCCGAACCACCCGCAGGTGCGGGGATTGGGTTATCTCGACAAGGCAGACCTCCCGCTGTGGTACTCCGCCGCCACGGCGTATGTCCTGCCCTCCGGCGGCGATAACTTACCCTACACTGTCCTGGAGGCGATGGGTTGCGAATGCCCAGTCGTCGCCACGGCGGTCGGCGGCATCCCCGAGCAGGTCGAAAACGGCAAGACGGGCGTGCTCATGGCCGACGCGGCTCCCGCGACGGTCGCCGCCGCCCTGGAAACGCTGCTCGCCGACCCGGTCCGCACCCGGGAGATGGGCCGGGCGGGCCGCCGCAAGCTGCTGGACGAATACACGGTCGAGCGATTCATCGAACGGCACGAGGAAATGTATCGTTCGCTGTTGGACCCGCACTCGGGGACGACCCCGGAAGTCGTGAACCCTCTCGCCCCTGCTTCCACCCGATGAGTGAATTCAGCCGCCGCCGCGTCGCCGGCCTGGACCTGATCCGCAGCGTTGCCATCCTGCTGGTGGTGCTGGGGCACTATTGGCCGTTCTGGCGGAGGTTTCCCGGTCTAGGGCCGATAGACCAAGGCGGCTATTTCGGCGTGGAACTATTTTTCGTGCTCAGCGGCTTTCTCATCGGCGGGATCTTGCTGCGTCAGGCGGACGATTGCGCGGTGGACGGCGGATCGTTTGGCGTGGGTCAGGCACCGCACTTCTGGATGCGGCGCTGGTTCCGGACGTTGCCCAATTACGTGCTGTTTTACGGGGCGTTCATGCTCTACCACCAACCCTGGAAGGAGGGGCACTGGCGGGCGTGGCTGCTTTCCACGGCGTTCCTCCAGAACCTGTTCGTCGATCTGTCGGACGGGGTCTACGGTATCTCCTGGTCGCTGTGCGTGGAGGAGTGGATGTACCTGCTGCTGCCGTTGCTGCTGGCGTTTTTCACGTCGCGGCTGAGAGCACCCGCGCGGGCGGCTTTTTGGGTCGTGCTCCTGCTGATCGTCGTGCCCACCGTGCTGCGCTGCACGACGGCCGACAAATCATGGGACCTCGGCGTGCGGCACATCGTGGTCTACCGTCTCGACGCCATCGCCTACGGGGTGCTGCTGGCCTACGTGCGCCGTTACCGCCGCGATATTTTCGCCTTTCTCGGTCGTCCGTGGATGGCGCTGGCGGGATGGACAGCGCTGCTCGGCCAGTGGGTGCTCCTCGCCGGGCACGCCAGACACGCGACGGGCGACCCGGATTTGCCGGAAGAACACTGGTTGGTCATGAACGTGCTGTGTTTCTCGTTCACCAGTCTTGCCGCGATGCCCGTGATTGCCTGGGCCAGCGAACTTTCCCGTTTGCCGCGCCTCTGCCAGGGATTGGTTTACCGCACCAGCCTGTATTCCTACGCCATGTATCTTTGCCATCCCATCGTCCTGTACTTTGCCAACCCCGTGCTGACCCACGCGGCGGCCCGGGTGTTCGGAGAATTTCGCGGCACCACTTTCCTCTTGGCAGCCCTCGATCTGAGCGTTATCTACGCGGCGTCCGCCGTGGTCTACCATCTGTGGGAAGGTCCGCTGACGGCTCTGCGGGAGCGGTTTGCCTCGACCCTGCGTTCCCGGCCGGCCGGTCAGGCCGAGCCGGTACGCGCGTTCACCTCCGCCAATCTGTCATCTCCTTTATGACGACCAGCCAACCGCCCGCGGCCACCGCGGAAGAAGAGTGGACCACGCGCATCACCCCGCACCAGGGTTGGACGGACTGGCGGCTGCGGCAGTTGTGGCGTTACCGCGACCTGATCAGCCTTTTCGTGTGGCGCGACTTCGTGTCCGTCTACAAGCAGACCATTCTTGGACCGGCGTGGCACGTCATCCAGCCGCTGATGACCACGCTGACTTTCACGGTCATCTTCGGCAACATCGCGCGGCTGCCGACCGACGGCGCGCCGCCTTTTCTGTTCTATCTGGCGGGGACGGTGGCGTGGAGTTATTTCTCCAGCAGTCTCATCAACACGTCCAAGACTTTCGTGGGGAATGCCCACCTGCTGGGCAAGGTTTATTTTCACCGCCTGACCATCCCGATCTCGATTGTCATCTCGGGGTTGATCTCCTTCGGCATCCAGTTCGCCATCTTTCTGGTGGTGCTGGCGTTCTATGCGATCACCGGTCATCCTGTGCACCCGACGCGGTGGCTGCTGCTCGCGCCGTTGTTCCTGTTGATGCTGGCCGGCTACGGACTCGGCGGCGGCATCATCGTCTCCGCCTTGACCACCCGCTACCGGGACCTGGTCAACCTCGTGTCCTTCGGCGTGCAACTGCTGATGTACGCGACTCCCGTCATCTACCCGATCTCGGTGGTGCCGGAGAAATACCGCTGGGTGGCGGTGCTCAACCCGCTCACGCCGATCATCGAGGGTTTCCGCCGGGGGTTCCTCGGGGTGGGCAACGTCGCGGCGGGGCCGCTCGCCGTGAGCTTCGGGATCATGACGGTCGTGCTCGCGGTCGGACTGATGCTCTTCACGCACGTCGAGCGCACGTTCATGGACACGGTCTGAGCGATGGACAAGCTGCCACCCATGACGGTCGCCATTCCCGCTTACAAGCGGGCGCACGCCATCTCGCCGTTGCTGGAAACGCTCGCGGCGCAGGCTGGCCCGGACGACGAGTTGATCGTGATCGACGATGCTTCCGGCGATGACATCGAGACCGTCGTGGCGAAAGTGGGCCGCTTCCGGCTGATCCGCAATCCGACCAACCTCGGCATGGTCGGCAACTGGAACGCCTGCCTGCGCGCGGCTACCCACGATTGGGTCTGCATCGTCCACCACGACGACACCGCCGCCCCGGACGCCCTCCAGACCCTGCGCCGGGCCTGCGCGCTGGCGGGAGGACCGGCCTTGGTGGTGCACTGGCGGGATCAGTCAAACTTGGGTCATGCCTTCCGCTGCCGGTTGAGCGAGCCCGGGCCCTGGGCGGTCTTGAAGATTCCCACCATTCCTTCCGGGGCCGTGGTCCATCGCCGGGTCATCGAGGAAGCGGGGGTTTTCGACCCGCAGTGGAAGTATTCGGCGGACCTGGAATACTTCCCGCGGATTTGCGCCCGTTTCCCGTCGGTCGTCATCGAGAGTCCCGACGTGGTGCGTTACGCGTTGCACAAAAACAACTACCAGTACGACACCTGGCGGCAACCGGATTTCGAGCAGCAGCTCATGGAAATCCAGCGGCTGATCGTCAGCTACGCCCACCTTTCCGAGCACGCCGCCAAATATGAATTCGAGGAGCGCATGGCTTCGATGTACGGCCACATGCTCAACAGCGCGATGCACCTGGGCGACCGGTCGCTCGTTCGCCGCGTCGCGCGCCGTCTCGCCGCCGGACGGACCAACGGGCGCAAACTGCGTTTGCAAGCCAGCGTGGCGGCCGTGCTCGGCTGGATGCCGGGGTCGCGTCAGCGCCGTTTCAACGCGGATAGTTTCGAGGTGGTGAACCCATGAAGCTCACGGGCTCGCCACCACAAAATCCCGGGCCGTCAGCGACCGTTCTCTTTTCGGTCGTCATCACGACCTTCAACTGTGTTGCGAAGCTGGATGGCACCGTGCAATCGGTCCTGGGTCAATCCGGGGTCACCCTGGAATGTCTCGTCATCGACGGCGGCTCGACCGACGGCACGCTGGACCGGCTGCGCTCCTTCGGTGAGCGGGTGCGCTGGATTTCCGAAGCGGACGCCGGTATCTACGACGCCATGAACAAAGGCATCGGGCTGGCGGTCGGACGGTTCCTCTATTTTCTGGGGGCGGGTGACCGTTTGCGTCCCGGCGTGCTGGCGCTGGTCGCGGCCGAGGCCGGACGTCGGCCGCCGGGCACGAAGCCGGTCCTCCTCTACGGCAACGTGGTCTGGTCGCGCCACAAACGCCCCTACGATGGGCGTTTCCATCGCTTCAAGCTGCTCCGGCGCAACCTCTGCCACCAGGCGATTTTCTACGAACGTTCGATCTTCGCGCGGTCGGGTCTCTACCACACAAAATATCGCTGGCTCGCCGACTGGGCATTCAACCTCCGCTGCTTCAACGACCGGGGCATCGAAAAACACTATCTCCCGCTGTCGATTGCCGATTACGAGGGTGGCGGCGAGTCGAACCTCACCTACGACCGGGCCTTCCACGACGATTTTCGCTCCCTCGTCCTCCAGGGGGGCGGCCGACTGGACCGGTGGTTGATGCGCATCGCTTTTCTGCTGGCGCATCCGCGTGCTTTGGCGGGTGAACCCCTCCGCCAGGCACGGCGGTTGCGCAACGTGCTCGCCAAGCCATGAAGACTACCACACGCGGGGGTTGGACCGACGCAAAGCAATGACCACGAGATCGACGGTAATTTCGGTGGAGAACATCTCCAAATCCTATCGGCTCGGCGCCATCGGCGGCGCGACGTTGAAGGAGGATTTCGCGCGTTGGTGGGCGAAGCGTCTCGGCAAACCGGACCCGCTGCTGCGCATCGGCGAGGAACACCGCGCGCGTCACCAGGGGGAGCATTTCCTGGCGTTGCGCGACGTGAGCTTCCAGGTGCGCGAAGGCGAGGTGCTCGGCGTCATCGGACGCAACGGCGCGGGGAAAAGCACCCTCTTGAAAATCCTCTCGCAGGTGACCTCGCCGACCTCGGGCGAAATCAAGATCAAAGGGCGTATCGCCAGTTTGCTGGAGGTGGGAACCGGTTTTCACCCGGAACTCACCGGCCGCGAGAACGTTTTCCTAAACGGCGCGATCCTGGGTATGACGAAGGCGGAAATCCGCCGGAAGTTCGACGAGATCGTGGCGTTTTCCGACATCGAGGAATTCATCGACACGCCCGTCAAACGTTATTCTTCCGGCATGTACGTGCGCCTGGCTTTCGCGGTGGCGGCGCACCTGGAACCGGAGATTTTGATCGTGGACGAAGTGCTCGCGGTCGGCGACATCCAGTTCCAGAAAAAATGCCTGGGCAAGATGCAGGAGGTCAGCGGGGGAGGGCGCACCGTGCTCTTCGTCAGTCACAACATGAGCGCGATCCAGTCGCTCTGCACCCGCTGCATCCTGATGTACGACGGCCAGCTCGGTTTCGACGGCGACACGACCAAGGCAACGTTGCTTTACCAGTCCTCGGGCGTGTCGCCGGAGGCAGCGACCGGCAACGGCACTTACGATCTTCGCAACCACAAGAACGAGCATTCCGCCAAACCCGTGATCACCGGGGTCACCATCCGCGACCACCACGGCGTGCCTTCCAACATCCTCTCGATGGGAGAAGCCCTGAGCGTGGAGATCGAAGTCGATGGGATGCTGGACTTCCCGAACGCGGTCGTCGCGTTCCGGCTGCTCGGCACGAACGACGAGTTGCTGGCGGATTTCAACACGGCCATGAAACCGTTCGCCGATCCCGCCGCCAGAGCCCGGAAGGAAACGGTCCGCCTGCACATTCCCCATTTCCCGTTCGTGCAGGGGGAATACAAATTTGGGATTGTCATCGGCGTCATCGGCGTGGCCACCGTGGACACCGTGGAACCGGTCGGGCGGATCGAGGTGATCGAACACGACGTGTACGGCAACGGCTACCAGATGGCCCGCGGACACTCGATGGTTTTGTTGCACGGGGACTGGACGCTCAGCCCGCGCGCATAGCGCATAGCGAACACTGCCACCTTTGAAAGTCCTCGTCATTTCTCCCTATTGGCCGTGGCCGCTGAACTCCGGCGGCAGCGTGGCGCAGTTCGGCTGGATCGACTACCTCCGGCACCGGCACGAGATCACCCTCCTGACGCCCGTGCACAACGACGCGGAAGCGGCGGCGTGTGAGACCCTCCGCAAGCTGTGGCCCGAGGTCACCATGTCGCCGGTCCACGCGCCGGGGTTCGGGAAGCGACCGCCCGCGTGGCAGCGCGCGAAGGATTGGCTGAAGAACACCCCGCCGGGTCAGGCCGCGCACCGGGCGCTCGTCCGCTGGCAAAACTATGCTCCGCGCGTTGAGTCGCAGCGCATCGTGATGCTGCCGCGCTACCTCATCGCCCCCGCGTCCGCCGAGGCCCGGCGCGGGTACGACGTGATCCAGGTCGAGTACACGGAGTTTCTTTCGATGGTCCACGCCTTGCCCGCCGACGTGCCCAATCTTTTCGCGCAGATCGAAATCCACTACGTCGTGCGCGACCGGGCACGCAGCGAAAAATCCCGCGCCGACGCCTACGAGAACTACGTGTTCGCCCAGGAAAAATCCCGCGAACTCGACAGCCTGCGGCATTACGATTCCGTCGTGACGATGAGCGAGTACGACCGGAGCGTCTTGCAGGCCGAACTGCCGCTCGCGGACATCCGCTGCTCGCCGTTCGCGTACGTAAATCCGCCCGGCCAGACATCCGGGTTCCAGCTTTCGCCCTTTGCGCAGCGTCTCGTGTACGTCGGCGCGCAGTGGCACACGCCGAACGTCGATGCGGTGGAATGGTTCCTCGCCACGATGTGGCCGGCGTTGTCGGCGCGCTTCCCGAAGCTGGAGTTCCACGTCGTCGGCGAATGGACGGCGGAGTTCCGGGGGCGGTACGGGACGAGCGAGCGCGTCGTGTTTCCGGGTTTCGTAGCGGACCTGACCGAGGCTCTGCGAGGCGCGATCATGGTGGTCCCTTTGCGGGTCGGCAGCGGCATCCGCACGAAAATCCTGATGGCGATGACCCTCGGCGTGCCGGTGGTAACGACCAGCGTCGGCGTCGAGGGCATCGACGCGACCGACGGCAAGGAACTACTTTGCGCGGATCAGCCGGAAGCTTTCGTCGCGGCCGTCGCCCGTCTGGTCGAGGATCAGCCCACGGCGGACAGGATCGCCACGGACGCGCACGATTTCATCCAACACCGGTTTTCGCAGGAAGCGACGGGCGCGCGGCGCGACGAAATCTGGCGCTCGCTGCACGCCCGGCACGCGGGAGCCTCGTCCACCGCCGCTTGAGTTCGCCGGTCCGTGCGTCATGGAACCATTGTCCGAGCGCAACCCGACGGTGACGGTCGTCGTGCCGAACTACAACCACGCCCGTTACCTCCCCGAGCGGCTGGCGAGCATCTTTCGGCAAACCTACCGGGACTACGAGTTGATCGTCCTCGACGATGCCTCGACGGACGACAGCCGGGAGGTGCTCCAACCTTACGCGGACCGGGGCGAGATCGAGCTGATCGTCAACGCGCAAAACAGCGGCAGTCCTTTCGCGCAATGGGCATGCGGCGCGGCGCGAGCGCGGGGCGAATACCTCTGGATCGCCGAATCGGATGATTCCGCCGACCCGCATCTTTTGGAACGATTGGTCGCGGTGCTCGGCGCGTATCCGCGGGTCGGGTTGGCCTACTGCCAGTCGCGGCGGATGGACGCGGCGGGCCACGCGGGGGAATCGTGCGAGGAATGGAACCGCAACCTGCATCCCACCCGCTGGAAGTCGGACTACGTGAACGACGGCCGTGACGAGGTGGCCCGCTTCCTGGCGATCCAGAATACGGTCCCGAACGCCAGCGGCGTCCTCCTGCGCACGGCGGCCCTGCGGCGCGCGGTGGCCGGGGCGGGGGCCTACCGTCTCAGCGGCGATTGGCGCACCTGGATCAACCTGTTGCTGGAAGCTGATGTCGCCTTCGTGGCCGATTGCCTGAACCTCTTCCGCATCCATGACCGGTCCGTGCGGGACACCACCAAGAGCAGCCTCGCCTGCGCCGAATACCTCGCGGTGAAGGCCCACGCCTGCCAGCAGGCGCACGCCGCCGCGTCCGTGCGGAGGCGGTCCTTCGACGAGGAATATGCCCAATGGTCACGCTGCCTCAACGCGGAGGGCTTGAAATCACGCCTGCCTTGGGTCGCGCGGACGGTGCGCGATGGGTTCCGCATCCGCACGGCGGGCGGCCTGCGGATGTTGGGCGGCTTGCTCGTCACCCTGTTAAAGAGAACGTTTTGGCATCGCCTCGTCAAAGGCTCAGCCGCGAAATAAGCGATGGTTTCAGCCCTGATCCGGACTTTCAACAGCGCGGGCACCCTGGAGCGAACCCTGGCATCCGTGGCGGCGCAGGTTCCTGCCCTGGGCGAAATCGTGGTCGTCGATTCCGGCTCGACCGACGCCACGCTGGACATCGCCGCCCGTTTCGGGAGTCGGGTGGTGCATTACCCGTCCGACCGGCCGTTCAACTATTCCCATTCGCTCAACCTCGGGGCCGCCGCCTGCCGGGGCGAGTGCCTCCTGATCCTCAGTTCCCATTGCGTGCTGGCCTTTCCCGACGTGGCGGCTCTCATGCGGGCACACCTCGCGGCGCACGGCGCGAGCGGGGTCTTTTGCGTGCCGGGTACGCCGGAGGCGGTGGCCGCGCTGCGGGACGACCCTTTGCGGGGCAAGCTCATCAACGTCGTGCACGCGGACAACTACGACGGCTCCAACGGCCTGTGGAACTGCTGCTCGCTGGTGCGGCGCGACGGCTGGGAAGCCCATCCTTTCGACGAAACCCTGCCCGCCTGCGAGGACCAGGAATGGGCGCTCTGGCACTATCGGCACACGCGGCGTCCGACGGTCGCCATCCGCAACGCCGGGGTGTTGTATTTGAATCCGCGCTGGAGCACCGGGAAGGACATCCGCGAGCGGGTCATCGTCGCCACCCGGGTCTGGCCCGCGTTGCGCGACTGGCGGGCCATCGCGGGCGTGGCGACCGACGGGGTCTTTGCCGGTCTGCGCGGGAGGTTCCGACAGGCGGCGAACCACTGGCGCATGGCGGCGGCGCTGACGGCCAGCCGGTGGCGGCGTTAGGGCATTTCACTTTGAGTGGTGATCGGATGACCTCCGGGAGCGCCAACGGCGCGGCCTCATACGAGCCTGGGGCAACGCCCCAGGGAAACGAGGGGCTTCTGCCAAGCCCTGAAGGGGCGACTCATCTCGACTCGCCACCCGGATGAATCGCCCCTTCAGGGCTTGCCCTTGGTTGGTCCCAACCTGGGGCGTTGCCCCAGGCTCGTATGAGGCCGCGCCGTTGGCGCTCCCGGAGGCCATCCGGTCACCACTCAAAGTAGATGCTCAAGATCACTCTTCCGACGCCCCGGAATGGCTTATGCTCTATCGCCTGAGAAGCACTCCCGGCAACGGGGATTTGCAGACCGGCTTTTTGCACGCCTGCTCGCCGAATCCAAGAAAATAAAACCCACGACTAAAAGTATGAAGAACACATCTGGCAACTCGGTATTGAGCATCGGCGGACGCTGGTTGATCCCGGCGGTCCTGACGATTTTCCTCTCCGTGTCGGGAGGATCGCGCTGCGCGGCCGACGACATCATCGATGCCTCCCGGCGGACCACCTGGGCTCCCGGCGTCCCCGGCGGCATCCCCGCCCGCACCACGATCTGGTGCGACGTGACCAAATCCATCCCGGGCTACACCGGGGCGCTGGCCAACCCGGCCGACGACGGCGCGGACGATTGGGGTCCGCTGAGTTTCGCCATCAGCCATTGTCCCGCCGGGCAGGTAGTCTACATCCCGCCGGGAACCTACCGGATCAGCGGCGAACTGCCGATCCGTGGTCCGATCACCGTGCGCGGGGCGGGCATGGGCAAGACCATCATTAAGGTGGACACGACCTTCGATTCACAGGCTTTTTTCATCCAGGCCGCCCAGCCGTACTTCATTTCGCCGATGTATCCCGTCGCCTCCGGCGCGACCAAAGGGTCCACCCAATTCTCCTACGGCCAGCCCATCGGCGGCAGCAATAATCCGTATGTCCAGGTCGGGCTGCCGATGGTCCTCATGCAGCAAAACCCGCCTGCCCTCGTGAACATCCGCGACTGCACCTGGGCGTCGGACAACTACTGCAGCTACGCGATGGCGCAGGTCATCGTGCCCACGGCCATCGGCAAGGACGCCTCGGGCAACGGTGTGGTCACCTTCAACCCGCCCCTGTACATGGACATGTCCAACAACCCGCAGACGCTTTGCTTCGGCGGATTGGTGAGCAATGCCGGCGTCGAGGAATTGACCGTCAACCACGTCAAATACTATGGCGGCGGCTCGGCCAGCATCGCCATCCAGATGGCGATGAACTGCTGGGTCAAGAACGTGGAAATCATCAAATCGCCCAAGAGCGGCATCAAGCTCATGGATTCCTACGGCTGCGAGGTGCGCGGCTGCTACGTCCACGGGGCCTGGAACACCGAGGGCGGCAGCGCCTACGGCTTCCACATCTTCGGGTTCAACTCCGCCCACCTGATCGAGGACAACATCGGGGAGGACCTGCGGCACACCTTCGTGTTCGAGGGCGGGGGCAACGGCTGCGTGCTCGGCTACAACTATTCGCGCGGCGCGAACACGACGAGCTCGCCCGGCTACGTGCACGACGATCTCATCACCCACGGCGCCCACCCGTTCATGAATCTTTTCGAGGGCAACGTGGCCCACAAGTGGATTCACGATTGGGTGCACGGGAGTTCCAGCGACAACACCGGATTCCGCAACCACTTCACGGCCGGGCTGGAGCCGGATGCCGAGGGCGGCGGGTACGAGGATATCACCGGCGCGCACTTTTCCTATCAAAACGCCTATTGGGCGGCGGGCGACGGCAACTGGAACTACTACGAGAACGCCGTCGGCAACGTGCTGGGCTGGCCCACGATGACCCCCAGCACGTTCGCCTACGATTACACAATGACGGCCCCGACGTTCGGGAGTTCCGTCTACAAGCTGGGTTATGCGGATGACGCCGACACGTTTCAGAGTGACATGATTGCGATGTCCACCTACTTCCGGCACGGCAACTATGATTACGTGACCAACGGGGTGATCTGGGACCCGAGCAACTCGAACCACACCATTCCCAACTCGCTCTACCTGACCGCCAAGCCGTCGTTCTTCGGCACGATGCACTGGCCGGCGTTCGGGCCGGACCAGACGCCCATCGTGTCGCCGCTGCCCGCCCAGGTCCGCTGGCAGGCCATCAAGGCCGCCGGGACGACCGCGCTGCCCGCGCCGAAGAACCTGCACATCGTGAAGTGACGCCTCCGGGCGTCGCGGTGAAGCTGGGAGGCTCGTGCTCTAACTCCGAGGTGCGTGGTGCCGGAGGTGGACGCGCTCTCCGAGCGGCGTTGGTCCTGGTCGCGGCGCAGCCGCCTGATAGGTTGGGTGCCTGCGGCATGGAGTCAGACCAACGCCGCTCGGAGAGCGCCGTCCACCTGGTCCGCAGTGACGGCTATCCTTTCAAACGAGCGGTGGCTCTGCGGGCGCACTTCATCCGCCCTTGAAGAAAACTGTTCCTTTTTCAACCGGCAACCTACCCTCCGTGTGCATGGCGAACCATGATCGTGCTCAACCAGCCTGGCTGCGTCTGTCTCCACGCGCGCGGAGCCTCGGTGCCATCGGCGGCTTTCTGCTCGTCATCTTCGCCTTTTTCGACCCGTTGATCCAGTTGGTGGACCACGCGTTGCACGCCGACCTGGATTCTTACATCCTCTTGATTCCGTTCATCTCGGGGTATCTGCTGCACCTGCGGATCAATTCGCCGCCACGGGTGCCGTTGTTTTCCTCGCCGGCGTGGGCGGGGGGTTTCGCTGCCGCGGGGGTGTTGGCGGTGGTGGCCGCCTGGACCTTGCGAGGGGGAGGTGACGGCGACTTCCTTGCTTGCACCGTTTTGGCGTTCGTTTGCGCGGTCACTGCCGTCGCGTTTTTGTTCCTGGGTCGGGAGTGGGTGGCGAAGGCGGCGTTCCCCATCGGGTTCCTCTTCTTCATGGTTCCGCTGCCCGGCGAGGTAATCGCGTGGCTGGAGAACGGTCTGAAAGTCGCCTCGGCAGAGGTCGCGGCGTTGTTCTTCCAACTCTCCGGCACGCCGAACGTGCACGACGGCGTATTTTTCCAGTTGCCCACGATCACCTTGGAGGTCGCCTCGGAATGCAGCGGCATCCGGTCTAGCCTGGTCCTCTTCATCGCCGGATTGCTGGCGGCGCACCTGTTCCTGCATAGTACGTGGCGGAAAATTCTGCTCGTGGCTTTCGTCATACCCATCGGGATTTTGCGGAACGGTTTCCGCATCTGGACCATCGGCCAGCTCTGCGTGTATGTCGGGCCGGAGATGATCAACAGCGTGCTGCACAAACACGGCGGCCCTCTGTTTTTTGCGATTTCTCTCGTGCCTTTGCTTCTTTTGGTCTGGTGGTTGCGACGAGGGGAGAACAAGCGCATGAACACCCTCAAAGAGAAGAAGTTATCGTAGGAAATGGTTGGCGGCCGTTCGTTCGGTGAAGAGGCCTCTACAGCCAAAAAAACAAGAGACGGAGAGATTTTTCTAGCATTTCTGAATGTTTTTCTCATTATCGCGTCTGCATCGCAATTCCAACGATTGCGTCCAGAACGATAAATGAGAAATAACATTACCACCCGAACCGCACGTGCCTTGGTTGCCGTTGCGGCGTTGCTTCACGCGTCATCGTTGCGCGCGAATCAGGTCACCGTTCAGGAATTGAGCGTCAGTCCGGCCGAGACCGTGACGGTCTCCGTGACGAACTTTTACACCGGCGGGGCGCTGGCGGGCGTCAATAAATTGCTGGTCGGAAATACTCCGATGGACGGTTTCTGCATTGACCCGTTCCATTTCAGCAGCACGTCCCCCCTGCTTTACGACGTGGTCCCGCTTAGCCATGCTCCCAAGCCGCCCGGCACGATGAACGCGGCGCAGGCCACCGAGATCAGCAAGCTCTGGGCGATGTCCTACAGTCCGACGATGGCGGCTGCCAACGCCGCCGGATTGCAGATCGCCATCTGGGAAGTGGTCGGCGGCAGTCAGTTTTCCATCTCGGGCAGTGACTACGGCGCGAGCGCGCTATTACAGAGCGTGACCGCTTACACCGGCGCCGGCAGTGACCTCGTCGCCTTGACGGGGTCCGGGCAGGATTACGTGGTCCCGCGCACCAACGCTTTGCGGACTCCCGACCGGGGATCGACGCTCGTGCTGCTGGTCATCGGAGTATCGGCCCTCTTCGCCGCGAGCCGGATGCAGGGCCGGCTGGCCCGCGTCGCGGTCGTCCGATAACCGGGCAGTCATCCTGGCGACATGCCCCGGTCGCGGGGAAACGCCGGGAAGGCGGGCAGCCCTTTTGCGAGGCACCCGCCCGGGCCGCAACTGCCGGGGCGGCAACCATTTTTGCCTTGCATTTTCAAAGGCTCCAGAGAGAACTCGTATTCATGCCCGCCTACCGACCGGTTTTTCCCTTTCGCAGTGTCCTCCTCCGCGTCCTCGCCACCGCCTGCGTCGCCCTCCTGAGCGTATCCTGCACCCCGTCGGAGACCAGCGAGATCCCCCCCGAGGCGCGGGTCGCCCGGCGTTCGTCGGGCACGCTGGCGGCCGGTGACACGGTCCGGATTTCCTTCAACGGCGCGCCGGAACTCAACCAGGTCCAGAGCATCGACGCCAACGGCAAAATCTCGCTGCCCCTGGTCGGCGAAGTTGCCGTGGCCGGCAAGACCCTCAAGGCCTTTCAGGACGAACTGGCCGGGCTCTACAAGACGCAGCTGCAGAACACCCAGGTCATCGTCGCCCAGGAGAAAAGCGCCATTCCGATCATCCTCTCCGGCGCGGTGCAACGCCCCGGCAAACTCGTGCTCGACGAGCAGACGACCGTGCTCGAAGCGATCCTGCAGGCCGGCGGGCCGACGAACATCGGCAACATGAGCAAGGTGCGGATCATCCGCATCGTGAACAACAAACACTACACGCAGATCGTCAACCTGGACCCCGCCATGCGCGGCAAGCCCTCGACGGTGTTCTACGTGAAATACGGCGACATCATCTACGTGCCGGAGCGGTTGTTCTGAGGACCGCCCGCGTCGTGGGCGTCCCGCTGTTCGTGGAATCGCTCGAAACGACCTGGAGCTTGTAGAATCGGCGGCCCACCGCGTTGGCCGTCGGGTCGTTGACCGCCACGGTCCCGCTCTGGTTCAGCACGGTTTCCAGGAGCGTCCATTGGACCAGGTCGTTGGAATAGTAGACGTTGTAGGTCGATCCGGCCACGCCCGCGATGCCGAGCTGGCAGCCGCCCCGGCTGCGCTGCAAGGTCGTCACGCCGAACTGGACGATGTTCAGCGCCACCGCGTCGGAGACAGTCGAGGCGCCGCTGGCGTTGTAAGCGACGGCCGTCAGCTCGTAGCTGCCGGGCTGGGCGTTGTTCCACACGACCGAATAGGGCGCGGTGGTGGTCTCGCCGACCTCGGTCGAGTTCGCGTAGAAGGCGACCTTGGCGACGGTGCCATTCGGTACGGAGGCGGAGGCGGTCAGGGTGACGTTGGCCGGGCCGTTGATGCTGCCGGCGGTATTGGCCAGGCTGACGGTCGGAGCCGATTGGCCGACCGTGACGAAGGAAACCTCGTTCGAGTAGGCGCTTTCCACCCCCAGGGCATCGTACTCCGTCACGACGAAATAATACGTGGTATTGTCGGCCAAAGCCTGGATCGACACCGAGTTACTGTTCCCCACGTCGACGGTTTTGCTGTAGTTTCCGCTCGCGGTGCCGTAGTACACAAGGTATCCCGCCAGCGTGGTGCTCGACGTGTCGGCATCCCAGGCCAGGGTGACATTCTGCGCGGCGCGGACCGACGAAAAAGCTCCCGATAATATCGTCGCGGCAACCACCAAAAAGATTCGCCAGTTGCCCGGCCACGTCGTTGAAATCATCTTCATACTCCTCCCTGTCTAGCAACGATCATACTCGCCGACGCGAGTGAGAATTAATTTTTCTCAAATTCCTCGCTTTGTTCCTCAAACAAATCGCTTTCTTGCATTTTTGACCGGATTTATCAGCCGCACCGGATTGTAGACGATGAAACAGCAGAACTATCCGACGATACTACCGTGAGAATGCCCTATGTCACTTGATGCGGTTCTCATTTTTGTCGCAGTTGCCGCGAGTGCCGCCCTGGCCGCAGTGCCGTTCCTCGGCAGGACGCGAACGGTTGCCGGATGGAGCTTTTCCGGCGGGATGGCGGTGCTGGCCGTGCAAAGCGTCTTCGATGGCCTGAGCCTGACCGGAACCGACCCCCAAACGGTCGTTCATTGGGAAACGCTGGCGCTGGGCGCGAAATCCTGTCTGCCGGTGACCTGGATTTGTTTCAGCCTGGTTTATTCGCGCGGCAATTATTTGGAGTTCCTGCGTCGCTGGCGGCTGCCGCTGGTCGTCGCCGCGTTGCTGCCGGCGGTGTGGCTCGCGTTCTGGCTGGCGGGGGTGGGGATGGTCGAACTGCGCCCGCCGGACAATGCCGTCCACTCCTGGCGGGCGGTTTACAGCGGGGCGTCGCGGGGGCTGATCGCCATGCTGCTGGTCAGCGGCGTCTTGGTCCTGGCCAACTTGGAGAAGACCTTCCGCTCGGCGGTGGGTGCCACCCAATGGCGCATCAAGTTCATGGTGTTCGGGCTGTGGTTGATCTTCGGTGCGCGGATCTTCACGGAGAGTCAGGCGTTGTTGTTCAACGGTCACAACCTGACGCTGCCGGTCATCGACGCCGGGGCGCTGCTCACGGGTTGTTTGCTCATTACCCTGGTGTATGCGCGGCACGGGCTGGGCGAGATCGACGTGTACCCCTCGCGGGCCGTCCTCCAGAGCTCGGTGACGGTCTTCCTGGCGGGCGGCTATCTGTTCATCGTCGGCATCCTGGCCCAGATCGCGGCCCGGCTCGGTTCGGCGCGCGGGTTCCAGGCGCAGGTGCTCGTGGTGCTGGTGGGCATCGTGGCGCTCATCGTGATGATTTTCTCCGACCGGCTGCGCCAGCGCGTCGGCCAGTTCGTCAGCCGGCATTTTCGGCGTCCGCAGCACGATTCCCGCGTCGTCTGGACGCAATTGACCCGGCAGTTGTCCGACGCCCGGGACGAGGCGAGCCTGAGCACGGTCGCCGCCCGGTTCCTGTCGGAGACGTTTCGCGCGCTCTCGGTCACGCTCTGGGTGGCTGACGAACGCCGGGACCGGCTGCGCTTCGCCGCTTCGACCTCGCCGCTGGCACGGGCCGCCGCTGGCTCGACCGAGGGGGAGATTGCCGCGGAGGGACTGGCGGGCAGCTTATTCTCCGGCCAGCCCTCCGCCGGGCGGCCTTTCAGCCTGGAAAAGCACCCCTCCGACTGGGCCGAGGCCCTGCGCCGGGCGAATCCCCGGCAGTTTGCCGCCAGCGGCGAGCGGCTCTGCGTGCCTCTGACCACCGGTGAGCGGTGCCTGGGCGTGGCCGTGCTGGGCGACCGCGTCAACAGCGTCCCCTACACGGGCGAGGAACTCGACCTGCTCGAATGCATCCGCGACCATCTCACCGCCGCGTTGCTCAATCTGCGCCTGACCGGCGACCTGATGCAGGCCAAGGAAATGGAGGCGTTCCAGACGATGTCCACGTTTTTCGTCCACGACCTCAAGAACGCCGCCTACAGCCTGGGCCTGATGCTCGAAAACCTGCCGGTGCATTTCGACGACCCGGAGTTCCGCGCCGACGCCCTGCGCGGGGTCGGCAGCACGGTCGGACGCATCAACCACCTCATCGAGCGGCTCGGCACCCTCCGCCGCAAACCCGAGGCCCACCCCGCGCCGCTCGATCTCAACCGCCTCGTGCAGGAAACCCTCGACGCCCTCCCGGCCGCCCCGGCGGGCGTCACCCTGCACCGCGAACTCGCCCCGCTGCCCACCGTTCACGCCGACCGCGAGCAGATGGAAAGCGTCCTGACGAACCTGGTGCTCAACGCCCGCGACGCCCTGGAGCCGGATGGGGGGGACATCCGCGTGCGCACCATGGCGCAGGGCGGGCGGGTGGAAGTTTTCGTCAGCGACGACGGCTGCGGCATGAGCGCGGAATTTCTGCGCGGCTCGCTTTTCCGCCCGTTCCACACGACGAAAAAAAAGGGACTCGGCATCGGCATGTTCCAGTCCAAGATGATCGTCGAGGCCAACCGCGGCAGCCTCCTCGTCGAAAGCACTTTGGGCAAAGGCACCACTTTTCGCGTAAGCTTGCCGCTCGCCCCCAACGAATGATGAAATCCAAACTGCTCATCGTGGATGACGACGAGGAAATCCGCACCCAGATGAAATGGGCGCTCAACCGGGACTACGAGGTCCTCCTGGCCGGCGACCGCGCCGCCGCCGTGGAAGCCTTCCGCGCGTCGAAGCCCGTGGTGACGATGCTCGACCTGGGCCTGCCGCCGCACCCGAACGACCCCACCGAGGGCTTCGCCACGCTGTCCGAAATGCTCGCCGTGGACAAGTCCGCCAAGATCATCATCGTTTCCGGCCAGGGCGAAAAGGAGAACGCGTTGCGCGCGGTCGGCGCGGGCGCGTACGATTTCCTCTGCAAGCCGGTGGAGCTGGAGAGCCTCAAGTTCCAGCTCCAGCGTTGTTTCTACGTGGCGGAGTTGGAGCGCGAATACCGCGAGTTGCAGCAAAGCTTGGGCAAGGCGGAGTCGTTCGAGGGGATGCTCGGCAAGAGTCCGCAGATGCAGGAGGTTTTCGGCCTGATCCGCAAGGTGGCCGTCGCCAGCGCTCCCGTCCTGCTGCTCGGGGAGAGCGGCACCGGCAAGGAAATGGCGGCGCTGGCGATCCACCGGCGCAGCCCCCGGCGCGACGGGCCCTTCATGCCCATCAACTGCAACGCCATCCCGGAGAACCTGATGGAGAGCGAGCTTTTCGGGCACGAGAAGGGGGCGTTCACCGGCGCGGACCGCGAGCGCAAGGGCCTGATCGAGAGCGCCGCCGGGGGGACGCTCTTCCTCGACGAGATCGGCGAGCTGCCTCCCCCCGTGCAGGTCAAGCTGCTGCGCTTCTTGCAGGAAAACACGTTCCAGCGCGTGGGCGGACGCCAAACCCTGCGGGCGGACGTGCGCGTGGTCGCCGCCACGAACGCGGACCTCAAGGGCCTCATCGCCAAGGGAGAGTTCCGCGAGGACCTGTTTTTCCGGCTTGCGGTCGTGGTGGTGAATCTGCCGTCGCTGCGCGTGCGCGAGGATGACACGATCCTGCTCGCGCAAACGTTCCTGGCCCGCTTCGCCGCGCTCAACGGCAAGACGGGCCTGAGCTTTTCGCCGGAAGCCCTGCGGGTGCTGGCGCGCCATCCCTGGCCCGGCAACGTGCGGGAGATGCAAAACCGCGTGCAGCGCGCGGTCATCATGGCCGACGGCGCTCGCATCGGCGTCGACGATCTGGAACTGTCCGAAACGGCCTCCTCGATGCCGACCTTCTCGCTGAAGGAAGCCCGTGAAAACGTCGAGCGCGAGATGGTGCAGAACGCACTCAAGCGCCACGGCGGCAAGATCAGCGCGGCGTCCATCGATCTGGGCATCAGCCGCCCAACGCTTTACGAGTTGATGGAGAAACTCGGCATCGCACGAGAATAACGTGTGGGTTCGACCTCTGAGGGGTCTTTGGGCAGCGGCGAATCCGGGTTCCGCTCTTCCGGGCACGACAGGGCGCGCTACGAATTTTGGTCGGACGCCGTAGTCGCCGATAAGACACACGGGTTGCAGATTTTCCGACAATGGTCCTCGGACCTACAAAATGGAAGTACTGATGCCGGCAACCCAGTTAAGTTGCTTGCAGCGTGTAACTTATAAAAAATTTACTCGTAACGTACTGCCGATAAGCAATAAAGCGGTGTCGGTAAATCTTACAATTCTCACTGGAATGGGAATGCCTCTGTGCCGTTTGCCACAGCAAAAAAATAAAACGCATCTAGGTGATTTGCAGTGGTTTATAAAATAGTAAGCACCTAAAACTTCCTGCACATTCACTCGGTTGGCATGTTCGCTGCTTTCTGACCGCACAGTCCACAAGGTACTATTTATGAAAACGTTACAATTCCTCAAAACCACCGCTTCCTTCCGTGTGGGCGCGCTCGGCCTCGCCGCCTGCGTGTCTGCCTTGGCTTCCAACGCCCAGGCGCTTACGGTCACCAACACCACCACTCCCACCGCGCTGACCAGCGCCCTGGTGACCAACTCCGCCGGGTTCGGCACCATCGGCGCCACGTACACGATGGGCGACCCGACCCAGGGCGGCACCTACGCCGGCTTCACCTCCGGCCCCGTCACCATCGGCAACGGCATCGTGCTCTCCACGGGCATCGCCACGCAGGTGACCTACGCCAACCAGAGCCCGGACAGTTCCCCGAGCACCGTCTTCAATGGTGGCACCACCCCAGAGTTTAACGCCTACGCGCCCGGGAAGATCACCAACTGGAGCAGCTCCCATGACACGGCCGTCGTGTCGGTGCCCTTCACCCTGACCAGCGCCTCGGCGATTGCCTTCGATTTCGTGTTCGGATCGGTGGAATACCCGGTGTTTTCGAGCCAGTTCACCGACGCGTTCCTCTGCTTCCTCGACGGACAGCAGATCTCGTTCGACAAGAACGGCAACCCGGTGCAGGTCGGCGGCAGCTTCACCTCCCTGGTGACCACCGCTGACACCAACACGGCGTTCTCCGGCACGCACGGCCTGATCCCGACCGAGACGACGACCTCCGGCACCCTCACGGCTGGCGCTCACCTGCTCACCTTCGAGGTGGCGGACACCAACGACGGCGCCCTCGATAGCGCGGTGTTCATCAGCAACTTCCACACGACCGTCGGTGGCACCGGCCCGGTCACCACCCCGACCGGCAAGGTGCCCGACACGGGTTCCTCGCTGCTCCTGCTCGCCCTCGCCGGCGCCGCCTTGCTGACCGCCCACCGCTTCGTCGGTGTGCGCGGCTTCGGCGCGTCCCGCGCGTAAGCGTTGCAGTTAGCGTTGTACAAACAAATCTAGGGATTGGGGCCCGGTGGAGTCTCGCCAGTACGGCGAGGTCTTCACCGGGCCTCCGGCGTTTTGGGGACGGAGGTGGCGTTTTTGCCGCTGCCGCCGCGTGCGTTGACGGTGCCGGTAAAACGCGGTTCCAAAGAGGTCAGGCCACCCCTTGAGCTTCGCGGCGAGTGCGCTAGCTTGTTCCGCAAACCCCTTTGCCTGTCCGTTTTTCGCGCATGAAACTCCGCGCTCCGTTTTTCCGTTCCCTTGCGGCGGCCCTGGTGCCGCTGACCCTGCTCGCGTCCGTCGGTTGTACCGTCCAACAAAGAAAAGCCCGCGCGATGGCGCGGGCGGAAGGGTATTACAAGGCCGGCGATTACGAGAAGGCCAAGATCGAATACCTGAACGTCCTGCACCTCGATCCCAAAAGCGTCAGCACCATCGAGCACCTGGGCACGATCTGGTTCGAGGAGGGGGCGGTGTTGCGCGCCATGCCATACCTGCTCGGCGTGCGCGAGATCGCCCCGGATAATCCCGAGGTGCGCCTCAAGGTGGCGCTCGTTTTCCTGTCGCTCGGCGAACGCCTGGCCGCGCGCAAGGAGGCACTCGAAACCCTCAAGCGCGTACCCGGCCACGGACCGTCGGCCCTGCTCGTGGCCGACACGACTTCCAACGCGACGGAACTGGCCGAAAGCGATCAGATCATCAGCCACATGCCCGACCAGAAGGACCCGTACGTCCTCCAGGCGAAGGCGAGTCTGTCCTTCCGCACCAACAAACTCGCCACGGCCCGCACCTTTCTGGACCGCGCGCTCGCCGCCGATCCGAAATCGTCCTCCGTCCACCTCGGGCTGGCTTCCCTGGCCCTTCTAAACAAGGATGACGCCGCGGCCGAAGAGGAATACAAGACTGCGGCCGGGTTGACTCCGTTGCGCGGCGTCGCCACGATCAAATACGCCGAATTCCTGCTCAACAAGGGCGCGACCGATCAGGCCAAGAGCATTTTGGCGGAGGCCACCCGCCGCGCGCCGGACTTCTTTACAGCGTGGCAAAAACTGGCGCGGCTCGCCACCGACGAGGCGAAGTACGACGAATCACTGGCGTTGCTCGATCACATCCTCGGTCAGGACGCGGATAACTTCGACGCGAAGATGCTCCAGGCGGACGATGTGCTGGCCAAGCACGACACTAAGCAGGGCATCGCCATCCTGGAACACCTCGATACCGTCTACAAGTCGGTCCCGCTGGTCAAGTTCCGCCTCGCTCGCGCTTACCTGGACGACAACAACCGCAGTCAGGCCATCATCGCCCTGACGCAAGCCGTCGATATCGAGCCGGATTATTTTGAAGCGGCCTTGCTCCTGGCGAATCTCAACATCCAGTCCGGCGAGGCGGAGAGAGCGGCCACCGCCATGAACGACTTGCTGCGCCGACACCCGGACCTGCTCGCCGCCAAGCTGACGCTGGCGGAGGCGGACCGCATCCTCGACCGTTTGGACGCGGCGACCACCGTGCTGGCTCCCGTGCTGGAGGCAGGCACGAGCGACCCCCAGGCGTTCCTGCTCATGGGCATGGTCCAGCGGCAGCGCCATCACGACGAGGATGCCCGCCAATGCCTCGACCGGGCTTTAAAATTGTCTCCGGACGACCTGACGACGCTCTGGCAGCTCTGCGACCTCGATCTCCAGGAGAAGAAAAACGATGACGCCCTGCAAAAGGCGCAGGCGCGCGTCGCCAAGACCCCGGAGGCCGCCCCGGCGCTCTACCTGCTCGCGCGGGTGTATTCCGCGTTGAAGAATTGGGATCAGGCCGACGCGGCGCTCCGCAAGGCGTTGGCGGTGGACCCGGATTACACGGCTGCCTACGATCTCCTGGTTTCCAACGAGATGGCCAATGGCCACGTGGACGCGGCGCTCGCACAATTGTCGGCCGAACTCGCCAAGAACCCGAACGATCCCCACACGTTGGTGGCTGCCGCGCTCATCTACGACCGGATCCACGACGCCCCCAGAGCCCGGGACACCTACGAAAAACTTCTCATCCTCAGCCCCGAGTCGTTCTCCATCCTCAATAATCTCGCGTACCTCTACTCGGAAAAGCTCGACCAGCCGGACCGGGCCTACGAACTCGCGCGCAAGGCGCACACTCTCGCCCCGACCGATGCGTCGACCAACGACACGCTGGGATGGATTCTCTACAAACGAGGCGACTACCAGCAGGCGCTCGCCCTACTCCAGACCGGCGCGAGCAAGCTCTCGGACGACGCGGAGACGCAATATCATCTCGCGATGGCCAACTACATGATGGGGCACGCGGAGGCGGCGCGCGCGGCGTTTCAGGTGGCGGCGGCGTCCCCGCGCGACTTCGCGGGCAAGGCTGACATCTCCGGCCGGCTGGCGCTGCTGACCGATGGCACGCCCGGCGGCGGGCACCTTTCCGCCGAAGAACTCGAACGCTTGTCCAAGGAGCGGGCAGGCGATCCGCAGGTCTGGAACCGCCTTGCGACCGTGTACGAGGAAGGTCAGAACTGGGATCGGGCCGGGGCCGCCTACGAACAGGCGCTCAAGATCAATCCGAAGATGGTGCCGGTGCTCGTGAAGCTGGCGTCGTTGTACAGCGGTCCCTTGCACGACCTTGCGAAGGCCGACGGACTGGCCACGACCGCGCGGAGCCTAGCACCGAGCGACCCGCAGACGGCGGCCGTGCTTGGACACGTTTCTTACCTGAACGCCAATTACGCGCGGGCGTACAGCCTGTTGCAAGAGAGCTCCGTTGCCGTGCCGGACCAGCCCGGAGTCCTGCACGATCTGGCCTGGACCAGCTATTTCCTCAACCGGACGGCCGAATCCGTGCAGACGATGCAAAGCGCGGTCAAGAGCGATCCCGCCGGCAAGGAAACGGCGGACGCGAAGGATTTCCTGTCGATGGTCGATCTCGAACAGCAGGAAGCACCGAATCCGGCGTTGGCGGGTCCGGAGTCGGACCGCGTCCTCCAGCTCAGGCCGAACGACGTGCCGGCGCTGATGGTGCGGGCAAATCTCCTGGTGCAACGCGGTGACGTGTCGGCCGCGAAGACTGTGTACCAGGATGTTTTGCGCCGGGTTCCCGATTTTGCGACGGCGCAGAAAAAGCTTGCCGCCCTTTACCTGCTGGAACCCGACGGCTACAACAAAGCATACGAGCTCGCCTCGCGGGCCCGGACGACACTGCCGGACGATGCCGGGCTGGCGCGGGTCCTGGGTCAGTGCTGCTACGAGCGCAAGGAGTACAGCTATGCCATTCAGCTCTTGCAGCAGGGTTCCGGCAAAATGCCTTTGGACGCCAAGTCTCTTTATTGCCTGGGCATGTGTTATTTCCAAACCGGACAAAAACCGCAGGCGAAAGAAGCCCTGCAACAGGCGCTTGCCACCGGATTGCAAGGCGCGTCATCAGAAGTGGCGAAGAAAACGGTCACCCAGTTGTGATACGGCCCGGCGGAGCTCCGGCTCCACCGGCGCGCGGAAAGTGACCGCAGACCGCGTGAGCCGCCCTCGACGGCCTTCCAAAGCCAACGGTGGCCACCGTCGCGCCGCAGAGCTACCTGCGTTGGTTGCGCTGTTAAAATTACCTAATAGCGTCGGTAAACCTTACGTTTTCGCGCGTCAATGATTTCTGGTCGTGTGGCTAAAGCGGATTTATTTAAGTATCGTAAAATGATCACAGCTAGATATTTACAAGCAAGAAAACCTCGTGCGCCAATTTCAAGATTCACTCTTGGCATCGCCCGTGCTATCTGGAGCGGCAGAAGAAACCAGTAACCTTTCCAGCCGGACGGCGTTGCTTCAAAACACATCTTATGAAAACTAAATCAAACATCATCCGGACGCTCACGGCGGCAGGGGTTCTCACCCTTTCTTCCCTGACGTCGATCTACGCCGTGCCGACCATCACCGTCACGAGCGGCTCCTCGAGCGTCACCATCGTCGACAACGGCGCTAACGACTTGAATCCCTCTAGCGGCGCGCTGGCCTACACCGGCACGTTGGGCGTGTTCACCTTCACGCTGAGCACCGGCATCACCAAGCCGTTCGCTGGTAGCGCGGCGGCCCCGTTGTTCTCCTTGTCGGAAAACGCCTCGGCGTCTTCGGCCGGCACCCTCCTGGTCTCCTTCTCGGACACCTCGTTCGGGCCGAGCACCGGTTCCTTCAACACCACGCTCGGCGGCGGTGCGACGGCCGGTTCGGTGAACGCCCTGTTCTACAAGGACACCACGAACACGCTGTTCGGCACTTCCAGCCTGATGTCCACCCTGTCGGGTTCGGGCACCCAGTTCGCCGTGACGGGCACTGGCGGCAAGGCTCCGACCACTGCTTACTCGCTGACCGAGAGCGTGACCATCACGGCTCTGGGCGCCGGTTTGACGACCTTCACGGCCACCACCTCGGTGCCGGACGGTGGTTCCACCATCGCTCTGCTCGGCCTGACTTTGATCAGCGCCGAATGCATCCGCCGCCTGCTGAACAAGCGGTCCGCGGTGAGCGCGATCTGATTGGGATTCGTCCTTCATCAACGTCAATAAATCGAG
>CAZZYS010000013.1:0-29183 GCA_964658285.1 uncultured Verrucomicrobiota bacterium
CGGCGCGAGGTGCGTAGCCATTGGCAGATTCCCGGCCTGCACGGCAACGAGGGCAGCGCGGAGTCATGGGTACAGATCAAGCGCACCGTCCTCGTCCTGGGTGTGCGGAAGTCCTTTCCGTTCCGTGAAAACGGCCGGTCATCCGATTTCGTCGCGCCGGGCATCGCCAACGGCTGCGCGATGGCGTGCGCCTACTGTTACGTGCCCCGGCGCAAGGGGTTCGCCAACCCGATCACCACCTACGTCAACATCGAGGCGATCATGCGCGCCATCGCGCGGCACGCCGGGCAGATGCCGCGACGGCGGACGGTAGCGAGCCAGGTCGATCCGCATCTCTGGGTCTACGAGATCGGCGAAAACGGAGATTGTTCCGCCGACGCGCTCTTGTCGGACAACCTGCGGGACCTCGTGGAGATGTTCCGGCTGGTGCCCAACGCCAAGGCGACCTTCGCCACGAAATTCGTCAACCGGGCGCTGCTCGATTACGACCCGCAGCGCAAGACCCGGCTGCGGTTTTCGTTGATGCCGCCGCGCATGAGCACGCTCGTGGACATCCGCACCTCGCGGATCGAGGACCGGATCGCCGCCGTCAACGATTTCGTGGCTGCCGGCTACGAGGTGCATCTGAATTTTTCGCCGGTCATCGTGTACGAGGGGTGGCAGGACGATTACCGGGCGTTGTTCGAGCGGATCGACGACGTGCTCGACGCCGGAGCTAAAGCGCAACTGGCCTGCGAACTGATTTTCCTGACCCACAACGCGCAGCTTCACGACGTGAACTTGCGTTGGCATCCCAAGGCGGAAGACGCGCTCTGGCGGCCCGATTTGCAAGAAACCAAGATTAGCAACACCGGCGGTGAGAACGTGCGCTACCGTCACGGGTACAAGGGGCGTCTCGTCGAGGAGTTCCGCCATCTCGCCGCGCGCTACCTGCCGTATTGCCCGGTCCGCTACGCGTTCTGACGGCTGGCTTCCGCCCCAGAAACGAATGCCTCTAGACGCCTCATGACTTCTGACTCGCCTTCCCTCGCCATCTACCACGAGCACCCCGATTGGTTCCGACCGCTTTTCGCCGAGTTGGACCGGCGCGGGATCAACTACCGCCGGATCGACGCCCGCGAACCCGCGATCTACGACCCGGCCGGCTCGACGCGTCCCGCCGCCGTGTTTTTTAACCGCATCAGCCCGTCGGCGTACCTGCGCGGCAACGGGAGCGCCATTCTGCACACTCTGAATTTTCTGTCCCATTTGGAACGGGTGGGTTGCCGTGTCGTCAACGGGTCCAAGGCATTCGGTTACGAGGTGTCCAAGGCGCTGCAACTCACGCTCTTGGCCGATCTCGGGTTGCCCACGCCCCGCTCGCGCGTCATCCACCGGGGAGCCGACGCACCGGCCGCCGCGCGCGGACTGCGTTTTCCCGTGGTCGTCAAAGCCAACGTCGGCGGCAGCGGCGCGGGCATCGTGCGTTTTGATTCGCTGATAGACCTCGAAGCCGCCGCCGAGGCCGACCAGATCGAACTGGGTCTCGACGATGTGGCGCTGGTGCAGGAATACGTCCCCGCCCGCGACGGCCACATCACCCGCGTCGAGACGCTGGGCGGAAAATATCTCTATGCCATCAACGTTTTTCCCGACGCCGGTTCTTTCGACCTCTGCCCGGCCGACGCGTGCCAGACAAAGGACGGTGCGGAACTCACCCGCTCGGCCACGAGCGCGTGTCCGGTCGAAGCGCCGAGGCGCGGTCTGCGGGTGGAGGCTGTCACGCCCTCGCCGGAAGTGATCGGCGCGTGCGAGGCCATCGCGCAGGCGGCCGGCATCGACGTGGGCGGGATCGAGTCCATGATCGACGACCGCGACGGCCAGCGCGTTTATTACGACGTGAATGCGCTCTCGAATTTCGTGGCGGACGCGACGCGCGTGATCGGGTTCGATCCGCACGCGCGGCTCGTCGATTTCCTCGAATCCGAGATCGACCGCGTTTCCTGATCGTCGCGGCCCCAACGCAAAAGAACGATGCGCTACGGATACTGGCTCCCCATTTTCGGCGGTTGGCTTCGCAACGTGGAAGACGAAGGCATGGCGGCCTCGTGGGATTATGTCCGCCGGCTCGCCCGCCGCAGCGAGCAGATCGGCTACGACCTGACCCTGGTGGCCGAACTGAACCTCAATGACATCAAAGGCACCGACGCTCCCGCCCTGGACGCCTGGAGCACGGCGGCGGCCCTGGCGGCGGTCACCCAACGGCTCGAATTGATGGTGGCCGTCCGGCCAACGTTCCATTTGCCCGCCCTGCTGGCCAAGCAGGCGGCGAACATCGACCACATCTGCGGGACGCCCGGCCGGTTGTCGCTCAACGTCGTCTCTTCCTGGTGGGCCGACGAGGCGCGGCAGTACGGCGTGCATTTCGAGCAGCACGAGGATCGCTACGCACGGACGACGGAGTGGCTGGAGGTCGTCGATGGTCTCTGGAAGCAGGATCGTTTTTCCTACGCGGGCAATTACTACCAGGTTAAAAACACCATTCTTCAACCGAAACCGCTGACCAAACCGCGGCCCTCCCTGTACGCAGGTGGCGAGAGCGAGGCGGCCAAAAACCTGATCGCGCAGCGTTGCGACGCTTACGTGATGCACGGCGATCCGCCCGAGCGCGTCGCGGCAAAAATCGCCGACATGCGCGAACGCCGCGAACGCTTCGGACTGCCGCCGATGCAATACGGCGTCGCCGCCTACACGGTGGTTCGGGATACCGAGAACGAGGCACGCTCCGAACTGGCGCGGATCACCGACGTACAGGCATCGGCGGCGGGATTCGCCAACTACCAGCAGTGGCTCAGCGGCACCCAGCTCGAACAGCGTATGACCATCGAGGAGTATTCGGTGTCGAACCGGGGTTTGCGGCCGGGATTGATCGGCACGGCGGCGCAGGTGTCGGAACGGGTCGAGGAATTCGAGGCGGCCGGGGTGGATCTACTGCTCTTGCAGTGCAGCCCGCAGGCCGAGGAAATGGAGCGGTTCGCGGCCGAGGTCATCCGGCCCGCTCGCCTGGTCGCCGCGTAAAATCGTTTCGGCAGCGAGAAAACCCGACCGATCCGTGGGTTGGCGAGCGTATACATCTCTCACAACCCAAACCCACCACTATGTCACTCTTTGGACTCGGAGAAAAATTCAACACCCTGCAAGACCTTTACGTGCACCTGCTCAAGGACTTGTACAGCGCGGAAAATCAACTAACCAAGGCGCTGCCCAAGATGGCTGCCGCCTCCCACGCGCCTGATCTCAAGCAGGCGTTCGAGACCCACCTGCGCGAAACCGAAACGCAAATCACCCGCCTCGACACCATCGCGGACAAGCTCGGCGTCTCGCTCACCGGTTACACTTGCACCGGCATGAAAGGCTGCATCTCCGAAGGGAGTGGCTGGATCGACGAAGATGCCACGAGCGCCGTCAAGGACGCGGGGCTGATCATGGAAGCCCAGCACGCCGAACATTACGAGACGGCCGGCTACGGCGCGGCGCACGCCTACGCCGAACTGCTCGGTCACACCGAAGCCGCCACGTTGCTCGCGACGAGCCTCGCCGAGGAAAAAGCCGCGAACGAGAAGCTCGGCAACCTCGCCATGCGGATCAACGTACTCGCGCTGGGTCAGCCCGCGAACGCCTGACCATCCTGCGAATCCTCAAATTACCCGTTCGTGGCCATCGTGCCACGAGCGGGTTTTTCTTTGGTCAGACCATCGGGACAGATAAAGCCGTTGCCGTGACTTCCGCCTGCTGGCGCGGGACGGTCACCCTTCTTGCCACCGGCGCGGGGGTCGTTTTACCCCAGCTCCGCCAGCCTTCCGTCAACTCCAGCCAGAGCCAACTTCGGAAGGCACCGACCAGAGGCCATGCACTCTTCAGGCTGAAGGTGAATCCGCCGAAGAGGTAGTTGCGCCCGGCATTTCGCCGTCCGTACACCCCTCGCGCACGACGCACCCGGCCCATCGCGGCCATGCGCCGGTTATAGAAGCGCATGAAGTAAAAAAACGGGGTCGAAGGCGGGAGCGAATAAATCGGCCGCACCAGGGTCTTCGCACCGAACCGGAAAGGCTGCGACGCTACAAAAATGTAGTAGAGCCCGAGGTCGAAAAGGAAGGCGATGCGGTACAACTCGAAATCGCCCATGTACTCGTACTTATTCTGGTAGATCGCCTCGAACCATCGCCGGTAGGCGCGCGAGTAGTCGCGGTTGTGGCGTTCCAGGCGCTTGGCGACGTCCGTCTCCCCCGCCCGCTCGGCGAGGATCACGTCGGCCGCGGCGTTCGCGGTGTACGCGATCCAGTCCATGCCGGGGCTGTAGAACGGATCGATGAACCCGGCGGCATCGCCGACGAGGGCAAACCCGTCGCCCGCAAAGGTCGTGCTGTAGTACGGCAGATTTTTGCGGAAGTGCATGTCCTCCTCCTGCCACCGGGCATCTTCCAGAACCTCGCGCGCGAACGGACTGCGTTCGGTCAGGAAAGCGCGCAGCCGTTCGCCGGTGCTCGGGCCCGGCGGCAGCGTGACGTACCGCTGGTCGTACACCAACCCGACGCTGACATCACCGCCCTTGAGCGGGATGAACCACGTCCACCAGCCGTCGCCCATCGCGTGGTTGGTCGCCGTGTGGCGCATCCCGTAAATCTTTCCTGCCCATTCGGGGAACTTGGCGCGCATCTCCGGGCCGTCGAGGTTCTTGACGCCGGACCAGCGCGACCACACGGCGGCGGTGGGATGGTCGTCGTTCTGCCGGTGCCAGCCCTCCTGTCGAGCGAGCAGCGCACGGACGCCCGAGGCATCCACCACCCAGCGGGCGCGGACGACGCTTTCGTGGCCGTCCATGTCGCGGACCGTCACCCGCTGCTGCCCGCCGACGGTGAGCTCGGTGCGCACCATTTGCGCGGGACGGCGGACTTCGGCCCCGAGCGCGCAGGCGCGGCGCAGCACTTCCTCGTCGAGGACGGCACGGTCCACCATGAAAGCGGGGACGCGGGTCAGGAACCGGCCACCCATCTCCGTGCAGTCGTCGAATTTCTCCGCCTGATCGTTCGAGAAATAAAACCGGAGTCCCTGTTTGACGTAGTGGTGCTCGTTGAGATGTTCGGCCAACCCGAGTTGGTGGATGAGAAAATAGGTGCTGATCTCGATGGTCGATTCTCCCACCCGGCGCTCGAAGGCGGCGGAGCGTTCGACGATCAACACGCGCAAGGCCGGGTTCTTCTGTAAGAGCAGGACGGCCGTCGCCGCGCCGGAAAGCGCGCCACCGACGATGGCCACGTCGTAAACCCCGGCTTCAGGACGGCTGCCGGTGACCGGCGGTGCGGTGGGTGGAATCGGCTGTTCCAAGGTCATGCGAGCATTTATAACTTCTTGTCCCGTGCCGCTCAAATCATTTTCCGCCCCTTGACGCCGCTCGCCGCCGTGGTCTAGCCTCGCGCCGATCCATGTCGGCGCACCCTCTCCCCTCGCAGGAAACGCTCGAACAGCAGCTTGTCACGCTGCTGCGGGAACGCCTCCTCGAAACGACCGTCCCGATGGACGCGGGCACGGACCTGTACACACTGGGCCTCGATTCGATGGCGATCATGCAACTGCTCATCCTCGTGGAGGAGGAATACGGCGTGTCCCTGCCTGAGAGTTCGCTCACGCGCGAGAACTTTTCGACCGCACAGCAACTCGCCCAACTCATCCGCGCCCACCGCGGAGCAACCGCCTAGTCGCCTTTCTTGGGTGCGATGCCGGCCGCCACGACCTCGAAAACCACCGCGCGTGTCCCCTTCCTCGTCGCCGACAGCTTCGTGCTGGCGCTGGACGATTTCATGCGCCGCACGCACCAGGGCGGACACGTCAGCCAGTCGGTGATTGAACTCAGCCGCCCGCCCGATCCCGTGAAACTGCGCGACGGCCTGCGCCGGGCCATGGCGAAGTTCCCGCTCCTCGCCGCGCAGGCCCGCCGCCATTGGCGCACGCGGCTGCCGTACTGGGCTGTGCCCGCCACCCCCCCGGAGGCCGGCCTTCCGTTCGACTGGTGGCGCGAGGGCGAGATCGCCCCCGGCTCGCCTTTTGCCGACGCGACGCCGACGGCCGATGTCTGGAAACTCATCCAGTGGCTTTCCAACGAACCGCTCGTGGTGGCAGGCGTGGAGTTCAACGCCCGCGTGGATGCCGTCGCGCGGCGGGATGGGCAGTTTTGGCTGATCGTGACGTGGTCACATCTGCTTTTCGACGGGAAGGGGGCCGAACTGTTCTGCGCCGAGCTGGCCCGGCTCTGCGACGGGATCGATTTGCCCGAGGAAACCGCCAAAAGCGCCCCCCCCCGCCCACGGCTCTCGTGGCTGGCGAAATTCCGCCGGACCAAGCCCGCGATGGACTACCAGACGGGTCTCCAGGAAACGGGCGTGCCGTCGCTCGGTGGACCAAAACCCCGGCCGGGTAACGCCAACTACCAGATTTTGACGTTCGAGCCGACCGACTCCGCCGCGATCCGCTCCCGGGCGGAACAGTTGGGCGGCGGCCTGTTTCCGATCACATTTTTCGTGGCCTGCGTCGCCCGCGCCCACGACCGGGTGTTTCGCCATCGCGGGCAACGGCCGGCGGGCTACGGGATCAGCTTTCCGACGCAGACGCGCAAGCGCGGCGCGAAGGGGCCGCTGTTTCACAACCACGTCGCGCCTCTCTTTTTCAATCCCCGCCGCGAACATCTCGCCACGGTCGCGGAAACGGCCGCGGCCATGAAGGCGCAATTCGCCGTGATGGTGCGCACGAAGGTCGCGGAGTCCTTCGACATCGTGCTCGACCTGATGCGACCGCTGCCGAGCCGGCTTTTCATGGGAATCATCCGGGCGCAGTTCAAGGGCGAGCTGTGCACCTGCTATAGTTCGCACACGGGCTCGTTTGCGCCCGGGACCAAGACCTTCGCCGGTGCCGACGTGACCAACGCCTACCATTTGCCCTGCCTCGGGACCCCGCCCGGTACGGGGATTTTTTTCGGGGAGCACGACGAACGGCTCAACGTCACCATCACCTGGCGCGACGGCGCGCTCACCGAGGAGGAGCGCGCGCTGATGGTGACACAGCTCCACGACGATCTGCTGGGACCATGAAGGCGGACGCGTTCGATGTGGTCGTGGCGGGTGGGGGCAGCGCCGGGCTCGCGGCGGCGGTCGCCTCCGCACGCCTCGGTGCGCGCACTTTGCTCGTCGAGCGGCACGGCTCGCTCGGCGGGATGGCGACGGCGGCGCTGGTGCATTCGATCTGCGGTCTGTATCGCCTGCCGCTGGAAAAGGGAGCCCCGGCGGTCCTGGCCAACGAGGGCTTCGCGGCGGAGTTTGCACGGCGGCTTTGCGCCACAGGCGGCGCGCAAGGTCCGCTGCGCCTGGGCCGGGTCGATGTATTGCTCCACCGTCCGGCGGCGTTCGCGCAACTCGCCGACCGGCTGGTGCGGGAAACGGCGGGATTGACGACGCTCCTGCACGCGGAAATCGTCGGGGCCGACGCGGACAGCCTGACGATCACCTGCCGGGGGATCATCCAGAAAATCCGCGCCGCCGCGTGGGTGGACGCCACCGGGGACGGGATTTTAGCCACCTTGCGAGGCATTCCGTCTGAGATCGAGACGCATGAGCACTTGCAACGTCCGGCGTTCATCTTCGCGCTCGGCAACGTCGCGCCAGCCTCACTCGATGACAATGCGCGTCTGCGGCTGGCAAAGCGGATCGTCCAGGCGGTGCGCGCCGGTCAACTGCCCGCGAGCGCCTTGGGGACGCACTTTCGCGCGAGCCCGCAGCCTGGTGAGGCGTTCGTGACCATCGACCTGTCGGGTGGGCCGGATTTCGATCCGCTCGACCCGGTTTGTCTGTCGAATCTGGAAACGGAAGGACGGGAACTGGCGGACGGCATCGTCGCCCTGCTCCGTGCGGACGACGATTATGCCGGGTGCTACGTGGCGGCCTGGCCGTCGCGCGCGGGCGTCCGCGAGAGCAGGCGTGTCGTCGGGCGTTATCGCCTCGGGACGGCCGAGGTCGAGGCGGGTGCGCAATTTGACGACGCCGTCGCCTTCACCGCCTGGCCGATGGAATTGCGCGAGAACGCACAGGGACCGAAACTGCGTTTTCCCACGGGCGAGAACCCGTGCGGAGTGCCGTTGCGCAGCTTGCGGGCGCAGGGGGATGACGCGTTGTTCGTGGCGGGCCGCTGCATCTCTTCGAGCCACGAGGCGCAGGCGTCGCTACGTGTCATCGGGACGTGCCTGGCCACCGGCGAAGCGGCGGGACTTGCCGCCGCGTTGAAAGCCCTTCAAACTGGCGTCGATGCCGCCGCCATCCGTGCCGCGCGGACCCGCCTCGCCGCATGAACATCGTCGAAGACATTTTTCGCGCCGCCGACCGGCAAGCGGTGGCGCTGGTCTGCGACGGCGAGGAAATCACCTACGGCGCGTTGATCGAACGCGTCGGGGCCGCCGCCGTACCCATCGCGGCATCGAAAGCCCCGCGCGTGGCGTTGGATTGTCCCAACGGCATCGCCCACGTCGTCCTGGCCCTCGCCATCGTGCGAACGGGCAAGTGCCTCGTCCCGCTCGCCAGCGAACTCGCCGCGCCCGAGCGCGAGCGCATCATCCGCGAAACCGGCGTCGGTGCCATCGTCGATGCGGCGGGAACTCTGCGCGAGGTGCCCACGGCGGCGGATGTCGGGTTCGAGGAAAGCGTCCTGACCGCGCTCAACCCGGCGTTCATCCGGTTCAGTTCGGGTACGACCGGCACGAGCAAGGGCGTGGTGATCTCGCACGAAAGCCTGCTGGCACGGATCACGGCGGCGAATCGCGGTTTGGGGATCACGCCCGAGGACCGGATCGTGTGGATTCTACCGATGGCGCACCATTTCGCCGTGTCGATCATGCTCTACCTGCGCGCGGGGGCGACGACTCTGATCGTCAATTCACATCTCGCCGAAGACGTACTCACGGCGGGGACCCGGCATGGGGGGACCGTGCTCTACGGCGCTCCGTTCCACCACGCGCTGCTGGCGGCGGAGGGTTCGGGACGATCCTGGCCCCGGCTGCGCTTGGCGGTGTCCGTGGCGGCATCCCTGCCGCTCAAAACCGCCCGGGCCTTCGACGCCCGCTACGGCCTGCCGCTTTCGCAAGGTCTCGGCATCATCGAGGTCGGGCTGCCGTTGCTGAACCTCGTTTCAGCCCGCGAAAAGCCCGGTTCCGTCGGACGGCCGCAGCCGGATTTTGCAGCGGAGGTCCGTCCCGGCGGCGAATTGTATCTACGTGGTCCCGGAATGTTCGACGCGTACCTGCGGCCGTGGCTCCGGCGCGAGGACTTGCTGGAGGGTGGCTGGTTTCGCACGGGCGACCTGGCCGAGATCGACGGGGACGGCGACATCCACCTGCTCGGCCGCAACCATTCGGTCATCAATGTCGGTGGACTCAAGTGCTTCCCCGAGGAAATCGAAGCGGTTCTCTGCGAGTTCCCGGAGGTGGCCGCCGCCCGGACCTACGGCCGGGAAAACGCGCGGTTCGGCGCGGTCCCAGTGGCGGAAATCGAAGTGCGCGACCCGGCGCAGCCGCCCAAAATCTCGGAACTCGCCAACCATTGCCGCCGGCGGCTCGCGGGCTATAAGGTGCCGGTGTCATTCCAGGTGGTCGAGCGGATCGCGCGCACCGCCAGCGGCAAGATCAAGCGATGAAAAAACGAGTCAAAACTGTCGCGATCATCGGCGGCGGCCCGTCCGGGCTGACGCTGGCCTGCTTGCTGGCGATGCGGGGAATCGAGGTCACAGTCTTCGAGGATCGCAAGCGGCCGGCTCTGATCGTCGGCGAGTCGCTCGTGCCGGCCATCGTCCCCGTGCTCCGACGCCTCGGCATCGAGGAACGCGTCGCCGCCATCGGTCTCCACAAGCCGGGGGTTTCGTTCACCATGCCAGGCCGCGAACGGGTGGACTTCAACTTCAAGAACGTCGAGCGTTGCCAACTGCCCACCTACGCCTACAACGTCCCCCGCCCGGCCTTCGATGAGATCCTCGACGCGCGGGCGTCCGAACTCGGCGCGCGGCGGGTGACGACTCGCGCCGTGCTCGCACGCGACGGCACGAACGGACTGCGGATGGGCGACAAGACCCTCGCGCAAGCCCCGTGGTTCGAGGGCCGGCAACCCGACCTGCTCGTGGACTCCACCGGCCGCAACCGGCTGTTCGCGCGCCTGCTGGAAGTCCCCGCCGAAACCGGCCCGCGCCGCGACGTGGCGCATTTCGCCCATTTCGAGGGCTTCGAGGAAAACGAACCGCACGGACAGGTCATCATCGGCTGGCTCCAGTCGGGTTGGAATTGGCGCATCCCCCTGCCCGGCCGTTTGTCGGTCGGCGTCGTGATGAATAAGGACGACGCGGCGCGCCTCGGTTCCTCGCCCGAGGAACGCCTGGAAAACGCCATCGCGCGCGACCCGGTGCTCGCCGCCGCCGGTCCGGCCCGCCGCCGGGTCTCGGAGGTGGCGACGTACACGAATTACCAGTTGGTTTCCTCGCGCGGTTTCGGTCCCGGCTGGGTGATGACCGGCGACGCGTTTGGCTTCGTGGACCCGATGCTTTCGCCCGGTTTGTGGCTGGCGCTACATTCGGCGGAACTGCTCAGCGAACACCTCGACGACCTCGGCACATATTCACGGAAGATGCGCCGTCAGCTCAGCGCGTGGATGGAAATGATCTCGCATTATTACAGCGGGCGGATTTTTGCGATGTACCACAAGGGCACCGAGTACAGCCGCAAATACCAGCATGAGTTCGGCCGGCGCATCCAACTGCACTTCGACACGCAGGTCGCGTGCATGGCGTGTGGGGCGAAGACCAGTTCGCTCTACGGACGCGCCGCGTTGAAGGTGTTTTCCAGTCGGGCCTTGTGGGGCAAGGAAGCGCCGACGATGGCGATTCGCTAGGCTGCGGTCGGTCGTGCAGTTTTGCCGCGGTGCAGCCACGCCCACGCGGGCGGAATCAGAAACACGGAAACGGCCGCGTCCAGCAGGAGGCCGAGCGCACAGGTCTGACCCAGGCTTGCCAGCCCGAGGTGGTTGGCCCAACTGATCGAGCCGAACCCCGCCGACGCCGAACACGCGCACAGGCAGATCACCACGAACAGTTCGCGTCGCGCGGCGGGCACGTCCCCGCCGTTCCGCCGCAGCGCGAGCAGCAACAGGATGCTGTAATCCGTGCCAGTCCCCAACAGCAGCAAGAGGGCGGCGAGGTTGAAAAAATTCCACGTCAGTCCGAGCAGCGACATCGCACCGAGCAGACACGCCAACACGAGCAGGGTCGCCACGACAAACAACCCCGTCGAACGCACATCGCGGAACGCGAATGCGAGCAGGCCCAGCACGACGACCGCGATGCCGATGATGGCGCGCTCGAACTCCCGCGGAATCGCGCTCCGCAGCTCCAGGCTCAGCAGCTTCCAACCAGTCAGGTAAACGCCGTCACCGCCGATTTCGTTTGCTAGCGCCGCCTCGTGGTCCGGCGTCGGCTGGACGAACCCCATTGCGTACCAGCGGCCGTGGTCCTCGTGCGCGACACGCTGCAATATCCAGCGACTGGCGGCATTCTGCGGCCGGATCGGCGGCGTTTGCGCGGCCCAAGCGGCCCATTGCCGGAGGAGATTGTCGGTGAGGGTAAACGCGTCGTCCTTGAACCCGGCTTCGCTGGCGGCCTGTCGCAAGCGGGGCGCATCTTTCGCCAGCGCCGCGAGCAGGGGGAGATTTTCGCGTTGGCGGGCGGCGTCGGGCCACAGCGGCAGCGCCGACCGGAAACCGAGCACATCGCCGCGTGCCTGCGCGGCGGCCAGTTGGGCGTCGGCGGTGCGCAGGCGCGCGAGCACGGCGTCCACGCTGTCGCCTTCCACCAGCAAATTCAGAGGGTCCACCTGATCGCTGAGCCGCGCGGCCATGTGGTCCAACGCGTCGTAAGCGTCGCTGTGTCGGGGACGCAGCGGCCTTTCTGAGAAGTCGCTGCCGGGCAAACCCTTCCACGCCAACCCGCCGAGTAGGACGATGATTAGCCCGGTCGTCAGCCAGGCCCCGACGCGGTGAAAACGCGCCGAGAGCACCGTGCGCTCGACGAACGACGGCGGCATTTCCCCTTCCCTTTGCCGCCAGCGCAGCACCAGCGGGGCATACACCGTCAGCATCACCACCGCTCCCACCACGACGCCGACGCCCACGAGGTTGCCGAGTTGCGACAGGCCCGGCAGACTGCTGACGTTGAGCGCGAAAAACGCGGCCCCCGTCGTGCCTGCCGTCCAGACGATGTAGCGCAGACACTGGCTCTGCAATTCGCGCAAGGTCCCGTGGAAATGCTGCGCGCGCTGGTAGATGAAATACCCGTAATCCACGCTCAGCCCGATCATGATCGCCGAACTGCCGACGCCGATGGCCGTCAACTGGCTGAAGAACAGTCCGGCAATCGCCAGCGTCAGACCGAAGACCAGGACAAGCATTCCCTGCAACGCCAGCAACGGACGGAACCGCCGGTAACAGAACCAGAAAATCAGGGCAATGATGACCAGCGTGACCGCCGCTGACGATTGCATGTCGTTCTGCATACTGCCCGCCACCGAGGCCTCGATGGCCGGTGACCCCGTGTATCCGAGATGGCAACCGTCGCGGCCTTCCCATGGCGCCGTCGCACGCCGGACCGACTCCACCCAGGCGATGGTGGCGTTGTAGTCGGCGGAGACCACCGGCGCTTCCACGAACACGACGTGGAACGTCCCGTCGGCGGACGCGAACTTGTTTTGTTCCTCGCCGCCGGACGTGAACGCGCCGACCGCCGAACCGCCGAGATCGTAGGGATCGTAGCTGAGCAGACCGATCTCCTGCGGGGAGACGGACTCGGCGAGTCGGTCGAAAGTTTCGCGCAGGGTCCGGGACGTGTTCTCCACCGAGAGCCGGTCCGCCAGCGCACGCGTTTTGTCGGGCGGTTGGTTGAGGACGAGATAGGCGAGAAGTTCCGAGAGTTGCGCCGGATCTTTTTCCCAGGGCGGCCGAGCATAAGCCCGTTTGACGAGTTCCGGCATCCCGGCGAGTTGCGTGGCGATGGCGTCGGCGTTTTTCTCCGCCGCTTCCGCCGTGGGAGCCTCGACGGTGATGATGAGTTCGTTGTCCGCGACGAACTCCTTGAGCAGCAGCGACAAGCCCTGCACCTGCAGCAGGTGGACAGGCAGGAGCTTGAGGATATCGACGTTGAAACTGATGCGCGACAGGCCCGCCGCCACGAAGATCAGCAGGCCGACCGCGACGGCGAGCCGGACGAGCAGCGTGCGGCGGCTACTTTGCATCGACCACCTCGTAACCCGTGAAGTCGTAGTCGAACGGATGCGTGTCGATCTTCTGGTTGACCCGCACGTTGGAAAACTCGTTGCGCATCGACGAGCCGTCACGCGTGACAAACTCGAAGGCGAGCAGGTGCCCGGTCTCGGTGTCGAAATCGATGCGGATGGCCGCCAGCGCGTTCTTCGCCTGGGCGTCGCGCGGCAGTATTTCCAGGTGGCAGCGGGTGCCGGCGGTGGTGACGGACAGCACATCAAACCGACGCGTAAAATCCTCGAAATTCTTGGCGAACGGGAAATCCATCATCGGCATCCGGCGCGCGTTGGCCGGTTGGCTCAGCGCGGCGGCGGGAGTGCGGTCAGCATGTTTTTTGGCGGGGCTGATGACGTAGTAATTTTCGCCCTTGCGCAGGACGATTGTCTTTGCCGGGTCGCCGATCTCCCAACGAAACGCACCCGGCGCGCTGTACCAGAGGTGACCCGGCGCGGCGATGGGATCGCGTAGATTTTTGTAGCTGCGCGTCTGCGTGAAATCCGCCTGGAGCGTGCGGAGGTCTTCCTGGCGGGCGAGCCAGCGTTTCACCGGCGCGAGGTCGGGCGCATCGGCGGCCGGGACCAGACCCGCCATCCGAACGAAAAGGAACAGAAATAGGAGCACTCGCTTGCGCATCGCGCCGAAGCTTCACCCGCCCGGCGACCTGTGCAAACGTTATCCCGCGATCCGCAAACGCCGGTTGACGATCCCGGTGCCTGGCGGACCGTGGCGCTTTCCCCGCATGTCCGCGCCTGATCCCAGCATCCAAGACCCCGCGCCTCCGGCCAGCCGGTATGCCGTGCTGCGCCTGCGCGACCTGCGGCTGTATCTGGTGGCGCGTTTCGTGGCGTCGTTCGCGCAACAGATGCTCGGGACGGCCGTGGGCTGGGAACTCTTCGAGCGGACGCACTCCGCCCTCGCGCTCGGTTTCGTCGGGTTGACGCAGATCGGGCCGTTGCTGTTGCTCACGTTGCCGGCCGGTCACGTCGCCGACCAGCGTTCCCGGCGCAACATCATCGTGTGGATGCAGGCTCTGACCGCGCTCAGTTGCGCTGGATTAACGTACGTCTCGTGGTCGCAGGCACCGGTGGCGTGGACGTACGGGTTTTTGTTCGTCAGCGGTGTCGCGCGGTCGTTTCTCTGGCCCGCCAGCGGGGCATTTCTCCCGCAGCTCGTGCCGCGCCCCCTGCTCGCCGACGCCGTGACGTGGAGCAGCGGCAGCTACCAACTCTCTGCCGCACTGGGTCCGGCGGCCGGCGGATTCGTCATCGCCGCCACGCACGGCGCGGCTTCGGTGTATGCGTTCAACGTGGCGGCGGGCATCGTTTGCTGTGTGCTGACCGCCCTGGTGCGTGCGCGGTCCGAAGTCGTCAAACCCCAGCGGATGACCCTGGCAAACCTCGGGGTCGGCTTGCGGTTCGTGTTCGGCACGCCGGTCATTCTCGGGACGATCACGCTCGATCTGTTCGCCGTGCTGCTGGGCGGCGCGACGGCGCTCCTGCCCGTGTACGCGAGCGACATCCTGCACGTCGGCCCGAACGGCCTCGGCTGGCTCAAGGCCGCCCTCCCCATCGGCTCGACGAGCATGGCCCTGCTGCTGGCCCACCGTCCGCCGATGCGCTTCGCCGGGCGCGCCTTGCTGCTGGCGGTGGGCGGGTTCGGCGCGGCGACCTTCGTCTTCGGCCTGTCGCACTCCTTCTGGTTGTCGCTGGCGATGCTGGTGGTCTGTGGCGCGATGGACAACGTCAGCGTCGTCGTCCGGCATACGCTGGTGCAGGTGCTCACCCCCGACGAGATGCGCGGGCGTGTCTCCGCGATCAACAGTCTGTTCATCGGTGCTTCGAACGAGTTCGGCGAGGTGGAATCGGGGACGGTCGCGCATTTCCTCGGACCGGTTTTCGCGGTGGTGTCGGGTGGCATCGGCACGGTCCTGGTGGTGGTCGCCACCGCGCTGATCTGGCCCGACCTGCGTCGCATCGGCCGGTTGGACGCCGTCCGGCGCGAAGGCGTCTAGCTTTTTGGCTGGGCAAGTGACTGGTCCATTGTGGACATTGGTCGTCCTACCCTATGGCGAACGAATCCAGCCCCGATCCGCATCCGCACGCGCCCGGTTCAAACCCGCCTCGCGTGGCAGCCTCCCCGGCAGTCAAAGGAGCACTGCTCGGCCTCGTTTTCCTGACCGGGTTGAACCTGTTCAACTATCTGGACCGGTACGTCCTGACGGCGGTGTTGCCCAAAATCCAGGACGACTTGAACCTGAGCAACACCCTGATCGGCTGGCTGCCGTCCGCGTTCATGGTCGGGTATTTCCTGACCGCGCCTTTTTTCGGTTATCTGGGAGACCGCTCGCCCCGCAAATGGCTCATCGCGTTCGGCATCTTTTTCTGGAGTCTCGGCACGATCCTGAGCGGCTTCTGCCACACGTACACGACGCTGGTCGCCTGTCGGTTGCTGGTCGGCCTTGGTGAGGCCAGCTATGCCACGCTCGCGCCGTCGTGGCTCTCGGACCTTTTCCCTCCGAGCCGCCGCAACAACGCGCTGACGATCTTCTATGTCGCCCTGCCGGTGGGCTCGGCGCTGGGTTTCATCGCGGGCGGCCTGGCCATCAAGCACGGCACCTGGCGGGATGGGTTCCTGTGGGCGGGCGCGCCCGGGCTGGTGCTCGCGCTGCTGCTGCTGACGCTGCGCGAACCGGCCCGCGGCGAGGCGGACGGCCTGGAGTCCAACGGAACCGGGGGGGGACCGGCCACCGCCAAGCCGCAACTGCGCGACGTGTTCCGCCTGCTCACGATCCCGAACTACGTCCTCATCACGCTGGGTTACACGGCTTACACCTTTGCGCTCGGCGCGTTCCCGGCGTGGACGGCGAAATTTCTCCACGGCACGCACGAGATGGAAGTCCACGCGGCCGACACCGACTTCGGGTACATCCTCGTCGGCACCGGCCTCGTGAGCACGCTCCTGGGCGGAATGATCGGCACCCGGTGGCGGCGGCGTTACGCGGGGGCGTACTCGCTGGTGCTCGCGCTCTCGGCCGCGCTGGCGGTCCCGGTGGCGTTCGCCGCGTTCCTGGTGGGTTCCACCACGGGCGCGATGCTCTGCCTGACCGCGGCGATGTTTTTCCTGTTCCTGCCGACCGGCCCGCTGAGCACGCTGACCCTCGAAAGTGTGCCCGTCGAACTGCGCGGCAGCGCGATGGCCGTATCGATTTTCGTCATCCATATCCTCGGCGACTTCTGGAGTCCGGGGATCGTCGGCTGGCTGGCGGACCATCTTGCACCCGCGACGGACCCTGCGGGGTTGCGAAAAGCGCTGTTGATCCTACCGGCGATGCTCATCGTCTGCGCAGGTTTCTGGGCTTGGCTGGCGTGGAGACAACGACGGGACGGCGGACCCGTTGGACCCGCTCCCGGAACGCTGTCGCAAGCCTGAGACGCGCCTCGTCGGCCGTGTCACGCTCGGTCCGGCGCGGGTCCGAAGCGGAAGAAGCGTTCCGCGTTGGCCGTCGTTTGTGCGGCGACGGTTTCCAGCGTTTCGCCACGGGCCTGTGCGACGACGGCGGCGGTCTCACGGGTATGGGCCGGTTCGCAACGCTTTCCGCGAAACGGCACCGGGGCCAGGTATGGGCAATCCGTCTCGACCATGAACCGGTCCGCCGGCACCGACGCGGCCGTTTCCCGCACGGACGCGCCGTTCTTGAAGGTCACGATGCCCGTGAACGAAACGAGGTGCCCGAGCGCTAGGACCTGGGCAGCCTGCGCGGGCGTGCCGCCGAAACAGTGGAACACCCCCCGCACCCGCCGGGTGTAGGCTTCGAGGACCGCGAGGGTATCGTCCCAGGCGTCACGCTGGTGGATGACCACGTTCAAGCCGAGATCGGCGGCGAGATCGAGTTGCCGACGGAAGCTCTCCGCCTGACGAAACTTGACGCCGGCGGCTTCCGAAGGGTCCGCTGGCAGCCGGTGGTAATCCAGACCCGTTTCTCCGATGGCGACGACGCGCGGGCTGGCAGCGATTTCACGCAACGCCTCGTGGTCGCCCGCCGCCTCGTCCACCGTGGTCGGATGGATGCCAACGACCGCGTAAACCATCGAGTGTCGCCCGGCGAGCGCCACCGCGCGCTGGCTGCTTGCCACCGACGTACCGATGGTGATGATCCGCTCCACACCCGCCGCCCGCGCCCGCTCCAGTACGGCTGCGAAGTCCGCCGCGAAATCTTCGTAATCGAGGTGCGCGTGCGTATCGATCAGCATCACGAAAACAGACCGGAGACCATGTTGATGCTCAGTCCCAGGATGGCCAGATTGAATCCGAACGAGATGACCGAATGCACGAGCACGAGCCGACGCAGCCGCCGGGAAGTGATCGACACGTCGGACGTTTGGAAACACATCCCGATGACAAACGAAAAATAGGCGAAGTCGAGATAGTCCGGCTTGTCCTCCTCGGGAAAACTCAGGCCGCCGTGCGCCTCGTCGCTCTCCGGCGTGTTGTAGTAAACGTGGGCGTACCGCATGGTGAAGACGGTGTGCACCAATGACCAGGAGGTGAAAATCGCCACGAGCGAAAACAGGATGTGCGCGGCCAGGTAAGCCCGGTCCAGACCCTTGGCGGTGCCCAGCTCGGCCCCTACCGCGAACACGCTGAAAATCGCCGCCAGCACCACGAAGATGAAAATGGCCGTGCGGCTCGAATCCTGGATGCAGGCTTCGCGCGCCGCCTCGCTCGGATCGGCGCTCAGAATGACATACCAGGTCATCAGCAACGCGCTGGCGCTGTACGCGATCCACGTCACGACCGCACGCGTCGCCCAATGCCAGGACCACGGCGCGGCCGCGAAGACGACGGCTGCCACCCCGAGTGCGATGAACAACCGATGATGCGCGTCCCAATGCCCGAACCGCTTGTGCCAAGCCGGGAACAGCGGCGTGATGTCGTCGTCCGTTTCTACGGATTTATCGTCAGCCATAAGAAATTCGTAGCGGCAGCTTGTACCGCCGCCGCCGCTCTTACCAGTCGATAATCGCGCTGGCCCACGTCAGACCGCTGCCGAAGACCACGAGTAGCACCTTGTCGCCGGGTCCGAACCGGCCCGCGCGGTGCGCCTCGTCCAGCGCGATGGCCACCGCCGCCGCGCCGGTGTTGCCGTACACCGAAAGGTTGAGGAAAAACCGCTCCTCCGGCACCTTCAGTCGGTCGGCGATGGCGTCGATGATGCGGAAGTTCGCCTGATGGGGGATGATGCACGCGATGTCGTTGATCGATAGTCCGGTGCGTTCGAGAGCCTCCATGCTGGCGCTGGTCATGGCGCTGACCGCCTGCTTGAAGGTTTCCTTGCCCAGCATCTTGATCGTGTTCAGACGCTGATCGAAATTTTCCCGCGTGATCGGGCAGCGCGTGCCACCACCGGGCACGCCGAGGATATTGCCGTAATCGCCGTCGCTGGCCATGTACGTCGTGAGGATGCCCGCGCCGCGTCCTTCCAGTCTGGCACCGAGGACCACCGCCCCGGCACCGTCACCGAAGAGCACGCAGGTGTTCCGGTCCGACCAATCCACCATCGCGCTGAGCTTCTCGGCTCCGACGATGAGCGCGTAGCGGATCGCGCCGCCCTCGATCATGTGTCGGGCCATTTCCAGCGCGTAGAGAAACCCGGAGCAGGCGGCGGAAATGTCCATCGCGGCCGCCTTGCGGGCACCGAGCAGGCTCTGGATGACGCAGGCCGTCGAGGGAAAAAACATGTCCGGCGACGCCGTGGCGACGAGGATCAGGTCCACCTCGCCAGCCGTGACGCCCGCCTGCTCCAACGCCTTGCGCGCGGCCGCCGCTCCCAGGTCACTCGTGTGCTCGCCCTCCGCGGCAATACGCCGCTCCTTGATCCCGGTGCGCGAGGTGATCCAGTCGTCACTCGTCTCGACAATTTTTTCCATCTCCGCGTTGGTCATCACGCGGGCCGGCAAAAAACTGCCCGTGCCGAGCACCGAGACACCCACCGACCGGCCGGTGGACGCCGCCGCCGGGTCAGGCGAGCGGAGTGACGGCGACTTGGGGGTCGGGGTGCTTGGCATAGTAATTCTTAATCTCCTCGACGATGTGCGGGTTGACCTGCTGGTCGATGCTCTCCAGCGCGACGCGGATCGCGTTTTTGATGGCCAGCGCCGAACTGGAGCCGTGCGCGATGATGCAGATGCCATCGACGCCTAGCAACACACTTCCGCCGTATTCATCCACGTTCGTCTTCTTGCGGATGCTGCTGAACGCCCCGCGCGCCAACATGGCACCCGCCATCCGCAGAGGATTCTTCTTCAACTCGTTCTTGAGCCACGAGAAGATGGCGTGGGCGAGTGCTTCCACGCTCTTGAGAACCACGTTGCCCAGGAAACCCTCGCAGAGCACGACTTCGACCGGGTGTTCAAAAAGGTCGTGTCCCTCGACGTTGCCGCGGAAATTTAGCCCGCTGGCCTTGAGCATCTTGAACACTTCCTTCGTCGACTCGCTGCCTTTGTTGTCCTCGGACCCGATGCTCAGCAGGCCAATCGTGGGATTTTTGTACCCGAGGACGTGGCGCGAATATACCGAGCCCATGATCCCGTACTGGAGCAGGTGGATCGGTTTGGCATCCGGGTTGGCCCCGGCGTCGATCAGTACGAAAAGGTTGCTCTCCGTCGGGATCGTCGAGGCGATCCCCGCACGGTCGATGCCCGGCAACAGCCGCAGCTTGATCGTGCTGGCCGCCACGGCGGCACCCGTGTGCCCGGCGCTGACGATGGCGTCGGCCTTGCCCTGTTTGACGAGATCGACCGCGCGACTGACCGACGAATCCTTCTTTTTGCGCACCGAGGCGATGGCCTCGTCGCCCATGCTCACGACTTGGCTGGCGTGCACGATCTCCACGCGGGCGTCCGTGCAGCCGAGACGCGACAGTTCTTTCTCGACCGCAGCCTGATCCCCGACCAGGTAGAGCTTGCTGAGGTGCGGGTAAGCCGTCAGCGCCAGCACGGCACCTGCGACAATGTTGCCCGGGGCAAAATCCCCGCCCATGGCATCCAGAGCGACCCTCATTGCAAAGGGAGAATTCGGACCGGTCCGGGCGCACGCAAAGCGCGCCTGACGGCACCGTATGCACTACGGGACCGGGCAGGCGTTTTCATCGTGCGCGGGTTCCGCGACCGACCGTCTCAGGCCTCGATAGTCAGAACCTGCCGGCCCTTGTAGTAGCCGCAGGCGGGACAGGCGATGTGCCCGAGTACCGCGCTGCTGCATTGGGGACAGCGGCCCAGCTTGGGGGCGTGCCAGCGATTGGCAGCGCGCCGGGTGCGCAGGCGCATCTTGGAGGTTTTGCGTTTGGGGACTCCCATAAAACAACGATTTCTTTCGCGGACGTTCGACTAAAATGAACTCTAGGAAGAGCGGGGCGGGTTTTTGAGCTGGTCGAGCGTGGACCAGGCGGAGGGCGAATCAGATTCGCTGCGGCCATCGCTTTCTCCAAGCGCGCCAGCCTTTTCCGCCGACTGGATCTCCGCCGGACAAACTCGTTCGCCCGACCAATCGCAGTGCGGGTAGGCGGGCAAGGCCAGGAGGATATCGTCCCTTAGCACTGGCGTCAAGTCCACGGTTTCGGTCGCCGGACGCTCCAGTTCGACCGCCACCTCCGTGACCTCCAGCGGATACTCGAACGCTTCCAGGCAGCGCACGCAGGTCAGTTCCAGGTCGATGGCCAGTTCCCCCGTCGCCCAGATGCCGTCCGCGTTCATGCCGACCTCCAGCGAATAACGCAGCGGTCCGAGGGCTCGCAGGCCGTCCGTCGTCGGCAGATCGAGGACTTCCGCCGATTCTTCGCCTTCGAGGTGCAGCCCATCGTCGGGAATCTGTCGCTGGTGGATTTTCATGGCGTGGGCGGTGGCGCGGCCGGCGGAGGGTACTTGTCCCGGAGCGCGGCGGACACGCAATGTGGCACGAAACCGCCCACCTCGCCACCGAGACGGGCGATTTCCTTGATGATGCGTGAACTCAGGTAAGTGTAATCCTCCTTCGGCATGAGGAAGATGGTTTCCACGGAGCTTTCCAACTTGCGGTTCATCAACGCCATCTGGAACTCGAACTCGAAGTCCGACACCGCGCGCAGACCGCGCACGATGGCCGTGGCACCCTCCCGCCGCGCGTAATCCACGAGCAGACCGTCCAGGCGCACGATGCGCAGCCGTCCGCCGTACGCGGTCGTGGTCTCTCGCAACATGCCGAGGCGTTCGTCGAAAGTGAAGAGCGCCTGTTTTTGGCTGTTGACCGCCACGGCGACGATCACTTCGTCGAAGAGCTTCACGGCGCGCTCGATCACGTCGAGGTGGCCGTTCGTGACGGGATCGAAACTACCGGGATAGATGGCACGACGCATCGGGAGAAAGCTGAGGTCTGGACGAACGGACAGCGCAACTTCCACCGTTTGCGGCGGTTCATCAAAGCGGAATGAAAATCCTCCAGTTGAAATGGCTCGCCCTCGCCGGCGGGTGTCTCCTTGCAGGCTGCGCGGACGAACCGCCGCCGCCGCCACCGCGTCGCCCGGCCGTCATCATCGAAAACCGCCCACCGCCTCCGCCGGTCGTCATCGAGAACCGCCCCCCGCCTCCGGAAATAATCGTGGAGAGGCGTCCTCCGCCGCCCGCGCGCTACGCGGTCTGGGTGCCCGGCCACTGGCGCTGGAACGGCCACCGTTACAAATGGGTGCCCGGTCACTACCGGCCCGCATAGAGGCCATCGGCCATCCGGCGGGCGGGCAACGCTCGCCGGATCACTCCCATTCGATGGTGCTCGGCGGCTTGCTGGAAATGTCGTAGCACACGCGGTTGACGCCCTTGACCTCGTTGCAAATCCTGCTCGAAATGCGCGCGAGCAACTCGTACGGCAGCCGCACCCAGTCGGCGGTCATCCCGTCCTGGCTCTCGACGATCCGCAGGGCCACGGTGTTCTCGTAGGTCCGCTCGTCGCCCATGACGCCGACTGATTGCACCGGCAGCAGCACCGCAAAGGATTGCCAGACGCGGTAATACCATTCAGCGGACTTCATTTCGTTGACCACGACCGTATCGGCGTCGCGCAGGATGCGCAGGCGTTCGGGTGTCACCTCGCCGAGGATACGAACGGCCAGGCCCGGGCCGGGGAAAGGCTGCCGATGGGTGACCTCCTGGGGCAGACCGAGTTGCGCGCCGACCTGCCGCACCTCGTCCTTGAAAAGCTGCCGCAGCGGTTCGATCAACTCGAACTTCATGTCCGCCGGCAGCCCGCCGACGTTGTGGTGACTCTTGATGAGTGCCGCCGGGTTTCCAGAGATCGAGACGCTCTCGATCACGTCCGGGTAGAGCGTGCCCTGGGCGAGGAATTTGTGATCGCCGCTTACACGGAGTTCCACGGCCGCTTCCTCGAATACCCGCACAAATTCGTTGCCGATGATCTTGCGCTTTTGCTCGGGGTCGGTGATCCCGGCGAGCTTCGTCAAAAACCGCTCCGACGCATCGACCGTTTTCAGGTGGATGTGGAAGTTATCGCCGAAAAGCCGCTGCACCGCCTCGGCTTCGTTCTCGCGCAGCAGGCCGTTGTTGACGAACACGCACGTCAGTTGGTCGCCGATGGCCTGATGCAACAGCATCGCCGCCACCGATGAATCCACCCCGCCGCTCAACCCGAGGATGACGTGTTCTTTACCCACCTTCTCACGGATCTCCGCGCACGTTTGCTCGATGAACGAACCCATCGTCCAGTCCCGTTCGCAGCCGCAGACGCCGTAAACGAAGTTCTGGATGATGTCCTTGCCGCGCGGCGTGTGCGCGACTTCCGGGTGGAACTGGAGTCCGTACAACCGCCGCCCCGCATCCTCGACCGCCGCGAAGTCCGAGTTCTCCGTGGTCGCCACCGTGCGGAACCCGGGCGGCAACGAGTTCACCTTGTCGCCGTGGCTGTTCCAAACGTCTAGCTTCTCGTGCAAACCGACGAACAGCGGACAATCCGCCGCCTCGACGTGGAGGGTTCCCGCGCCGTACTCGCGCTTCTTGCTGGCCTCGACCTTGCCGCCGAGGTGGAAAAACATCAGTTGCAGCCCGTAGCAAATCCCCAGCACCGGCAGCCCGAGGTCGAACAACCCCGCGTCCGGCTGGGGCGCATTTTCCGCATAAACGCTCGCGGGACCACCGGACAAGATGATCCCCTTCGCGCCCATTCGCGCCAGTTCTGCCGCCGGCGTGTCGAAACGCACGATCTGCGAGAAGACCGAGCATTCCCGCACGCGCCGGGCGATGACCTGCGTGTACTGCGAGCCGAAGTCCAGGATCAGGATTTTCGACCCCTCGAACGCGGCGGCGGTGCTGTCCGTCATAAGCGTGCCTTCCGGTTATTTCTTGACGATGAACATGCTCATGGCGTCGCCGACCTTGAGCTTGTCCACGACCTCCATGCCGTCGTCGAGCACCTTGCCGAACACCGTGTACTGCATGTCGAGGTGCGGGGCGGCTTTGAGCACGACGTAAAACTGGCTGTTGGCTGAATGCGGGTCGTTCGTGCGGGCCATGGCCAGAGTCCCCCGCTCGTTCTTGTAAGCACGGTTCACTTCGAGCGGCAGGTTGCCGTAGTTCGACCCGCCCGAACCGATGCCGGGGCCGCTCATGCCGTTCTTGGTCTTCGGGTCACCGATCTGCGCGACGAAATCCGGCACGATGCGGTGGAACCGGATGCCGTTATAAAAACCTTCGTCCGCGAGGGTGAGGATGCGTTCGACGTGCTTGGGCGCAGCATCGGGGAACAGCGCGCAGTAAAAGGAACCCGCCGGCACGTCGCAACGGATGATGGGGTCCTGCCGGTCGGCGTATTTGGCGTCGCCGGGCTGGGCAGAGGGGGCAGTGTTTTCGCTCATTGGCTGATTTAAGGGCATTTCTCTTCCTGCGCCAGTGAAAAAGCTGTTGCCAACTCTGGCCCGCCCCACCCCGCGCCGCCTCGCTCAGAGGCTCATGTGGCTGACCGGGTTGCTCCAATCAAGAGGGGTTTCCCGCGATGCTGCCCAGATGCGGGCCGGGCTTCAAGTCCTGCGTGGGTCGTATACTACTTCCGGCGGCGAGACGGCAACGCTGTCACCGGCGGAGGGAGTCTCCTCCGGGCCGGACGGAGTGACAAAAATGCCTGTCTTCGTTCCTCGTCTTCGTCTACTAATTGACCGCCATGTTCCGTTTCATTAATGCCGATGACTTTCCACCTTTTGGCAAGTTCGAGATTCACTTCCCGGCGGTGGAAAACAAACCGGCCGCCTTGGCAGAAGTCCACCTACTCACGGGAATCAACGGGACGGGGAAAACCCGGATACTCAGTCTGCTGGCGGCGTTGCTCGGTTATCAAGAGCCGCTTAAGAAGCGGATCGACACATCGAAACAGCATATCTTTCGGATCGCAGACACTCTGGCGTCTTTGCGTGCTCCCAATCACGCACAAACCGGCATTACGTTGCACACGGTGGTCAGGGCGGATTTCAGCTCGGCAATACGCTTACCCAATGGGCTGACAGAGTACCCGCCTTCGCATATAGCGGCATTGCCTACGTGGGTGACTCAACAATCACGGCCATGGCCGATGTGCCCACACCGGATCGGGCGTCGTGTCTAGCCTTCAATCGCCTCGAAGGGCAATCCGGCGGGCTCCTCCAGGCCATCGCGAATCTGAAAATCCAGGCGGCTATGGAGTCGATGGACGAAGAAGCTGATTCAGCAAATTCAAGCCATGCAGTACTGATGGTTCGTCGTCTCGAAAAAGTGATTTCGGAGATCACGGGCTTGCCGTTCAATTTCACGGTCACAAGTCAGCCTGCGGCGGCCATCCATGTCCGTTGGGCAAAGCAAATTCTGCCCTTCAACGTCCTGCCGGACGGGCTGCGTTCGCTGATTGGCTGGCTGGCGCACTCAGTCGTCATGATGAACGCCTTTCTAGGCGGGAAAAGTAATCCGCTCGAAAAAGAGGCAGTCTTTCTTTTCGATGAAATTGAGACTTCGCTGCACCCGGCATGGCAGAGGAAAGTGCTTCCGGCCTTCCAGAAACTGTTCCCGAAAGCGCAGATTTTTATAGCGACCCACTCACCCTTTGTCATCGCGTCATTGAACCACGGATGGATTCATCGTCTCCGGATGCAGCAGGACGGCACGGTGGCCGTCGACGCGCCGAAAGCCGCGTCGGAAGGAGATAGCTACGTGGAAGTGGTCGAGGACATCCTCGGGGTACCGGAATGGTACGACGTTACCACGGAGGGATTGTTGAAGGAGTTCCGCACGCTGCGCGACGCTGCCTACACCGGCGACGCCGAGGCACGGTCCAAAGCTTACGAGAAGGCAGAACAAATCGGCAAACGCAGCACGGAACTCCAGATCATGATGGGCAAGGAAGTCCATCAGATGACCCGGCAACTCGAAAAGGTGCAGGCGGCCCAGACATGAAACGCTTTGCGCGGGGAGACCAGCCGGGTTGCTTGCAGGGAAATTGGGAGGAGTGGGGTAGGAAGTGGGCACAGCGGCGGGTGGACAAACCGAATCCCTCTTTTTATTGGGGACGTTTCGAGGAGCAATCCGTCCACGACTTGCTCGTGGAATCGCTCAAACGCCAAACTCTGGATCACTGCTCATTCTGTGATGCCTTCCCGGTTCGTCCGCCGTCAGACGAGACAATCGAGCATTTCCGGCCGAAATCCGAGTTCCCGCTCGAAGCTTATCACTGGCCGAACCCCTACTACTGCTGCCGTTGTTGTCAGCGGAAGGAGGGCAAGTACAGCGATGATGTGTTACGGCCAGACGCGCCGGACTACGATTTCGACCGCTACTTCCGTTGGGATTATACCCTTGGCTTGCTGGAGGTGAATCCGCTCGGCAATGCTCATGACCAACAACGAGCACGAAAGACAATCGAGTATTTTCGCTTGAACAAGGATCATCCTCGAGCCCGACTGAAGGAGCAAAGGTCCTTCCGCGCGCTGTCCAGCGAGCCGATTGACAGCTTTGCATACCGGCATTTTGTGCAGCCTTCGGAAGATTAGGAACCAGCGGCCGGAGCCTGAATCGATACAGAAGACCGGCACACGCGGCATAAAGCGTGTTTGTTATTCCAAGAGGCTCTCGATTTCCTCGAAGGAGAGGGTTTCCAGGAGGGGCTCGTCCTTTTCGCGTTCGACGAGGCTGGCGGTGAGTTCGCGCTTGCGGTTTTGCAGGGCGAAGATTTTCTCCTCCACCGTGCCGCGCGCAATCAGGCGGTAGGCCGTGACCACACGCGTCTGGCCGATGCGGTGCGCGCGGTCAGTGGCCTGCGCTTCGACGGCCGGGTTCCACCAGGGGTCGAAGTGGATCACCGTGTCGGCCCCGGTGAGGTTCAGGCCGACGCCACCGGCCTTCACGCTGATGAGGAAGGCCGTAATCTTGTCGTCGGATTGGAAACGCTCGACTTGCGCGGTGCGTTCGCGCGGCTTGGTGGAGCCGTCGAGGTAGCAGAAGGATGTCCCCTGCGCTTCGAGGTGCGCGGAGAGGATCTTCAACATCGACACGAACTGGCTGAAGATCAGCACGCGGTGGCCGCCCTCGCGGATTTCGGTGAGGAGTTCGTCGAGAAGGGTCAGCTTGGCGGAGAAGGCCGCGGGGCGGACGGGGCGGGTGGCGGAGGTGGTGGGTACGTCGTCCTCGTCGGCGAGGTCAGCAGCGGAGGTGGCTTCGGGTTGAAGGCCGAGCAGGCGGAGGTCGCAACAGGCTTGGCGCAGACGCAGGAGTGCGGTCAGGACGAGCATCCGGCCGGCACCCTGGTTTTTTTCGCGGCGGGCGTTGTCGAGCTTGAGGCGGCTCTGGGCGAGCAGGCCGGCGTAGACTTCCCTTTGCGCGGGGGTGAGATCGCAAAAGGCGGTTTGTTCGATGCGCGCGGGTAACTCTTTGGCCACGTCCTTCTTTAACCGGCGCAGGAGCACGGGACGCAGGCGGCGCGCGAGACGGTCGCGCACGTCGGCGGCGGCGGGGTCGCCGGGGCGGCTGAGAGGGAGTTCGTAGCGGTCGCGGAAATCCTGCCGGTTGCCCAGGTAGCCGGGCAGCGCGAAACGCATGATCGACCATAGGTCGCGCACGCTGTTTTCCATGGGCGTGCCGGTCAGCACGAACCGGTACTTGCTGCGGAGGGAACAAGCGGCTTGGGCGACCTGGGAATCCGGGTTTTTGATGTGGTGAGCCTCGTCGAGGATCACGGCGGCGAACTCAATGTTGGCATATCGGTCGAGGTCACGTCGCAGGAGCGCGTAGCTGGTGACGACGAGGTCGTGACGGGGGATTTGGGGGAAGAGGGCGGCGCGGTCGGGGCCGTCAATGGCGAGGGTGCGGAGTTCGGGGGTGAAACGGGCGGCTTCGGCGCGCCAGTTGTCTACCAGGCTGGTCGGGCAGACGACCAGCGAAGGATGAAAGGCAGAAGCTGAGGATTCAGCAGCGGAGGCGGATTTTGCGGCGGAGAGATAGGCGAGGGCTTGCAGGGTTTTGCCGAGGCCCATCTCGTCGGCGAGGATGCCGCCCAGCGCGTTGGCGGCGAGGAGCGCAAGCCAGCGGACGCCCTCGTGCTGGTAGGAACGCAGCGCGGCGGCAAGCGCAGGGGTGAGGGTAGGTTCAGCGGTGCGGCGGAGTTTGCCCTGGCGTTCGCGCCAGTCGTTCCACGAGGGGGCGAGCGCGAGGCCCCATTTATCGAAGGACTCTTCCAAATAGGTGCCCTGCGCACGCTGGAGACGGTAGACTCCGGGGCGGGGTTGCGAGGGGTCGCAGTCGCGGAGGACTTCCTGGAGGTCGTTGAGGGTGTCGGCGGGCAGGACGGCGAGCTTGCCGTTGGAAAGGCGCGCGGAGCCGCTGCCCATCTGGAGGAGGCGCTGAATCTCGGCGGGGGCGAAACGCTCGCCGCTGCTGCCAGCGAGGGAGACTTCCATCTCGAACCAATCCTCGCCGCTGCCGCGCAGGTTGATCTCTGGGGTGATGACTTCGATCCCCTTGGCGACGTTGGTGAAACGCGAGCCGACCGTGACGTTCCAGCCGGGGAGTTTTTGGAGCGCGGGCAGGCCGAGGGCGAAGAAGCGCAAGATGGGGTTCTCGCCACGCAGGAAATAATGGCCGGTGGCGTCGGGGCCGGCGAAACCCCAGTCGGTGACGCGGGCGAGCGCGGCGCGTTCGGCGGGAACGTTGCGCGTGTGGCGGACGCCGGGGCCGGCACCGGGCGGCGCGTAGGTGAAGGCCTCGTGGTCGCGGGTGACGCCGATGGAGACGTTGCGGTCGTTCGGGTAGGTCGCGGAAAGGCGCGCGCCGAGTTGGTTGAGCGAGCCTTCGATGGAAAGGACGAACGCAGGTTGGCCGGGTTCGACGCCCGCGAGGGTGGCGGGGATGACGGCGGGTCCGGTGGTGGGAGCGGTGGCGGGAATTGGGTCGGCGCGGAGGTCGAAGAACGGTCCCAGCTTCGGCCATTCCATGCTCAGGAACGCGGCGGCCTGATCGGCGGGCAGGCGGCGGGACTTTTCCTCGAAGAGCGTCTGGTAGGCGGCGGGCAGGCCGGGCGAGACGGGACGGAGCGTGGTCTGACTCGCGCCGGGGTTCAGGAGGTAGGAACGTCCACCGGCGACGAGCGCGCGGCTGCCCTGGGGCCACTGGACGGCGAGTTCGAGCGAGCCGTCGGGATTGAAGCTAGCGCGCAGCGGCGGGCGAAGCGGGGTGGGATCGACCTTGAGCAAACCGGAACGGCCGAGCGTGATGCGCGGGTGGCCGGCAAGCGCGTCGAAGAGCGTGAGGAAGCCGGCGCGGTCCA
>CAZZYS010000014.1:0-28471 GCA_964658285.1 uncultured Verrucomicrobiota bacterium
GCGGGAGGGACGCGAGTACCACGGGGGGGAGGTCCTTCGGCTGCGCCTCAGGATGACAGAGAAAATTAGAAGGGCACACGCGTTCCCACGGGCAAACGAAAAGCGCGGTAGAAACCTAGCGGGTCGATCCGCCGCAGCGTTCTCACGGCACGACGAACTCTTTCTTTAGGGAAACCTCCGTCTTCACAACCGTGTCGTGCACGGTGGCCTCGACGACATATTTCCCGGCAGGGTCGTCCGGGCCGATGTTGATGTTGAGGTAACTGCGCCCGAGCGTGAGCATCCGTTCGTCCGCCGGCGCGGCCGCTTGGTAACCCATGAGGTCCTTTCGCTCGCTGTAGACCGAGCCGTCGGGCCGGCGCACCACGAGGTCGTAGGTGACGTTCGACTGACCCTTTTCGTCGCGGGCGGGACCGTAGAACACGATGGCGGTAAAAACCGGCTGGCCGCGCACGGCGGTTTCGAGGGGATCGATGGACGGTGATTCGGGTTTGCGCCAGTCCTGGAAGAAACGCTCGTCGGCGATCAGCCAGAGTTGCGCGCCGAAGTTCCCCTGCGATCTGATGTTGTCCGCATTGGCTTTCAGGTCTCGCACGATGCGGTGCAAGTTCGGGAGGGTCGCGGCGGGCACCGGGGCGGGCGGTGGCGAGGCAGCGGGACTGGCCGGGGGAGGGGTGGCTTCGGCGGGCGGGGGCGCTTGCGCGGAAATGGACGCCACTGCGGCCAACAGCGAGGAAAACAGGAGCAGGGCAAACTTCATCGACAGAGTTCTCGCTGACCCACCTAGGGCGCGGAATTTGGCCGAGTTTCGGCGAGGCGCAGCGCGGCGGCAAGCACATCTTCGCGCGGAATCGCCGCGTGGCACCGTTGCCAGAATTTTCGTTGTGGTTCGTTCCAGCGCCGGGTCGCGGGCGGGCAAGCGATGACCTCCGTGTGTTCGCCCAGAGCCCGCCAGCGCGCCGGGCCGTAGCGATTCTCCAACCGGCCGAACAGTTCCACCGTCGGACAGCCCACGGCTGCCGCCAGGTGCGTCGTCCCCGTGTTGCGGCTGACCAGCACGCGCGCGGACCGCAGCAGCCAGCCGAGTTCCGCCAGGTTGGTCGCCCCGCTGAGATCGAGCAGGCCCGGGGTCGGGCCGAGCGAGCGGCGGATTTGGTGCACCGACGGATCGTTGACGTGGTCCGCGACGACGACGACGCGCTCAAAACGGCCGGAGTCCAGGAACTCGCGCGCGATCCAGCCGAAATTCTCGGCCGGCCAACGAAGATCGTGCGCGAACGCGGCGGGATTCACCACGGCATAAGGACTGCCGCCCTCCGCATCGAAGTCTTCCCAGCCGGCCGCCGTCAGACGCACTTGCAGCGAACGCCGCCAGGATTCCGGCAGGTGTACGTCCGGTCGCAACGACGGCGTTTCGTCCCCGGTCCGGGGCGCGTGGAAACCGAGGGGGGAAAGCAGGTCGAAGTTAGATTCCGCCTCGTGCTTCGCGCCCGAATCCCGCTGGTCAGGGACACGGTCGGTCAGGCTCTGGTCCATGAAAAAACCATGCCGGTAACCGATCCGGCGCGGGATGGCAGCCAGCTTTGCGGCCGACTGACACCCCGCGTCGGGATGGAGTTGCACGAAGGCAGCGGCGTTCCAGCGACCGAGATCCTCGGCGAGTTGACGGCGGGCGGCTCGGGGGTTTGCCGTAACCTCCGGCAAGCTCACGAAACCTTCGAGCAACGGGTGCCCTTCCAGCAACGGCCGCATCACCTCGCGCGCCGCGAACACCATCCGCTGCCCGGGCCGCTGGGCGCGGATCGCTGCCAGGCACGACGTGGCAATGATCACGTCGCCCACGCGGTCCGGACGACAGAGGACGAGTAGACGGTCGGTTTCCACGGCTGCCGGATTTTAATGCGCCGCCAGACACGCGAGAATTTCCTGGGCGTATTCGCTCCAGGTCTTGAGCGGCCGGGAGGTGGCCTCGTCGGTCAGCTTGCAGCGCAGGACCGGGTCGGCGGCGAGTGTCAGGATGGCCCCCGCCAGCGCGTCCGGATCGCGCACGTCGGTGACGAGGCACCCGCCGTCGGCGGCGTTCTCGGCCATGACGCCGAAGTTCGCGCACACGCATGGCCGGCCAAACCACAGGCTCTCGATCACCGGCAGGCCAAACCCCTCAACCACCGACGGATAAATCGTGAAATCACACGCCGCGTAGAGGGCTTCGAGCTGCTCGTATTCGATCTGTCCGTGCCAGTGCAGACCGGGAAGGCGTTCCGAAGCCTCGGAGACGGATTTTTCGATGTCCTGCGAGCCGGCGTATGCCGCCCCGACGAGGTCGAGTTCCAGGCGCAGGTCCGGGCGGGCGAGGACGGCGCGTTCGTAGGCGGCCAGGAGCACGTCGTGGTTCTTGCGGGGTTCCAGGGTGGACACGCACAACATCCGGACCGGCCCCGCACCGGCGCACGTCGAACGGTCCGGCACCTTGCGAACTCTGGGCACGCCGACGAGATCGCACGCCAGCGAGCAGACCTGCACCGGCGGACCTTCCAGGGCTTCAGCGGCCAGAAACTTCCGCCAACCTTTTGCCGAGGCTTCGGAGATCGGCAGGACGAGGTCGGCCTTCGCAAAGGCCCGCAGGTAGCCGGTGTGCTGGGTCGGCAGCGTGGGCGGGACGTACTCGGGATGCTCGATGGGAATGGTGTCGTAGAGGATCACCGCCAGCCGCCAGCCCCGGCGGTGGACGTAGTCCACGAGTTGCGCCGCGCGTTCCTTGTACATCAGTTCGGGCATCACCACCCAGGTTCCCGCCGGCGCGCGCCGGTGCAGCGGATGGCGATGCACCGGGACGAATTTTCCCCGGCCGCCCGCCAGCAGCCACGACGGCCACGCCAGCGGTTGCGACCACAGGGCCGGCGGCAACCGGTCCGGCGGGTCACGCAGGGGTTCAGCGGCCGGTCCGACGGAAAGTTCCGGCGCGAGGGGGCGCAGCGTGCGCAAACGCGAGTTCCAGAGGACGAGGCGAACGTCTGCCTCCAGGCCCGCGAAGGCCGCCGCCAGCGAGCGCACTACCGTTTGGATGCCCGAACGGGCGGGGTTGCGTGCCGTGTCGCCGACGACGAGGAAAACAGGACTCATTCAGTACGATACCAGAAGGGGGCAGAAATCAGGCAAAGCCTGAATCGTCGTTCAGGACGAATTTGTTTGGGATGTTCGTGGTCAGAGCCTCAAAGAAGAAACACCCAGCATAGCGCAAAGGTTTCGCCCTGTCTCGTGCGCCGTCCGGGCGGCGGCACCTACAACCGGCCGTCGCCCAGACGCCGGAGGTAGTCGGCGTAGGTCGTTTTGCCGAGACGCTGGATCAGGCCGGCGAGGCCGGCGGCGTCGATCCAGCCGTGTTCGTAGGCGATTTCCTCGATGCAAGCGATTTTCAATCCCTGCCGGGCCTGGATCGCCTGGACGAAATTTGCCGCCTGGAGCAGCGAATCGTGCGTGCCGGTATCCATCCAAGCGGTGCCCCGGCCGAGGCGCTCGACGTGGAGACTGCCCCGTTCGAGGTAAACGCGGTTCAGGTCCGTGATTTCCAGTTCGCCACGGGCGCTCGGGCGGAGTTGCCGGGCCAGCTCGACGACTTGGCGGTCGTAAAAATAAAGCCCCGGCACGGCGTAGTCGGAGCGCGGGACCGCCGGTTTTTCCTCCAGCGAAAGCACCCGCCCGGTCGCGTCGAACTCCACCACGCCATACGCCGTCGGGTCCGCCACGCGGTAGCCGAAGATCGTCGCTCCTTCCGTGCGGCAGACCGAGCGGCCGAGCGCTTCGGACAGGTCGTGTCCGTAGAACAGATTATCACCCAGGATCAGGCAGGCGGGCGAGCCGTCGAGAAAGTCCGCGCCGATGAGAAACGCCTGCGCCAACCCGTCCGGCGCGGGTTGCACCCGGTAGCTGAGCTTGAGCCCCAACTGCGTGCCGTCGCCGAACAACCGCTCGAACTGCGGCAGATCGTCGGGGGTGCTGATGATGAGGATTTCCCGGATGCCCGAGAGCATGAGCACACTCAGGGGATAATAAATCATCGGCTTGTCGTAAACCGGCATGAGCTGCTTGCTGACCGTGCGCGTCAGCGGGTACAGCCTCGTGCCCGAACCACCGGCCAGGATGATGCCCTTGAAAGGAGACTGGGTCGGATGGTGCATGATTAGCCTTGGCCGAGGCGTTCGCGGTCGTATTTGTCGGCGGACACCCGGTCGCACCAGGCGCGGTGGTCGAGATACCAACGGATCGTTTTTTCGAGGCCGCTCTCGAAGGTTTCCGCCGGCGACCAGCCGAGTTCGGTCTGGAGCTTGGTGCTGTTGATGGCGTAGCGGCGGTCGTGGCCGGGACGGTCGGCGACGAACGTCTTCTGCTCGCGGTAGGACCTTCCGTCCGCCCGGGGCGAGAGCCGGTCGAGCGCCGCGCAGAGGCTATCGACGATCTGGAGGTTGGTGCGCTCGTGGTTGCCGCCGACGTTGTACGTTTCCCCGGGGCGGCCGGTGGCGAGAACCCTTTCGATGGCCGCGCAATGGTCGCCGACGTAGAGCCAGTCACGCACGTTGCCGCCGTCGCCATAGATCGGCAACGACTTGCCGTCGAGCGCGTTGAGGATCATCAGCGGGATGAGCTTCTCGGGGAACTGGTACGGCCCGTAGTTGTTGGAGCAGTTCGTGGTGACCACCGGCAGCCCGAACGTATGGAAATAAGCCCGGACGAAGTGGTCGCTCCCGGCCTTGCTGGCGGCGTAGGGGCTGTTGGGTGCGAAAGCCGTCGTTTCGCTGAACGCGGGATCGGTCATTCCGAGCGAGCCGTACACCTCGTCGGTAGAGACGTGGAGAAACCGGAAGGCCGCCGCGCGCCCGCCCGGAAGATTTTTCCAGTGACCCCGGGCGGCGTCGAGCAGACGGAAGGTGCCCAGGACGTTGGTCAGCAAAAAAGCTTCTGGCCCGTCGATGGAGCGGTCCACGTGGCTCTCGGCGGCGAAATGCACGACCGCGTCGATCCGATGATCCGCGAAAAGCGGGGCGAGCAACCCAGCGTCACAGATGTCGCCCTGCACGAACGTATGCCGCTTGTTGCCGTCGAGGTCGGCCAGCGTCGCGGGGTTGCCGGCGTAGGTGAGCTTGTCGAGGTTGACGATGTGCACCGCCTCGTCGGCGGCGAGCAGATGCCGCACGAAATTGGAGCCGATGAAACCGGCGCCGCCAGTGACGAGAAGGGTACGATCCACCGGAAAGAAAAAGACGGTTACTCCCGAACCCACTCCCGCAATGCCCTGGCGACCGCTTCGTGGACCTCGGTCATTTCGATCCCGACTCCCCGGAGCTTGCCGGTGTCGAGCACACAGTTGGAACGCGGCGTCTTGGCGGCCACGCGCATGAACTCATCCTCATCGGCGAAGAACTGGAAATCCTTGTCGCTGACGCCGCTCCGGCGGATGAGTTCGACGACCTCGCCCGTGGTGACCTCGCCCGGATTGGTGACGTTGTACGTGCCGAAGGGAACCCGCTTTTGCCAGCACTCGAAGGTCGCGCGGACGAACTCGTCGAGTTGCGACAGCGAATTGACGGCCTCCAGCAGCCGCGCGTAGCGCATGACCTTCGTCAGATAGTTGCGTGGGCTGTCGATCTCGTTGAACGGAATCCGCAATCGCCAGACGAAACAATTTTCCGCCCCGGCGAGCACCTCCTCGCCCAGCGCCTTGGTGCCGCTGTAAAAGCTGCAATGGTTCGTGCGGAACGAAAAATTGGGCACGTCGTCCTCCCGGAAACCGCCGCCGCCCGGACGTTCGCCCGTGTAGATGCAGCCGCTGGACACGTGCCCCCACGGCACGCCGGCCCGGTCGCACGCCTCGCGGATGCGGCCGGGGAGCACGACGTTGCCGAAAACGCAGGCGGCCTTGTCGTTTTCGCAGGCATCGACGTTTGGCTTGCCCGTGTAACCGGCCGCGTTGATGAGAAACTCCGCCCGGCTCTCCGCCAGCAAATCGGCGAGTTGGTGAGAGTCGGTGTAATCGACCTGTTTGCGCACCAGGTTGCGGAAAGGCACGCCGAGCCGCGTGAAAAGTTTCTGGTAGGCGAGGCCCACGTAACCGGAGCCACCGAGGAGGATGATCATGGCAGGAAAAACAGGGCGAACGCGGAGCTGCACGCGTCCGCCGGCCAGCGGACTCAGAGCGTGAATCCCGCCGCCGCCGCGTCCTGATGGAACATCTGCACGGTGTCCAGCGAGAGATCGGCCAGGTCCATGCCGCCCATCTTGATCGCTTTGGCCAGGATGTCGTGCGGCACGGTTACGATGTGGCAGCCGCAGGAGGCCGCCTGGAAGATGTTGAGCACCTCGCGGACGCTGGCCCAGAGGAGTTCGGCCTTCGGCTGGTTGCCCAACAGTTCGAGGGATTCCTTCATCAGGGGGAGAGGATCGACGCCCGTGTCCGCGATGCGTCCGGCGAACACCGAGACCACCGCCGCCACTTCCGGGTTGAGCGCGTCGGCGACGCCCTTGACCTGATCAAGGGTCAGCAAGGCGGTGACGTTGAGTTTCACGCCCTCGGAGGCGAGTTCCTTGATGAGCGGCAAGGCCGACTCGCGCCGGGTGTTGGTGATCGGGATTTTGACGTAAACATTCTCCTGCCAGTCGCGGATTTTGATCGCCTGGCGGCGCATGTCGTCGAACTCATCGGAGAACACCTCAAACGAAATCGGCTTGTCCTTGACGACCTCCAGCAGCGCCTTGGCAAAGGCTTCGTAATCGACGATGCCCACCTTTTTCATCAGGGTCGGGTTCGTCGTCAGCCCCTGGATGAACGGCTTGCGGTACAAATCAAAAATGCCTTCGCGGTCGGCACCGTCCGCAAAGATTTTGACCGGGAGGTTTGTCAGCAGATGGGTGCTCATAAGATAGGTCGCTAGCATAAGACGCGCCGCCAGAGTGGACAAGCGCGTTTTCGCCGGTTACGGGCCGGGTTTACTCAGAGCGGCTTGCAGGATGACCGCCACCGCTTCGGCAAAACTGCCGACGGTCCAATCCGGGGTCTGGCGGAGCTTTTCCGTGTACCCCCGGTCCAGGAAAACCGTCCGGCAACCCGCCGCGTGGCCGCAATCCACGTCCCGCCAGCGGTCCCCGACCATGAACGACTCCGTCAGCGTGACTCCGAGTGCGTCGGCGGCATCCAGCAACATGCCGGGCGCGGGCTTGCGGCGGGGAGCGGGGACGTTGCCGCCGGGGTCGTAGGAAACCTCGACGCGGTCGATTTCGGGCAACGCGGCCTGCATCGTGGCGTGGATCGCCTCGACCTGTTCCTGGCTCTGCGTGCCGCGGCCCACGTCGGGCTGGTTGGTGGCGACGACGAGCAAAAAACCGGCGGCTTTGAGGCGTCGGCACCCTGCCGGCACGTCCTCGTAGATGTCGAACTCCTCCACCGTGTCCGGAGGGTAGGGGAGGCCGTCGCGCACGACGGGCCGGTTGATGACGCCGTCACGGTCCAGAAAGACGGCGCGCTGGTTCACTTGGTGCTCTCCCACTTCGTCTGGGCGACCTTGAGCTTGGGATGCGAGACGAACAGGTGCCAGACCACGGCCTGGAACGCCTCGGCGTGCGGCGTGGTGTTCTCCGGGTTGACCGTGGCGATGACGATGGCCACGTCGGCGACCTGCGCGGTGTACCCTCCGTCCCGGCCCACGATGCCGACGACCGAGCTGCCGCGTTCCTTCGCCAGTTGCAGGGCGCGCACCAGGTTGGGGCTGACGTTCTTTTCCAGGTTCCCGCCGCCGACGGAGAAGACCAGGAGCGCGTCCTTCGCGTTCAGGCGGCTGCCCTTGAGCCACTCGGCGAACACGCCCTCCCAGCCTTCGTCGTTGGTGCGGGCGGTCAACTCGGAGACGTTGTCGGTGGGGGCGTAACATTCGAGACCGGCGATCTTGCGGAAGTCGTTGACGGCGTGGGAAGCGTTGGCCGCGCTGCCGCCGACCCCGAGGATAAAGAGCCGGCCGCCGCGCGCGCGGACCTCGGCGAGCAGATCGACGGCGCGTTCGCAGAGTTCGGGGTCGATCTTGGAGACGACCTCGGCGGTCTCGCGGAGGTGTTGGACGGAGTAATTGGCGCTCATGGATCGGTGGATAGGGGGTTTGGAGAACGAAATGACTGGAGGATGAGGATCGCTTGCCTTTGGTACAGCAGAACCGTGTTAAGAGATTGTGTCGGGCGCGAGCGGGACTTTGTTCGCCGTCAGGAGCGCATCGAGTTCCGCGAGCCCCACCGGCGAACCCATCTCGTAGAAACGGTGCCGCACCTCGTAGCCCGCGAGTTGCCCGGCGCGGGAGAGGTCGCGGTAAACCTCCGCCAGATCGAACGCCTCGTCTTTCGGATAACCCGCCAGAGCCTCCGCGCGCAGGATGCCGAGGCCGTAGTCGATGTGTTGCATGTCGGGCGTGAGTTCCCTCTTGTCGTAGCGCCGGATCGTCCCGTCGGCAAAGACGACGTTGCTCGTATCCCACTGGCCCTGATTATGAAACACGGTCATCAAGCCCGGTTTGCCGCTCGCGGCGAACGCCCCGACCGCCGCCGCATAGTCCATCGGCAGGTAACTGTCGCCGTACAGTACCACGAACGCCTCGCCCAGCAGTGGCAACGCCCGTTGGATCGCCCCGCCCGTGCCCAACAGCTTGGCACCGTCGAAAGAATATTCCAGTTCCATCCCGAACGCGCTGCCATCGCCGACTTCCTGCCGGATCATCTCGCCCAGGTGCCCGACGCAGAGCACGACCCGTCGAAAACCGTGCGCGTGCAGCAAACGGAGTTGGTGCGCGAGAAACGGCTCGCCCGCGACCGTCACGAGGCTCTTGGGAATGGTCTCGGTGATCGGCCGCAAACGCGTGGCCAATCCGCCCGCCAGCAGCGCAATCGTCCAGTCGGCGAGGACTGGGGCAGGGAGTACAGGGGTCATCGGGTGTCGCGTTTCCAGGCGTTCGTATGAGCCATCGCAGCAGGAATCCAGCCGTAACGGCAGGCTCCGAGATCAGATGACCGTCTTCGTGCCCTCAAAGTCGAACCGGAAGCGGATCTCCTTCAACCCCGCCCCGCGCAGGGCGTGACGCAACCGGGCCTTGTCCTGCGCGTAAAACATCAGGAACCCACCGCCGCCCGCTCCGATCAGCTTGCCTCCCAGAGCGCCGTTACTCATGGCGAGGTCATACCATTCGTTGATCTGCGGATTGCTCATGCCGCCCGAGCGTTCCTTTTTTCGCTGCCAATGCACGTCCATCAGCCGGGCAAATTCCTCCAAGCGCCCGCCTTCGAGCGCCGCCTGACTCTTGTAGCCGAGGTCTTTGACAAAATGGAGATTGTCCACCATTCCCTTGTCCGCCGCTTTGCTCTTGTCGTCCTGCTCCTTGAGGATTTTGGACGCCGAACGCGAGTACCCGGTAAAAAACAGCAGGAGGTTGTCCTCCAGATTGAACAGCGTCTCGTCGCTGATTTTGAGCGGCCACGCCTCCACCTTGCCGTCCGGCAGGAACCGAAAGCATGTGATCCCACCGTAGGCCGCGATGTATTGGTCCTGCTTGCCGATGGGCTCCCCGAGCTTTTCCAGTTCGATATAACACGCCTCCTCCGCGAGTTCGGCCGGGTGAACCAAACTTTTTTTCTTGGCGTGCAATGCTTTCAGCAACGCGGTCGTGAAACTGCCCGAGGAGCCGAGGCCCGTGCCGGCGGGGATGTCCGCCATCGAGGTCAATTCCAACGATGGCGCATCGAGGCCAACGTGGCGCATCGACTCGCGGATGATCGGGTGCTCGATCTGATCGATGGACTGCACCCTTTCGAGTTTCGAGTATTTGATGATCAACTCCGGCACGAAGGTCTCGTGCAGGGTAATGTAAACGTATTTATCGATGGCGGCGGCGATCAGGAAGCCGGTGTGCTCGCGGTAATACGAAGGCAGATCGGTGCCACCGCCGCCGAGGGAGATGCGCAGGGGAGAACGGGTGATAATCATGAAACGGCCGGGTGCGGTGGTCGGAAGCGGGGATTCAGGCCGCCATCGTGAGCGTCGTGATAGTAAAGTAAGCGCAAAAAAGCAAGATCAGCCCGCCAAAAAGAAGCCGGTGAAGGAACGATTGCGCCACCTCTTCCCGGGTGTGCCAGATGAGAAAAAGCAGCACGTGCGCATCGTAATATTTCTGGGCGCAGATCACGTTGAGCGAACTGGAGAGCACCGATCCCACCAGGAACAACAACGCCACGGCCTGCGCCGGATCGCGGTGCGCGGACGCGGCGTCGGCCGCGAAGCATGCGAGCGCCGCGAGGCCGGCCGGCAGGAGCACCCAGAAAAGCAGGCTGTTGTGGTGCAACTTCGGGAAATGCGCCGCGACGGCGTAAATCCAGCCGGCGAAACCCGGAATGTTTTGCTGCACCGGCAACGGAAAATGGACGTTGAGGTCTGGCCGTCCTTCAATCGGGACGAGCGGAAAAAGCGCCAGCACGATCAGCCCGAGGACGGCGGCGGCGGCGGGCCAGACCCACTGGCGCGGGGACCACGAACGCGCCGTTTTCCAGAGCTGCGGTCCCTTGAAAAACGCCACGTAGAACCCCAGCAGCATCAGCGGCAGGCTCAGAGGGTACAGGTTTACCGGCGACGACGCGTGGCGCGTTTGCAAGTCGGGTGGAAACAGGCCGTGCCACGAAAGGACCAGCCCCGCGAACGGCACGACCGCCAGCGCCAACCCCCCCAGCCCGAAAGCGATCTCGGCCGCGGGGAGACAGGAGAAAAAAAGGGTGATGCCGAAAGGCAAGCCGAGGAACAGGTAGCTCTGCCGCGTCAGGATCGCCAACCCGACCCACGCGCACCCGATGAGGTATCGCCGGAGGCGGTCGGGTCGGGCGGGGTCGGTGAAGCGGAAGAGTTCGGAGAGGGCGAGGATGCAGAACGTCAGCGCCAGGTCATCGGTCAGCCAGCGAAACGCGTAGCTGAAGAAATAGCACGAGGTCAAAAAGACGGTCGTCAGCAGCGCCGCCGTCGGCAGGCCGTGGCGTCCGTCGCGCCTCAGCAGCCCGAAAAGCGCGAGCACGCCCACCAGGGAAAACCCCGTGTTGAGCACGCGCGCGAGCGGGAGGTTCGGTCCGACGAGCCGCACCAGGCACGCACCGAGCAGGTGGAACAACGGCGTGGTCGCCGAGTACGGATAAACCGCGTCGAAATGCGGCAGGCGTTCGGCAAACCAGAGGGTCAGTTGCCAGTGGTCCGCTTCGTCGAGGTGAGCCCAGAACGCGGGCAAGGTCTTCCCCGTGACCAGCAGGATCAATTGGCAGAGGACGAAGGGGGCCGCCAGCGCCAGCAGCCAGCGCCAGGGCCGGCCGGCCGGTGGCGTGACAGGCGCTGCGCCACCGGGATGGGGAAGGTCTTCCGTCATGGTGGGGATGACATCGGCCGGCGAGGTCGGGCTACGGACGCCGGTCCCGGGCGTAAATCGTTTCCACGACCACCAGGGCGGCGCGGGCCTCCTTCAAGCCGGGAACAGGGGTGCGGCGCAACCGCACGTCTTCGGCGAACGCGTTCGTTTCCAACCGCCACGATTCGTCGCCGCGCGGGTATTCCCACGCCGTCGTCTCGGGTGGGCCCATCTCGGGAAGCATCTTGTAATAGGCCAACCGTTCCAGGCCGTAGCTGCCTCCCAGCCCGTCGATGTGCAGCTTGCCGTCACGGCCGTAAATCTCGAACGAAAACAGGTTTTTCCATTCGGTGCAGCTCGCGTGCAGCCACGCGGTCTGACCTGCGGCGGTACGCAACGAGAGGAAGGCGTTGTCATCGACGGGCATGTCCCAAAAGGAAGTCGTCGCGTGGCCTTCGACGGTCGGGAAATCGCCCAAAAACCAGCCCGCCAGGTCGATCAGATGTACTCCCTGGTCGATCAACTCGCCGCCGCCGGAAAGCTGCGGGTCGGCCCGCCATTCGCGGTCGTAGCCGACCCGTCCGCCGTGGCCGTACCGTCCGCGGATGAACATCAGCGGACCGAGCGCCCCGGAGTCCACGATCTCCCGCGCCTTGAGGAACGCCGGATGGTAACGATGGTTGTACCCGACCCGCACGAGCCGGTCGTGAGCGTGGGCGGCATTGGCGAGAGCGTCGAGTTCCGCGACGGTGCGCGCGGCGGGTTTTTCGACGAGCACGTCTTTCCCCGCTTGCACGGCCCGGGTGGCGATCTCGCTGAGCGAACCGTTGAGCGTGGCGACGACCACCGCCTGAATGTCCGGCTGGGCCAGGAGAACGTCGAGTTGGTCCGTCGCCGGACAGCCGGCGGTCCGCGCCAGGGCCTCCGCCCGCGCCAGATCGAGGTCACAGACCATCCGCACCGCGCCGACGGGCAGGCTGGCGAGGCGCTTGCGGCCGATGAGACCGCAACCCACGATGCCGAAACCGGGGAAAGATTCGCTCGCCATGAAAAGGGAGGGCATTCTAGCCGCGCGAGGGCCGTTGCCAAGGCCGAAGATGCCTCACGACCAGGCCGCCCCCCGGTCCTCGGGGACGATGCGGCGCAGGGTATAAATGTCCGAGGCGGCCAACTCTTCGCGGCGGGCAGCCAGCGTCGTCCAGGGGTCCCAGGGCGCGCTGAGCAACCGGCCGCTGATGCCGTCGGACGCGGCAGAGAGCAACCAGTCCACGAGCGCCACGACTTTTGCGAAGCCCTCCGGTCCCTGCGCGGCCGTGCGCTGGGCGGCGGCGTATTCCGATGCGCCCGCCTGCTCGGGGCCGAGCGCGAGGACCTCCTCCGTCAGCCGGGTCGGCAGTGCGCCGGGAGCGACCGCGTTGATATCGACGGGTAGTTGCCGCCATTCGTGGGCGAGTGTTTCCACCAGCCGCACCACCCCGGCCTTGGCCACGCCGTACGCCGAGAAGTTCGGGCGCGGCGCGGCGGCCCCGCCACCCGAAAAACAGAGCACCTTCGCCCGGCGCGGGGCGCGTTCCAGCAATGGAAAAAAAGCGGCGACGCTGTTAAACGTGCCCTCCAGGTTCGCGCGGACGGTCTGGCTCCACGCTTCGGGCGCGAGAGTCATCGCTGGCCCGACGGCACCCTGCACGCCCGCGCAACAGATCAGCGCGTCCACTGCCCCCCAGTGTGCAGCGACCTCATCGGCCGCCCCCTTGACCGTCGGCCAGTCCGCCACGTCGCAGACGGAATGCCGGAATTCGCCGCCGGGGAGATTGTCCTGCGGACGCCGGGCAAGCCCCCAGACCGACCAGCCGTGCGCGGCGAAGTGCTGCGCCAGCGTCCGGCCGATGCCCGAACTCGACCCGGTGATGACCAGCCGTCCAGCCGTTTTCACGCTAGTGCCGGGTCTGGTAGACCCAGACGTTTTCCTGCAGCCAGGTCACGGTGCGGATGATGCCCTGCTGGATCGTGAGCTTGGAGGCCCAACCGGTTTTGCGCACTTTCGCGGTGTCGAGGAAGATGAACGGGTTGTCGCCCACCCAGCCGCGTTCGCCACCCGCGAAACGCAGTTCGGGCTGCAGGCCGAGATGCCCGCTGATCCAGCCAATCGAATCTTTCACCCGGCAATACTCGGCTGTCCCGAGGTTGTAGACCTGCACGCGGTGGCGGGTGTCGCGCGCGGTGCCGGCGCGGGTGACGTGCAGCATCGCGTCGAGGCAATCCTGCACGTAGAGGTAGCTCTTGCGCTGGGTGCCGTCGCCGAGGACCTGGAGGTGGTCGGGGTGTTCGAGCAACTGTTTGTAAAAGTCAAAAACGTGCCCGTGGGTGTATCGCTCCCCGAGGATCGACACGAACCGGAAGATATACCCCTCGAAGTGGTATCCCTCGCAATACGCCTGGATCATGTTCTCGCCCGCGACCTTGGACGCCGCGTAGAGCGAGGTCTGGATCGGGAACGCCGCGTCCTCCGGCGTGGGGATCACCGCCGCCTCGCCGTACACGCTGCCCGTCGAGGAAAACCCGATGTGGCGGATGCCGTTGGCGCGCATCGCTTCGAGCACGTTGAAGGTCGCAATCGTATTCTGCTGCAAATCCTTGCCGGGATGTTCCAGGCCGAAACGCACGTCCGCGTTCGCGCCGAAATGGAAGACAAACTCACACCCTGCCATCCCGGCCGTCAGCGCGGGCAGGTCGAGATTGTCGCCACGAACGAGCCGGAACGACGGGTGCTGGCCTGCCGCCTCCAAAAACTCTTTTTGGCCGGTCGAAAAATTATCCCAGCCGACGACTTCGTGGCCCTCCCCGAGTAGACGATCCGCGAGACTGCTGCCGATAAATCCGGCCACGCCGGTGATAAAGTATTTCATGTGATGATGACCACGCCGGGCGGTTAGTTGGTGGCAGCCAGTTCGCGCCCGGCCGCGATGGCCAACGACACCGCCACGTCGGAGTTCATGTGTTCCCAGTGGCCCCAGCGTCCGAGCGGCTGGATGCCGTGCGACTTCGCCCAGGCCGCGACGGTGGCGACCTTCGCCGGTTTGTCGAGTGTGTTGACGGGGTAGGCGAACTCGTTGCGATGGCGAAAACCTCCCGGCTGGAGGGCAGGGGAGCGCGCGGCGTTGGTCTCGGTCCAGTAGCCGCGCGAGCCGCCGCAGAAATTCGCCCGGAGCAGGATGCGGTGAAAGCTTTTCGCCTCGTCGGGATCGTAGGTCCAGTGCGAATCACTCGGGAGCGTGTCGGCGCAGTAGTCCACGTCGATGGGCACTTGCACCAAGCCGTCCACGGCGTCGCGGACTTCCGGCGGCATCGATCCCGCCTGTTTCCAGGCCGACCACGGGATCGAATTGACGATGATGTCCGCCTGGTAGCGGCCGTTCACGATCCGCCGTTCGGAGTCCACGCTTTGCAAGGGCTCGCCGAGATGGAGCCGGTCGCCCAGCGCCTCGCCCATGCGCCGCCACACCTCGCCGTAGCCGTGTTCCTTCGGGTACAGGAAGGTGCCGTGCGCGGGCAGCGCGCCGAACATCCGGCGTTCCAGGCAACTCTGGAGCGTCTCGCGGAACGACACGTCCGGCAGTTTGTAGAGCCAGTAGGTGCCCAGCGCATTGGGGTCCATCGACCAGATTTTGCGGTTGTAGGGCAGCATGTATTCCCGCGCGATGCATTCGCCCAGCTTCCAGGTGATCCAATCCGCGAACGCGGCCGGCATCGGCTCGCCGCGCAGGCAACCGGCCTTGGCGATGGACTCCAGGAAATCCATCTGGTCCGAGAGTGGAAGCTGCCAGAGGTTGCCTTCGAGAGGGTGGTCGATTTCCACGCCGCGGATGCGGATTTTGGAAACGCGGTGGTGCTCCTGCCACTCCTCACGCCCCATGAACTGGAAAAGCAGTTCGAGGACTTCCTTGCGTTTGAGGTCGAGGAAATGCCCGCCGCCGATGTCGAGTGGCTTGCCGTCCACCTCCGTGCTGCGGCACAGGCCGCCCGCCTCGTTTTCCTTTTCCAGGACGAGGAAAGACTCCTGGCCCATCTGGCGCAAGACGTGGGCGCACGCGAGCCCGGAAGGTCCGGCTCCGAGGATGAGGTATTTGTAATGTTCCATGTGGCGGCTGCCGGAACGCGATGCTGCCGGACGGTAAGGAGGGGTGGGCGTCGCTGTCAACGGTCAACGCACGACGATGTGGCGGGAATGCGGGTTGACCGCGTGGACGGACGGCGGAGCTTAGCGCGTTACCGTTTTCCATGCCCCCGTCCTCTGCCTCCCGTCCTACCGCCGCTCCACGCACCCTACCTTCGCCGGCGCGTTTCGTGCGCAACCTCGTCCGCTACCGGCACATCATCCGGCAGTTCACCCGGCGCGAGGTGCTCGGCCGATACCGGGGATCGTACATGGGTGTCGTCTGGTCGTTCCTCAACCCGCTGCTGCTCCTGGCCATCTTCACGGTGGTCTTCAAGTTCATCTTCGCGGCGAAGTTCACCGGCAATCCGCATGAAGGCTCGTTCGACTTCGCCCTGATGCTTTTCGCCGGGCTCATCATCTACAACCTGTTCGCGGAATGCCTGAACCGGGCTCCGCTGCTCATCCTGACCAACGCCAACTACGTGACCAAGACCGTGTTCCCGCTCGAAATCCTGCCGGTCACGGTCGTGCTTTCGGCCGTGCTGCATCTGCTCATCAGCTTCGTGCCGCTGTGCCTCGGAGTGGCCTTCCTGCGGGCTTGGGAGCAACCGGCGAGCGTGCCGCACGGACTCCCGGCGACGATCCTGTACTGGCCGCTCCTGCTGCCGGTGATTTTTTGCTGGGCGCTCGGCCTGACCTACATCCTGTCCGCCCTGGGCGTTTTCGTGCGGGATCTGGTCCAGGCGATGCTGGCCGTGACGACCGTGCTCATGTACGCCAGCGCGGTTTTCTACCGGATCGATCAGGTGCCGGTGCAATACCAGAGTTTCCTGCGGTTCAATCCCATCGCGTTTTTCTGCCAGCAGAGCCGCGACCTGTCGGTGCGCGGGTTTCCGATGGAGTGGCACGGGTATCTCGGCATGTTGGCCGCCGGGACCGTCTTCGCGGCAGTCGGCTACCGCGTGTTCATGACTGCCAAGCCCGCGTTCGCCGACGTGGTCTGACGCTACTGGCGCGGGTTCCACTGCTGCTCGACGATCTGGCCGTCGCGCATCGTCAGCACCCAATCGCACGCGCTGGCGATGCCGGGATTGTGCGTCACCAGCAGCAGCGCTTTGTTCTCGCTGCGCACCAGATCGGTGAGGAGCGAGAACACCCGTGTGGAGTTCGCGGTGTCGAGATTGCCGGTGGGTTCGTCGGCGAGAATCACTTCCGGATCGTTCGCCAGGGCGCGCGCGATGGCCACGCGTTGTTGCTCGCCGCCGCTCAGATGCCGGCTCGGACGCCGGGTCTTGTCCCCGAGTCCAACCGAGTCGAGCAGGTGCGCGGCACGGTCGCGCATCGTAGACTCGTTCCAGCGGCCGAGCTGGCGCATGGGGATCATGACATTTTCCTGCGCCGTGAAGTCCTGCAACAGGAAGTGAAACTGGAAGATGAACCCCAGCAACTCGTTGCGCTGGCGCGAGAGTTCGTCGTCCGGCAGCCCCGCCACCGCCCGCCCGCCGATGGAGAGGTGCCCCGCGTCGGGCTGGTCGAGCAAACCGAGGATGTACAGCAGCGAACTCTTGCCGCAGCCGGACGGCCCGACGACCGCATGGGTGTAGCCGCGTTCGAGCGCGAGCGAGACGCCGCGCAGGACGTGGACACGCGCCTCGTCTTGGCCGAGGAACCGCTCCAGATTGTCGCATTGCAACGGCAACGGTGCGCTGCCGGTGGCGGCTTCGGTGCGATCTGCTGGATGGTCTCCGGGTCCGGCCATGTGGAAAATTTGAAAGCTACTGGCCCGAGCCGCGCAAGATATCCACCGGGGCGAGGTTGGCGGCGCGGCGGGCCGGGAAATAACTGGCCGTCAGCACGGCGACGAAAGCGATGACCGCCGCGTAGATATAGTGGTGAACATCCCAGGCCACGATGAAATGGTCCGCGTACAACACGCCACGCACCTTGATCGGGATTTGCGAGATGCCGTAGGTCAGCAACGCGCCGAACCCCGCGCCCAGTAGCGAGCCGAGCGTGGCGACGATGAAACCCTGGAACAAAAAGATGATGGTGATGTCCCACCGCCGGTAGCCCATCGAACGCAGGATGGCGATCTCGCGCACCTTGTCGAGCACGGTCATGGTCAGCGTGTTGAAGATCAGCGCGCCGGCCAGCATGATGATGAGGCTCACCGTGATCGCCGCCGAGATCCGCAGCGTGGAGAACACGTTCAAGAGTCCCTCCTCGCGGATTTGCCACGGACGCGCCTGGTGGCCGAACAACCGCTCGAAATGGTCCGAGAGCGCCGGGGCGCGGTCCGGGTCGCGCAAGGTCACGATGATCTGGGAAACTTGAGACGGTTTTTCCAGCAACCCCTGGGCGACGCGGATCGCGACGTAGCCGCGCCTTTCGTCGATGGCGTTGACGCCACTGCGAAAGATTGCCGAGACGGTCATCGCCTTGCGTTCGTCGTTGTTGCCGAGGATCGTCACGTTGTCGCCGACCTTGACCTGGAGTTTGAGAGCGAGCAGCGAACCGAGCATCAGACCGGAGGGATTCACCCGGAATTCGTTGAGGCTTCCGGCGATGATCTGGTCGCGCAGGGCGGTGGCGCGCAGGTGCAGCTCGAGGTCGATGCCCTGGAGGGTCATGACCTCGGTCTGGAAATCCCCTCGCGCGGTCACGTTGCCCTGTAGAAGTGGCGCGCAGGCGAGGACGTTGGGGAACTGCCGCGCCACGCGCATCAGCTCGGGTGCGTCCGTGATGCCGTCGTAGTATTTGCGCCGCTGCTGGCCGCCCATCACCGTGCCGCCTTCGGTGTTGTCGAAGGTCGTGTAGCGATTCTGGAAGCGGTCGCCGATGATGATCGCGCCGCTGGAGCCGAGGATCGTCTTGATGAAGTATTGCTCGAAGCCCTGCGTCTGCGCCTGGAGGACGATGTAAAACGCCACCCCGAAGATCACGCCCAACAGGCTGAAGACCAGCGAGCGCTTGCGGCTGACGGTGAACCGCAAGCCGATGTAGAGAGAGGGACCGAGGCCCGGGGAACTCACAGGTTATTTTTTCGCCTTGCCCTGGTTGGTTTTGACCGCGCGCACGCGCTCGCCCGGCTTGAACGCGTCCTGGTCGGACACGATGACCTGGTCGCCCTCGCTCACGCCATCGAGAACTTCCATGTATTCGAGCCCCTTGAAGCCGATCTTCACCGTGCGCTGCTCGACGGTGCCGTCCTCGACGATGAGCACCTGATCGACGTTCACCGCACGCGCCGGGATGATGACCGCGTTCGGTTTCTTCCCGAGGATCACGTTCATCTCCCCGGTCAACCCGAAGAGGAGGTTATCGGGCGGCTTGTCGAGGTACAGGATGACGGAGTAACGCGAGGTGTTGACGACCGGGGCCGGCAGCACGTTGTCGAGCGTGGCTTCAAACGTCTGGTTGCCGTAGGAATAGAGCCGCACCTCGGCCTTCATGCCGTGGCGCAACTCACCCACGTCCTCCTCGTTCACCTCGCCCGCCACGTAGGTCCTGGGATCGGCGACGGTGAAGAGCGATTGGTTGGTGGTCACGTAAGCGCCGTCGTTGTAGTTGATGAGCGTGAGGATGCCGTCGAAAGGCGCGTGGATTTCCGTGCGCCGGAGCTGTTCCTCGGCGGACTTCAGAGCCGAGGCGTATGTGTCGGCCGAGTGTTCGAGATCGAGCTTTTCGGTCGAGACCGCGCTTTTCAGACGTTCCAGTTCGTTCACCGCCGCGTCGAACTCGACCTTCGGCGTGATGTTCGGAGGCAGTTTCTTCATGGCGTCCACCTTGTTCTGCGCGGACTGGAGGGGACCGGTGCTGGGGGGGCCGACCTTCAGGCGCGACAGGGCCGCCTCGTAGTCGCGCTTTGCGTTCTCCAGCGTGCGCTGGCCGATTTCGTCGACCACCGTGCCCAGGAGCATGTCTTTTTTCACCACCTGGCCGTTCAGGGTGACCGCCGTGCCCTTCAACTCCGGGCCGTAGTGCAAATAGCCGCTGTTCTGCGCGAACATCGCCAACTGCTGGGCGGAAGTGATCGTCACCGTGCCGTAAACCGCCGACACCGCCGTCCCGCGCGAAACGACGTACACCTCGGCCGGCGGCCGGTTGATCACGTTCACGTAGAGGTAATATCCCGAAATCGTGAGGACGAAGAGGAGGATGAGCACGGCCGCCCAGCGCAGGAAACTGAGGATGGCGGCCTGCCGCCGGGTCTGGGCGGGGGTCGAACGAAGATTTTCGGGATTCACTATCGGCTGGGTCGGGTGGAAGGAGCGGCGGCGGGAGCGTCGTCGGTGACGAACCGCAAGTAGCGGCCGGTGATGCGGTCAAATTCGGTGCGGGCCTGGGTCAAAGCAAGCGAGGCGTCCAACATTCCCAAGCGGGTGGACAACACGCCGTTTTGCGCGTCGAGGAATTCGAGTTGCGAGTTGAGTCCTTGGGCAATTCCCGCGTTGATGACGTTCAAAGTATTCCGGGCGGTCTCGACGTTTCCGCGCAGGGTGGCCAGGGTCGCGGCGCTGCCCTCGACGGAGGCACGCACGCCGGCGAGTTCGCCCGGGATGTTGCGCTCCAGCCGCGCCAGACCGACCGCGAGTTCCGCCACCACGGCGTCGATGCGCCGCGACTCGCCGCGGATCGTCCCCGTGTCGATGACCGTCCAGTCCTCGCGCACCCCGGGCCGGATCTCGGTGGTCTGCACCTGATCGGAACTACGGATGGCGTTGGGCCGGGAACTCCGCACGAAGCTCTCGGGGATCAGCTCGCCCGCGAGGTAGAGCTGCACGCGCGGATAATACCCGCCGCGCACGATCCGGGCGTCCTCCTGGAAACCCTGCACCTGTGCGCGCAGGGCCTGGATGTCCGGGCGATGGGCGATGGCTTCCTTGCCGACCGCCCCGGCGTCGAAGGTGATGGAATTTTCTTCCAGCTCGCCGCGCAGGGTGATTCGCGTCAGCGGATCTTCGCCGCCCGGGCCGGTTCCCGGCTGCCGCCCCATGAGCTGGAGCAGGGAGGCGAGCGTCGAACGATAGGTGCCGCCGGCTTCGAGCACGGAGGGATCGAAATTTGCGCGTTGCACCTGGGCAATCAGGAGGTCTTGCCGGCCTCTGACCCCGGCGGTGACCAGCGCCTCCACGGACCGGATGTTCGCGGCGAGGTCCCCCGCGATTTCACGCAAGATTTCCCCTCGCTTTTGCTCGTACAGAGCCCGGGTGAACAACGTGCGCGCCTGGTAAAGCTCGCTGACGGCGACGGTGTAATACGTCTGCTGCGCCGCGAGGATGCCCACGTTGCCCCGCCGCCAGGACGCCGGGATCGCCGCGTCGAAGATCGTCTGCGTCAGAGAGCCTGTCCCCAGGAAGATCGCCTGCGCCTGGCGGACGCTCGTGACAATTGTGGTTTGCGTCTTGCCGTTGGCGAGGCGGGTCGTGATCCGCTGCTGGTTCGAGTCCTCCGCCCCCTGGTAGCCGAGGTTCGAGCCGAGGTTCAGCGTGGGCAGCGCCCGGGCGCGCAACGTCAGACGCGTGCCGGTCGCACGCTGGACCTCGAACTGCTGGGAAATGAGCGTCGGGTTGTGCGCGGCCGTTTCGCGCAGGCAATCCTCCAGCGTCAGGACTTCGGCCCCGGCGGAGGGCAGGAGCGCGAGAATCGCCGCCGCCAAGACCGGGACGCGGCGGTGGAAGATTTTCGTGAAGATCACGGTGCGAGTCACTTATTCGCCGCGGGCAGGGTGGTCGCGTTGCCTGCGGTCGGGCGGCCCATGCCCATCGCGCGTTCCAGGCGGGCGAGGGCGCTGTGGTAGCGCAGGCGCACGGCCAGTTCGGAGAGCCGGGCGGTCGTGAGGGAAATCCGGGTTTGCAGCACGTCGAGTTGGGTGGCCGCCGCCGTGTCGAAACTCTGGATGCTCAGGGTGACCGATTCGTTGGCCCGCGCGATGTTCTCCCCGAGCGGTCGCAGAGTCTCGCCGGTTTCCTGGAGGTCGTAGAAGGCCGTCCGCACGTCGGCCTCGACCTGCTGCCGGGTCGCTTCGAGCAGCGCCTCGGCCTGGCCCTGCTGCGCCTGCACGCTGCGCACCCGGCCCCGCGTGGCGAAGCCGTCGAAAACGTTCCACGACGCCTGCAAGCCGACCGTGCCGCCCGAGAAATTATCGCGCACCGAGAGCAGGCTGGGTTCGCTGTAAATATCGTACGAGGCGAAGGCGCTGACCTGCGGGCGGTTGGTGCTTTTCTCCACGATGACCTGATGCCTGAGCGCGTCGATGGCCAGCTTGCGGGAGGCGATCTCGGGCCGGTTCGCCTGGGCGCGGGCGAGACACTCGGCGAGCGTCAGGCGCATCGGCGGACACGACAACTCGCCCCGGATGCGGAAGGGCCGCGCCCGGGCGTCCGCCGGATAGGCGACGCCCAGGAGTTGCGCGAGCGCCACGTAGGCGGTCTGGACGCTGGCCTGTGCGTCCAGTAACAGGGGCTGTTCGTTGGCGAGGCTGACCTGCGCGCGGTTGACGTTGAGCTGCCCGACCGTCCCGGCGGCGAGGTGGTCGGTCTGGTCCTTGAGCTGCGCTCTGAGCAGGTCCACCGCCTGCTGGCGGATGCCGATGCTGGCCTCGGCGTAGAGGGTCTGGTAAAAGGCCAGGCGCGCGGCGAGCGTCGAGGTGTCGATCTGCGCGGCGTAGGTGTTCTGCTCGGCCTCCGCCTGGATTTTGGCGGCGGCGATGCGGTTGCGCACCGCCCCGGCGGAATACAGGTTTTGCGAGAGCCGCGCGTCCCCGTAGTAATCCACCTTGCGCTGGTTGGGGTTCGTTCCGCCCGAGCTGGTGAGGCTCTGCTCCCGGTATTGGTAATAGCCGGTCGTGGTGAGCGAGGGATAGATCCCGGCCTTGGCCGTCGTGATGGCCGCCCGCGTGGCATCGACGCGTTTGGCCGCCGCCAGGACGTCCGGGTTCTGCTTGCGCACCAGCGCGAGACAATCATCCAGGGAATAAACCGGCACCTCCGCCGGCCCGCCCGCGAGGCAAACCACGGCGGACATCAGCAGACACGCCGCCGACAGGATCAGCGCAACCCGGAAAACCTCTCCGCCGTCTGACCGGGCGGGGCGCGGCCGACGAGGCTTGCAGGGGAGGAGTTTCATCACGAGCCCCATCGCTTGTAGGGGCGGGAGGGTCAACGGCCAAGGAAAAAATTTGCCGGTCCGGTGCGTTTGGCGGTGAGTTGACGGTTGACGCCGCGGGGGGTGACCCGTTAGATGCACGAGCGCCCAGCCATGTTCAAAGTTTCCCTGTTCGCCGACCGCGCCAAGCCTGTGGCCGAGCGCTGCCGCACCGACGCCAGCACGCGGTTGCGCCTCAAGTACGGACCGTATTACAACGTGGTCGAGCAGGCCGACGGCGTGCACATCATCGTCAACGGCAGGAAGCTGGTGATGATGTCCAGCAACGAGTACCTCGGGCTGACGAGCCATCCCGAGGTGCGCCGCGCGGCCAAGGACGCCATCGACCGGTGGGGCACGAGTCCGTGCGGCTCGCGCCTGGCCAACGGCACGCGGGCCTACCACGTCGAGCTGGAGGACGAACTCGCCGCGTTTCTCGGCAAGGAAGCCTGCCACGTCTCGGTCGCGGGGTACATGGCGTGCATTTCGAGCATTTCCTCGCTGGCGCAGCGCAAGGACGTGCTCATCGTGGACAAGAGCATCCACGCGTCGCTGTGGGACGGCGTGCGGCTGAGCGGCGCGGAGGTCGAGCGTTTCACGCACGAGGACATGCGCTCGCTCGAAACGCTGCTCGCCCAGCTCGACCCCGATCAGCCGAAGATCATCGTCGTCGATGGCGTCTATTCGATGGAGGGGCACATCGCCTCCCTGCCGGAACTGGTGGCGCTGGCGGACGAATACCGGGCGTTCCTGGTCGTGGACGACTGCCACGGCTTCGGCGTGTTGGGCCGCGACGGCCGGGGCGTGGCGGATCACTTCGGGTTGACCGAAAAGGTGGACCTCATCAGCGGCAGTTTTTCAAAATCGCTTGCCAGCACGGGTGGGTTCATCGCCGGTGACCGTGGGACGGTCGAATACCTGCGCAGCACCAGCCAGCAGATCATCTTCAGCGCGGCGATCACCCCGTCCGCGTGCGCGGCGGCGCTGGCGAGCCTGCGGGTGATGCAGCGCGAACCCGAACACCGCGAACGGCTCTGGGAAAACACCCGCTACCTCCAGGGCATCCTCCGCTCGCTGGGACTGGACTATTGGGACAGTCCGACGCCCGCCGTGCCGATTGTCATCGGCGACAAGGAAAAGCTGTACCTTATTTGGAGGTCGCTCCAGGAACAGGGGTTCTTCACGGTCATGTCGATTGCCCCGGGCGTGCCGGCGGGCAAAGACCTCATCCGCACGGCGGTCAGCGCGCTCCACACCCACGAAATGCTGGATCGGTTCGGCGACGCGTTGAAGGTGGCGACCAAAAAAGCGGGCTTCAAGCCACGCGCGGTCGCGGCGTAAGCAAAAAAGGTCGCGCTCCGGCGGTCGGTCGTTCTGGCAACAGGTAGGGACGCGTCTCCGACGGGTCCCCAGATTTTTTGGCAACCGTGTCATTCGCGCGAAGTCTATCCAGAAAGTATTTGGGACCCGTCGGAGACGCGTCCCTACCTGTTGTTTTCGACGCCGTTGGCACGGTGGGATTTCATTTCAAAATCGCCAGCAGCTTCTTGAACGTGCTGCCCTCCGCACGGCCGAGCATTTCCCACGCGACCGCTTCGAGCGTCGTGACCCGGGCGCGGGCGATCTCGCGGAGTTCGTGCAAGGCCAGCCGGTGGTCGGTCTCCGCACGCGAACTCACCGCGTCCGCCAGCAGGTAAACGGAGTGGTCGCGTTCCCGCAGATCGAACACCGTCTGGCGCACGCAGACGTGGGTTTCGATCCCCGCGACGAGCAGGTTCGGCGGGAGTTCATCGGACGCGAAGCACGCGGCCTTGGAAAATTCCAGCCGCAGCCGGGCAGGAGGTGCATCCGTTCCCAGCGCCTCAAGGATCGGCGCGACGGTCGGGCCAAGCTTTTCCGGGGCTTGCTCGGTATAGAAAACCGGCAGGCCGAAAAGCCGTGCTACCTTCACCGCGTCGGCTACTCGCTTGATGGTCGCCGCCGGGTTCGTCATCACGGGGGCGAGGCGTGCCTGCACGTCGATGACGAGCAGCGCGCAGGTGGACGGATCGAGTTTCCAGCTCATTCTTGCGCAAACATCCGCCTCCAAGCGCGCCCGGCAAACGAATCCTTTCCTATGAACGAACTGCCTCCCATCCACGACACGCCGCCGGAACCCACCTCGGATTCGAGCGAAAAGCCGCCCATCCGCAAAGCGCAGGAAGAATACGTGGACGACATGGCCGGGCCTTCGATGGACAAGAGTGAATACGAGCAGCGCAAGGGTCACGGGCAAACTGCCCGGCCCGAAGACGCCAGCGAGGAGGCGGCGCGTCTGCCGGATCAACGGTAGGCGAAGACCACGCCCCAGGGAATGCGTTCCTCGGGCGCTTTCTCCGCGTAGACCACGACGAAATACGTGCCGGTGTGCTGGCACTGCAATTCGGCGGCGGCGTAGGAACCGTCGCTTTCCTCGTGCTGCCAGTAGTTGGTGTCGACCGGGTTGCCTTCGCCGTCGTAGAGGCGGACGCGCACCGTGGTCCCAGCCACCGCGCAACCCATGCAGAACCAATAATCGTTGCCCTTGAAAAGCTGGTGGCGGATGGCTTTGGCCTTGCCCGCGATGAGTTCGCCGCCCCAGGTGTCTTCACGAATGGTGAAGCCTTTCCCCTTCAAATATTTCTGGAGCCCTTCCATCGCCAGGGTGAGGCTGTCGTCCACCCCCGTCGAGCCCGCGTCGTAGATCACGCGGCCCGGCGGTCGCGCGGTGGGCGTGGCGGAAGCAGCGGCGGGTTGGGTGATGGCGATCCCATCGACGAGCACCGTCTGGCGCTCGGCCGGGGACTGCCCCGGGCTGGTGGACGCTGACGGACTCTCGGTCGCCGTCGAGCCGTCTAGTCCCACGGCGAGGTCCGCCGGAGACGCGGCCGGGCTCGCCTGTGCTGCTTCTAGAAAACTCGGGAGATCATCCGCCGCGTGCACCGTGCGATGGCGTCGGCGCAGCGTCGGTGCCAGCGGATCGACGGTGTCGCCCGGGGAGGCCGAGCCCGCCGGAGTCGGCATCTGGTAAATCACCACGGAGGGGTTCTCCGCGTGCCGGCTGATCAACGCCCACGCGATGCCGCCGCCGGCGAGGACCCCGAACAACAACGCCGCGAAGAGCCAGCCGAGCCGCCCCGAAGATGCGTGCGGGCCGTTGTTCATTGGAAAAACGATCCCTGGAAACTCATAAATCTCGCCTCGCCGAGATTGAACCTTTGACCGGGCGGCGTCAAGGATCGCGCACGATTGTTTCTCGCAGCCGAGTCCCAAGCATCCTGCGAAGCGTATCTATAAACATGAGCACGCATCCTACTCCCGACGATAGTTCCAACACGATCAAAGACCCGGACACCTGGACGACCGGCGACGAACCGGCGACCGGCGCACAAATGTCCTACCTCAAGACACTGATGGGCGAGGCCAAGGAAGACTTTGACGAAACCAAAGAAATCACCAAGGCCGATGCCTCGAAGATGATCGAGGAACTGCGCGCGAAAAACTCGCGTGTGCAGGAAGCCGAATAAGCGGTTGTCGGGACAAATCCCCCGACCGACGAACGATCGTATGGCCGGCCCGGCTGCGGGCGACCTTTTTCGCATTCACCCGCGCCCAGTAAACAGCCGCGGGGATGCGCTGTCTCAGAGAACCGGCACGCGGCGTGCTCGAATGTCGCCGTGAGCACCAAAAGGTTGAAAATGCCGCCGAAATCGGCTAACTTTTTGTCCAACGTGGTCACATCTGGACCACGCACCGTCTAAAATGATGAATAATTTTACTCCCCGAGCGCAGCAGGTGTTGGCACTGGCCAGAAAAGAGGCCGACCGCTTCAACCATAACTACGTCGGGACCGAGCACCTGCTTCTCGGCCTGATCAAGCTCGGCCAGGGCGTTGCCGTGAACGTGCTGCAAAAGATGGGTCTCGACATGGAGACCGTGCGCATGGAGATCGAGAAACAGGTCGGCAGCGGCCCCGAGACCAAGATGGTCGGCAACATCCCCTACACCCCGCGCGTCAAGAAGGTGCTCGCGCTGGCCGGCAAGGAGGCCAAGAGCCTCAACCATTCCTACGTCGGCACCGAACACATCCTCCTCGGCCTGTTGCGCGAGGGCGAAGGCGTCGCCGCCCGCGTCCTCAAGAGCCTGGAAGTGGATATCGAGCGCACCCGCAACGAAATCCTTAAGGAACTCGACCCGAATTTCACCCCACCCGAGGCAGAACAAGAAATGCCCACCGAAAACGGTAACAAGAAAGACGTGAAAACCCCGGCCCTGCGCGCGTTTGGCCGGGACCTCACCGAGTTGGCCAAGAAGGGCGAACTCGACCCGGTCATCGGCCGGAAGAACGAGATCGAGCGCGTCATCCAGGTCCTCTGCCGCCGCACGAAGAACAACCCCGTGTTGCTCGGTGAGGCCGGCGTCGGCAAGACCGCCATCGCCGAAGGACTGGCGCAGGAAATCGCGGGCGGCAACGTCCCCGAGTTGCTGCGCGACAAGAAAGTCATCACCCTCGACCTCGCCCTGATGGTCGCGGGCACGAAGTATCGCGGCCAGTTCGAGGAGCGCATCAAGGCGGTGATGGACGAAATCCGCCGTTCGCGCAACGTGGTCCTCTTCATCGACGAACTCCACACCATCGTCGGCGCGGGTTCGGCCGAAGGCGCGATGGACGCGAGCAACATCATCAAGCCGGCGTTGAGCCGGGGCGAATTGCAGTGCGTCGGTGCCACGACCCTCAACGAGTACCGCAAGTACATCGAAAAGGACGCGGCGCTCGAACGCCGTTTCCAGACCGTGAAGGTGGACGCGCCGAGCATCGACGAGGCCATCCTCATCCTCAAGGGGCTGCGCCCGAAGTACGAGGCGCACCACAAGGCGAAGCTCACCGACGAGGCGCTGGAACAGGCCGTCAAGCTGTCGGACCGCTACATCCCGAGCCGTTTCCTGCCGGACAAGGCCATCGACGTGATGGACGAGGCCGGGGCACGTGCCCGCATCGGTGCGATGACCCGTCCGCCGGACGTGAAGGAAATCGAGAAGGACATCGATGACATCCGCGTCGAGAAGGAGGCGGCCATCAAGGCCCAGGACTTCGAGAAGGCGGCGTCGTTGCGCGACACCGAGAAGCAGGCCAAGGACAAGCTGGAGAAGATTCTCTCCGATTGGCGTGAGCAGCGCGAAGAGCGCGAGGTGATCGTCACCGAGGACGACATCATGCACATCGTCAGCAAGTTCACCGGCGTGCCTCTTCAGCGCATGGAGCAGAAGGAGACCCAGAAGCTCCTCGCCATGGAAGGCGAATTGAAGCAGCAGGTCATCGGTCAGGACGAGGCGGTGGTGGCGATCAGCAAGGCGCTGCGCCGCAGCCGCGCCGATTTGAAAGACCCGAAGCGTCCGATTGGTTCGTTCGTGTTTCTCGGGCCGACGGGTGTCGGTAAAACGTTCCTGGCGCGCACGTTGACGGAGTTCATGTTCGGCGACGCCGACGCGCTCATCCAGATCGACATGAGCGAGTACATGGAGAAGTTTACCGCCTCGCGTTTGATCGGCTCGCCTCCCGGCTACGTCGGTTACGAGGAGGGGGGACAACTCTCCGAGGCGGTCCGCCGCCGGCCGTACAGTGTCGTACTGTTCGACGAAATCGAGAAGGCGCACCCGGACGTGATGAACCTCCTCTTGCAAATCCTCGAAGAGGGCAAGATCACGGATTCGCTCGGTCGCAAGATCGACTTCCGCAACACGATCATCA
>CAZZYS010000015.1:0-14088 GCA_964658285.1 uncultured Verrucomicrobiota bacterium
TGCTAAATGCAAGAGCTTTTGCAATTTGAACTCTCTGCATTTTGCATTTTGCAGGGGTCTGCACGACAGTGCGCGGCTCGACCCCTATGATTACCTTCCTGATTGATCTCCTGCTGACGGCGCAGATCATTGTCGCGCTCCTGCTCGTCCTCGTCGTTTTGTTGCAGCGTCCGCGCAGCGAGGGGTTGGGCACCGCCTTTGCCTCCGGGATGGTCGAGCAGTACATCGGGCCCGCGACGAGCGTGCTCGTGCGGTTCACGACGTGGATGGGCGGGCTTTTCTTCGTGCTGACCATCGCCCTGGCCGTCCTCTACGCGCACCAGAACAGTAACAAAGTCAGGATCGGCCAGAACCGGCGCGCCGAGACGCCTGTTTCCCCTGCCCCGACGGCCGCTGCCATCGCGCCGGCCGTGGTGCCTGTGCCATTGCCCGGTGCCTCGGTAGCTCCGGCTCCTGTTTCCACGCCCGGCGTGGACGTTTCTCCCACGCCGATGGCTGTCACCGCCCCGGTGGTGGTCCCTGCCGCCAGCCCGGTGGCTTCCGTCCCGCCGGTGGCCTCACCCGCCGCGTCGGCGCCGCTGGTTCCGGCCGTCGTGCCGACGCCGAGTCCCGCGCCTTCGGTCGTCCCCACGCCTTCGCCAGCCCCGCCGGTTCATCTGATCGCGGCCCCGCCTGCCGTGGCTAACCCGCCAATCGCGCCGACGCCGGCGGCCAGCGCCACCCCCGCGCCGGTTGCCGTTCCCGACGACATGCGCGGCATCGACACGACGACGGTTCCCGCGCCGGTGGCGACGCCCGGCGACGTTCCGGTCCCGACCGCCACGCCTTGACCCGCGCCCCGTCTGTCTTGTTGAAGCACCGCACTTTCATCGGTGCTCTGTGTCTGGCGCTCGCAGTTTCGGTTGCCGGGTGCGGACCACGGGATGCCCGCCGCGCCGACCTCATCATCGCCAACGGCGCCGAACCCGAGACGCTCGACCCCGCGCTGGCGACCGTGCAGCCTGACCAGCGGCTTTGCTCCGCGCTTTTTGAAGGTCTGACCACCTTCGACGCCGCCGGCCTGCCGCAGCCGGGCGTGGCCGAACGCTGGGACATCTCCCCCGACGCGACCGAATACACGTTTCACCTCCGCCGCGACGCGCTCTGGAGCAACGGCGACCGCGTGACCGCGCGCGACTTCGTCGAATCCTGGCGGCGGGTGCTCTCGCCGCGAACGGGAGCCCAGTACGCGTACCAGCTTTTTCTCGTCAAAAACGGCCAGAGATACAACAACGCCGAGGCCGGCGCGTTCCCTTTTGCCGAGGTCGGCGTCCGTGCGCCGGATGACGAGACGCTCGTGGTCACGCTGGAGCATCCCACGCCGTATTTCCTGGACGTTTGCGCGCTGACCACGCTGGCCCCGGTCCATCCGCCGACCGTCGAGCGTTGGGGCGATGGCTGGACCAAACCCGGGCACATCGTGTCCAACGGCGCTTACACCCTGGAGGCATGGCGGCTCAACGACAAAATCCGCTTTCGCAAAAGCGCGTATTACTGGAACCGCGAGCACGTCCGGCTGGAAACGGTGGACATGCTGCCCATCAGCCACGCCAACGTCGCGCTGAACTTTTTTTCGAGCCGCATGTGCGACCTGATCCTCGACAAGGGCCTGACGCCCCCCGCGCTCATCGGCGAACTGCGCACGAAGCCGTATTTCCATGCCGCGCCATTTTTGGGCAATTATTTTTTGCGCTTCAACTGCACGCGCCGGCCGTTCGACGATCCGCGCGTCCGGCAGGCGTTCTCGCTCGTCATCGACAAGACGCTGCTCGTCGAAAAAATCACGAAGGCCGGTGAACGGCCCGCGTACTCGCTCGTGCCACCGGACACGGCGGGCTACCAGCCGCCCACCCCGGGGCTGGGTTACGATCCGGCGCGCGCGCGACAGTTGCTCGCCGACGCGGGCTACCCGGCCGGGGCCGGTTTTCCGCCCGTGGCCTACCTGTACAATGAGGGCGAGCAAAACCAGTACATCGCCGTCGAACTCAAGAGCATGTTCGAGCACGAACTGGGCGTGAGCATGTCGCTGAGCCCGCACGAGAACAAGGTCTACAGTTCCATGATGAAACGGCTCGACTACGACTTCGGCCGCAGCGTGTGGGTGGGCGATTACAACGACCCGAACACCTTTCTGGAGATGTGGCTGTCCGGCGGCGGCAACAACCGCACCGGCTGGTCCGATCCCCGCTACGACGAACTCCTCGCCCGGGCCGCGCGCGAGATCGACCGCGAGCGGCGCTTCGAGCTTTTCCGGCAAGCGGAACAACTGCTCATCTCCGGAGAGACCCCCATCTGTCCACTATACTATTACGTCGGCGTCGAGCTTTACGACGGCGAACGACTCGGCGGCCTCCAGCCCAACATGCTCGACACCCACCCCCTGTGGGAAATGTACTCGAAGACGCCGCGTTGAGCGTTCCGCCCGCCCTCGGCCCGCGCATGGACTACCTGGTTTACCTGTTGTACCGGACGGTGACGCTCCTCGTCGGCGCGCTGCCGTTGACCGTGGTGTTCCGGCTCGGGCAGTTCGGCGGATGGCTGGGTTACCTCCTGCTCGGACGCTACCGCCGCCTGGCGCTGGCCAACCTGACCATCGCCTACGGCGGCGAGCGGACGCCGGACGAACTCCGGCGGCTGACGCGGCGGCACTTCGCCAACCTCGGCGCGAACCTGCTGGCGAGCATCAAAGCGGTCAGCTTCGACGCCGTGCGGCTGCGCGAGGTCGTGGAACTCGTCGGGCTGGACATCATCCAGGCGGCGTTCGCCGAGCGCCGGGGGATCGTGCTGGCCATCAGCCACATCGGCAATTGGGAAATGTTCGCCCAGGCCTGCCAGATCATCGCGGACGAAAAATGGGGCACGGTTTATCAGGGGTTGGCCAACCGGCACATCGAGGCGCACATCCAGCGCACCCGTCACAAGGTTTCTCTCTTCAACCGCAAGCAAGGCTTCAACGCGCCCACCGCGTTCCTGCGCGAGGGTGGCGCGCTAGGCGTCCTGATCGATCAACACGCGGGCGATGGCGGCGTGTGGACGCCCTTGTTCGGGAGGCTGGCCTCCACCTCCACGCTCGCCGCGTTGCTCGCCCTCCGCACGAACGCGGTGATCGTGCCGATGGCCGTGCACACCGTCGGGGTGGGACGGTGGAAGCTGATTATTTCGCCGCCGGTCCCGCCCGGCGATTCCGTCGATGCCCTCACCGTGCGGCTCAACCGCGTGCTCACAGGCCAAATCAACGTCTCGCCGGCGGATTGGTTCTGGGTGCACAACCGTTGGAAAACACCGAGGCCGCGTTTTCTGCTGGCTCGATACAAGCGCGGGGTCGTGCTACCGGAAGGGGTGACCCCAGCCGAACTGAAGCCGTTCCGCATCCTCGTGCGTTCCACGAACTGGCTTGGTGATGCGGTGATGACGATCCCCGCCGTCCGTGCCATCGCCGCCGGCCGGCCGGACGCGCGCGTGACGGTGCTCGCCCCCGCCAAGCTCGCGGACCTGTGGCGCGAGGTGCCGGGTGTGGCCGACGTGCTGCCGATCCCGGCGGGCGCGGGGGTGCTCGCGGTGGCCGGAATCATTCGCAAGGCGGGGCCGTTCGACGTGGCGGTCCTGCTGCCGAATTCTTTGCGGGCCGCGTTGGAAGCCTCCCTCGCCGGTGTGCCGCGACGCGTGGGGTTCCGCGGCCACCGCCGCCGCTGGCTGCTGAACCAGATCGTGACGGAGGAACCCGCGCCGCCACCGGCCGGGGGCGATCCACGCCGCCACCAGACCTACCGCTACGCGCGGCTGGCGGAAGAGATCGGCGCGGGGACGGTCACCGTGGACGCACCGGCACCGGCGCGGGTGGGCAGCCACGCCGAACGCGGCGGGTGGCTGCGGGTGGGCATTTGTCCCGGCGCGGAGTACGGCCCGACCAAACGCTGGCCGGCCGAGCGTTTCGCGGAAGCGGCGAAGCTGGTCTCCGCCGAACGCGCGTGCGAATGGACGATCTTCGGCGTGGCCAAGGACGCCCCATATGCCGCCGTGATCGAGGGTGCGCTCGGCGAGCGTTGCGAAAATCTCGTCGGCAAAACCACGCTGGCCGAGTTGATCGCCGCCCTGCGCCGTTGCGACGTGCTGCTGACCAACGACACCGGCACGATGCACCTCGCCGCGCATCTCGGGGTGCCGGTCGCGGCGGTGTTCGGCTCGACGGACCCGGTCCTGACCGCGCCGCTGGTCCCACCCGAACGCCTGCGCATCCTGCGACGGCAGGTCGAGTGTAGCCCGTGTTTCCTCAAGGAATGCCCGCTGGACCTGCGCTGTCTGCACGCCGTCACCCCGGAGGACGCGGCGGCGGCGGTGTTGGATTTACTGCCCGCCAAGATTTAAGCCCACTGGATTGTCGGCTCCACGAGCACTTCGGATTTCAGGCTGTTGGCGACGAAGCATTCGCGGTGCGCCAGCTCGACCAGCTGACGCACCCGCACCTCACTGGCCTGCGCCGCGCCGGACGAGCCTGCCGCGATCACGATGCGGGGCCGCAGCCGGATGGTTTTGATCCGCACCGGCAGGTCGTTCTCGGGCATCTCCGCCTCGGCGTGATCCTCGTACACCACCACGTCCAACCGCGCCCGCGCCGCGACCGCCAGGAAGGAAAGGAGTTGGCAGGACGACGCGGCCATCACGACGAGTTGTTCCGGGTTCAGCAACGTGGCGTTGCCCCGGAACGCCGGGTCGGACGAAACCGCTAACGCCGCTGCCGCCGGTGGCGCGCCGACGACGTGGGCGCGGTCATATTTTTCGTAACCCAATCCCGTCGAGCCGGTCCACGAGCAGCGCACCTCGTACCGGTGCACGCGGTCGGCACGGACGGGACTGGCGGCGTCGGCGGGAATTTCCGGGTCAGGCATGGGGGATGCCCGCAAGTTTACCAAGCGACGGAATTTTGGTCACGTCAGAACTCATGACTGGGATTCGCCGCGCGATCTGGTACGCATGGTGGCTGCACCCGCCCGGAATGCTCCCGCCCCATCTCACCGAATCTCTCACCGCCGATGGCCTGCGCTGGACGTTCACCGTCCCGGCGGACAGCCCTTTCTTGGACGGGCATTTCCCTGGCCACCCGATCCTACCCGGGGTCGTGGCGCTCGGTTGGATGCTGGCGGCGGCCGAACGGTTCCTCGGGCGCAACCTCGCCGGGATCGAGTTGCTCAACGTGAAGTTCCAGGTCGTGATCTTGCCGGGAGCCGAACTGGAGCTCGCCCTCACGCCGAAACCCGGCGGGCGGCTGCAAGGAATCATCCGTTCGGAGGCGGGCGTCCACGCTTCGGCCTTGATTCCCGGCCAGGAAGGGTAGATTCGTCTGCGCTTGCGCCTCCTGTCGGGCGCGGGTTCGCTAACCCCTTGTATCGTCGCATGAAAAACCCTGTCCACGCCGCGCTCCTCGCGTTTTTTTGCGCCCTCGCGGCGACGCCGGCCGCCCTGTTCGCGGAACCGCCGCCGCCGCCACCGCCCGCCGCTCCCGCCACGGTCTTCGCGCCCGCCAACCAACTCGCTCCGGGCAAACCACTCCCGTTCACCCTGCGGCAGGTGTTCCACCGGCTGGAGCACGACCGCACGGAACTCATCCCATACACGGAGGTACGCACCTTCAAGATTTCCAACCATCCGCTGCGGCAGACCGGCATCCTGCGCTCCGGCAAGGAACTCGGCCTGAGCCTCGAATATCAGGGGGCCAAGCCGCACACGATCATCGTCGATGACAAGGGTCTCATCGACCGCGAACCCGGCGGGCACGAGCGGCAGGTGACGGTCGCCGACCATCCCGAACTCGCCGCGTTGACCGACCTCTACCTCAATTTGCTGCGCGGGAACGCCGAAAAGCTTTTCGATTACGCCGACGTGTATTTCAGCGGCACCGCGCAAGCCTGGGAGATGGGCCTCGTGCCGCACGACGCCGCCGTGGCCAAACGCGCGGGCAAGGTCGTCATCACCGGTGGCGCTCACTTCGTCACACGGATGGAGAACCTCCTTCCCAACGGCGAGTCTCGCGTGCTCGATCTCGGCAAAGTAGAGCGCAACCCGAAGTTCACCCCGGAGATGATCCAGATGTACTTCCGCGGAGCGAACTAGCCCGCGCGACCGCGAGATTCATGCCGACCGTCCGTTCCCCGGTTGCGCCCGCGTCCGGCAACCATCCGCTGGCCCCGTGGCGCGCGACGGCGGCGTTGCTGCTGTTGATGGTGGCTGGCGGCGCGATCCTGTTCTACGGCCAGCACGCTTCCCGGCGGATCAGCGTGGACGTGCTCGAACTCCTCCCGCGCGACGAGCAGGACCCCACGATCCGCCTCGCGCGCCAGACGGTCTCGGGGCGGTTCGGCCGCACGCTTTACATCGCGCTCCACGACACGGCGCACCCCGAGAAACCACCGGCCGAAGCCGCTGCCCTCGTCGCGGGCGAACTGCGCGCCAACCCGGCCTTCGGCGACGTTTTCACCGGCCTGGATGCCGCCAGCAAGGACCGGCTCCAGCAGTGGTTCCTCGACCGGCGTCTCTCGCTGCGCCTTCCCGCCTGGCTCGACGGGATGGCGGCGCGTTGGCGCAAGGAAAAAGGAACCGCCGCTCCGCCGGAACCGGACCCCGCCTGGCTGGCCGCCGCCGCCGCGACGGACCTCGGCGAGTTCCAGAACTCGTCCGACGCGCTCGCCTACGAGGAACGACTCCCCGGCGACCCGCTGCTGTTGATCCCGGCGCTGCTCTCGGTGTTCGGCGATCAGGACAAGGCGGCGGCCGGCAGCATGGGCGGCGGTGCCCTGACAAAAAAGGGACCGGACGGCATCGCCTACGCATTGATCCAGGCCGAGACGAGCGGCTCGCAAATGGAGGAAGCGGGACAGACGCCGGTGTTTGCCGCGCTCGACCGCGCGTTGAAGGATGCGCAGGCAAAATACGGGTCGGGCGTGGCGCTGCGTTTTACCGGAGTCAACAAGTTCGCCGCCGAAACCCGCGAGCACGGGTTGAAGGAAGTGTCGATCCTCACCTGGATTTCGCTCGGCCTGTCGTTTGTGCTGCTGCTTTTCGCGTTCCGGCGGGCGATGGTTTTCGCGTACCTGCTGCTGCCGATCATTACCGCCACGCTCTGGTCGCTGGTGATCTGCTTCGCGCTTTTCGACCGGATCAACGTCGTCGCCATCACGTTCATCACGGTGCTGGTGGGCGTGGCGCTGGACTACGGGATTTACACGCTGGTCCACGCGCGGCAGACGGCCGGCGGACTCTCGCAGGCGCTGCGGGAAATCCGGCTGCCTCTCGTCGCCGGCTGCCTGACCAGCGTGGGCGGGTTCGTCTTCATGACGCTGACGAATCTCCCCATGCTCCAACAGATGGGCCTGGCGGTCGCGCTCGGGCTGGTTTTTTCGCTGGGGATCGACTTCCTCTACCTGCCGTGGGTTCCGGCGTTGCGCCCTGCGGACCGCCGCGACGACGAACGCCCCACCGCGTCCGGCCGACGGCTCGAACTCGGCGGCGCGCTCTTTCCGTTTCTCTCGGTCGCCTCGGTGTTGCTGGCCGCGAGCCTCGTGTGGGCCGCGCATCTCCACTGGAGCGACGACATCCGCACGCTGAGCGTCATGTCCCCGGCCCTGCAGGATGAACAGACATTTTTGCGCGGATTGTTCGGGGTGGAGAACAAGCAGCATCCCGTGCTGACCTTCGGCCCGGACCTCAACGCGGCTTTTGCCAACCTGGAACAGTTCAACGCGACGCTGGCCGCTGCCGCGACGGACCCCGGCGACCGTTACTTCAATCTCGGCCGGTTGTTTCCCACCGCCGCCCAGGCGACCCGTTGCCGCGATTACTTCCGCGCGCACCCGCACTTCAGCGACGATCTGCGCGCGGCTTTGGGGAAGGACTTCAACGCCGACGCCTTCGCCCCTTTCTGGAAAGATTGGGACACCTGGACGCGCGCGAACGTCGATGGTCCGGGCGCGGTCAGTCCCGCGCAACTGCTGGCCGGTTTGCGCGAGGTGCTGCCGCTGCCGCTGCAATTCCTCTGGAGCGACGAGCAGCCCGGTTCCACGTGGCTGGCCACGACGGTCAACGACCCGCTCTACCAGAAACTGCCGCCCGCCGCGCTCGCCGCCCCCAACACGCCCATCGACCAGACGCAGACCATCAACGCCGCGCTCCGCCGCTACCGTCTGACGGCTTCCCAACGCGCTGGGGTCGGGTTGGCGCTCATCACGGTGGCGGTGCTGGCGGTGTACGGTTGGCGGCGCGGGGTCTTCATGCTGGTGATTCCCGCCCTGAGCATCCTCCTGACGCTGGCCGTGCTCGGATTCATGGGACAGACCCTCGGTTTGCTGCACGTCGTCGCGCTACTGCTCGGGTTCTGTCTGGCGAGCGACTACTCGATTTTTCTCGGCAGCCCGGGTGAACTGCCCCGCAGCACGCATCGCGCGATCCTGCTGGCCGCGAGCACGGCGCTCCTGAGCTTCGGGGTCTTGAGCTTCAGCAAAATCGAGGCGCTCAAGGATATTTGCTTCACGGTGACGCTCGTGATCGCGTTCGTGCTCGTGCTCTGCGAGGCGGGCTATCGGCTGTTCGTCCAGCAAGTGGATTCCTGAGTGGGAAGCCGCATTTTTTCTGGACGATTCCACCCTTTGCAGGCATAACGTCCTTGCAACCGCCGGTGGTATAAACATTTAGAGTCCCTGCCCTCGCCACCACAACCTGTAGATATTTATCTCTAACAAATGAAGAAACAAGCGCAGAGCCTCCACGACCACATCAGCCTCGAAGCATTCCTGCTCAGCGAACAGGCCGGACATCCGACCGGCATGGACAAGACTTTTTGGGAACAGGCCGAGGCCATCGTGCAGGGCCGCGCAGCGGTCGTCGCCGGTGCGGGGAAGGCAGTGAAAACCAACGCGAAGGCGGCCGACACCACAAAACCGACCAGGAAATCGGCCTCCACGCCGAGCCAGCCCAAAGCAGCACCGGAGAAAATCTCGGCCAAGGCCAAAACGAAGCCCGCCAGCAAGCGCGCGAAGTAAAGCGGTTTTCGCCGCACGCGGTCCTTTCGTTTCGGCCAAATCGGTCGTAAGCTGCGGGCATCCCTCCCTGCCGTATGGACCGCAAGTTTTACAATGACCGTGGCGTGATCGCCCGCTGGCGGGAGTTCCTGCCGGTGACCGACGCGACGCCGGTCGTCTCGTTGAACGAGGGCTCGACCCCGCTGATCCATTCGCCACGCCTGAGCGCGTTGGTCGGCCGCGGCTGCCGGGTGTTCATCAAATACGAGGGGCTCAACCCGACCGGCTCGTTCAAGGACCGGGGGATGACGGTCGCCATCTCGAAGGCGCTCGAAGCGGGCGCGCGCTCGGTGATTTGCGCCTCGACGGGCAACACGTCCGCCGCCGCCGCTGCCTACGCCGCGCGCGCCGGGATGGGCTGCTACGTCCTCTTGCCCGCAGGCAAAATCGCGATGGGCAAGCTCACCCAGAGCATCGTGCACAACGCCCGGGTCGTCACCGTGGACGGCAACTTCGACGACGCGCTGCGACTCGTGCGCGAAGCGGCGGATTCGGGCGCGCCGGTGGCCGTCGTCAACTCGATCAACCCGCACCGGATCGAAGGACAAAAAACAGCGGCGTTCGAGATCATCGACGACCTCGGCGAAGCACCCGACGCGCATTTCCTGCCGGTCGGCAACGCGGGCAACGTGTCCGCGTACTGGAAGGGCTACCAGGAGTTTCACGCGCTGGGACGCGCCGGGCGCTTGCCGCGCATGGTCGGTTTCCAGGCGGCCGGGGCGGCACCCATTTTCCATGACCGCGTGATCGCGGAGCCCGAGACGCTCGCCAGCGCCATCCGCATCGGCAACCCGGCGAGCTGGCAAATGGCGACCTGCGCGATGACCGAATCCGGCGGCGCGGTCGATATCGTGACCGACGAGGAAATCTTGCTGGCCCAACGCTGGCTGGCCGCCAACGAGGGCATTTTCGTGGAACCGGCGAGTGCTGCGGGCGTCGCCGGGTTGCTGCGATACACCCGAAAGGACGCGCCCGAGGGACGCGCCTTGGCTCCGTTGCGCGCGGTGCCGGACGAGGGCGTCATCGCCGTCACCGTCACCGGGCACGGCCTGAAGGACCCCGACGCTATCCTCAAACAAAACATCGCGCTCGCGCCGCCGATCCCCGCGACTCGCGAGGCGATTCTCGGACTGCTGCAAACACACTAGGGACACGCGCTGACGATGCGTTCGTTTCTCTTCTCCTTCGTGCTGCTGGTCATGGCGCTTCCGGCGGCGGCGCAGGAAGCCACCCGGCCGGCGGGTATCGTCGGCATCCAGCTCGATGTGGAAAGCGATTTTCGTTCCGTCGCCGGCACCGCGCCGGATTCGCCTGCGGCCAAGGCAGGGATTCAAGCCGGGGATTATGTCCTCGCTGTCGATGGCATCAGTACGAAAAACTTTCAGCTTGAGGAACTCGTCGCTGCCATCTCCGGCAAACCAGGGACACAGGTCGTCCTCACGTTGCAGCGAGGCGGCGGTGACAAGCGGGAACATCTCATTCTGACCCGCGTTCCTGTCGAAGACCTTGTGGTCTCGGGAAAGTAAACCGCTTTTCAGAATAGCTGAAGTGTGAGCGAGCGGTGGATGGCGCTCTCCGAGCGGCATTGGTCCCACTCACGCCGCAGGCGTCGTGAAGTTCGGCCGGCTACGCCGGAAAAGAGACCAATGCCGCTCGGAGAGCGCCATCCACCTCCGGTTTTGAGCGCATCAGCCAACTTGAGAAGCGGTGTAAAACCCGCGACGCCGCTCCCGCGCGTCACGAATTTTCCAACCACCGGGGCGTCTCCCCGGCCGGAACGCCGAGTTGATCCAGGATGCGGAACACCACCGTATCCACCACTTCTTCCACGCTCGCCGGACGGTGGTAAAACGACGGCACCGCCGGCAGCACGAGCGCGCCGGCCTCGATCACGGTCACCACGTTGCGGGCGTGGATGAGGCTCCACGGCGTCTCGCGCGGCACGAGGATGAGTTTGCGCCGTTCCTTCAAGAAAACGTCCGCGGCGCGCAGGATCGTGGACTCGCTCGTGCCGGCCGCGATCCTGCCGACCGTGCCCATCGAACACGGCACGATCACCATCGCGTCGAACCGCGCCGACCCGCTGGTAAACGGGACGTGCATACTGCGGTCGTCGTGGACGCACACCCCGTCCGGCACCGTCAGCCTGCCCGCCGTCAGCTCCTCGGCCGCGACCTGCTTGGAATGCGCGCTGAGCACGAGATGCACCTCGTGCGCCCGTCCGTCCAGCCGCCCCAGCAAACGCTCGGTGTAAATCGCCCCGCTCGCCCCCGTCGCCGCAACGACGAACCTCACAGGAACCCCCCGCCGTGCAGCCGCCGGGTCATCTCCGTTTGCTTGAACTGCAAATCCTGGTAGAGCTGCCGCCGACCGGGATCGGGTTCGGCGCGGGTGCTGTCCACGGGTTTGACGACGCGGTTGACCAGCTCGCGCAGCCGTCCCTTTTTGCCTTGCACCGCCGCCTCGGTCCAGCCCGCCTGGAGCGCCGCGCCGAGCGCCGCGCCTTCGGCCGTTTCCAGCGTGACCACCGGCACGTTGAACACGTCCGCGCAAATCTGCCGCCACGCCGCGCTCTGGCTGCCACCGCCCGTCAGCCGGATTTCCGTCGGCCGGAGTCCGAGACCGCGAAAACGTCCCAACCCGTAACCGAGACCGAGCGTGACGCCCTCCATCACCGCGCGAGCGTAGAACTCGGGCGTCATGTTGCGGGTGTTCAGCCCGTGGAGCACGCCCGAGCCGCGCGGCAGGTTCGGCGTGCGTTCGCCGTTGAGGTAGGGCAAAAACAACAGCCCGCCCGCGCCCGGCGCGGCGGCGGTGACGGCGGCTTCCATCGCGGCGTGGTCCCAGCCGAACAGGTGCCGGGCCTGCTCGGTGGCCACCGTCACGTTCATCGTGCACGCCAGCGGCAGCCAGGCGTCCGTGCTGTCGCAAAACGCGGCCAGCTCCCCCTCCTCGTCCACGACCGGCTCGGCGCTGTAGGCGAAAATCGTGCCGCTCGTGCCGAGGCTGACCGTCACCACGCCGCCCGGCGCGATGTTGCCCGTGCCGATGGCCGCCATCATGTTATCGCCGCCGCCCGCGCCGACGAGCACGTTGGGACCCAGGCCCCACTCGGTGCGCAGCGTCTCACGCAACAATCCGCAGGGCTTGCGCGAACTCTCCAGCGGCGGGAGCCGCTCGGCGAGGTCGGGGTCGATGAAGTTCAGGATCGGCTCGCTCCACTGGCGCGTGCGCACGTCGAGCAGCGCCGTGCCCGAGGCGTCGCCGTATTCCATCCGCTGCTCGCCGGTGAGCCAGAAATTGAGGTAATCGTGCGGCAGCAGGATCGAGCGCGTCGCGCGGAAGTTGGCGGGCTCGTTCTGCTTGAGCCACAGGATTTTCGGCGCGGTGTAGCCCGGCAACATGCTGTTACCCGTCAGCGCGACGATCTCGTCCGCGCCGAACTCGTGGTTGAATTGCTCGCACTGCGCCGCCGTCGAGGTGTCGCACCACAGTTTCGCAGGCCGAACCGGCTCGTTGTCGCCGTTGAGCGCCACCAGGCCATGCTGCTGGCCGCTGACCCCGATGGCGCGCACCTCCGCTCGCCGCTCGCCGATCTGCTCCAGACAGCCGCGCACGGCGGCGTCGGCCGCGTCCAGCCACGCCTCGGGATGCTGCTCCAGGTGACCCGGCGGCAGGCCCGGGACCATGCCGTATGCACTGTGCGCCATCGCGAGCACGCGGCCGGAGTCCGGGTCCAGAGCGATGCACTTCGTGCTTTGTGTCCCGCTATCGAGCCCTAGATAAACCATTTTTGGAGTTTCGTTTCGCCGTTTACGCCTTAGGGTAACCCCCGAAGAATGCCGTGACGAGGCGTCATCTCACACCATTTCCCCCGCATGATCAAGAAACTGCTCCACACGCGCTACCGCGTGTCCGATCTGGACAAGACCGTTGCCTTCTACAAAGACGTGCTCGGACTGGAGGAAACCTCGCGCCACACGTCCGGCCGCGGCTCGCAGTTGGTGTTCTTCAAGGCCCCGGGCAGCGACGAGGAGATCGAGATTTGCAAGTTCGACGGGAGCGGCCCCGTCAACGTCGGCGCGGACATCACGCATCTCGCCTTCGAGGTGGATGACATCGAGGCGTTCGCCAGGCATTCCACCGCGAAGGGGTATCCGCTTTCCGACGGCCCGCACCGGAGCGGCAGCGGCAGTGTGATCGCCTTCATCGATGCGCCGGAAGGCTACGAGGTCGAGCTGATCCAACGGGCGAAGTAACCGTCCGCCGCACCTTATGGATTTTGACTGGCTGGAAGTCCCTTTCGACCTGCGCAAGGTCCCGCCCAAGGAGATCGAGGAGACTTTCGAGGACCCTTTCAGCCTGCGCCTGCTGCCGGAAATGCCGTCGAAGAACGGCGAGGCCCGTTACTTCAACCTCGGGCGTACCACCGCCAGCCGCGCGATCTTCAGCGTGTTCTGGACGGACGGGAAACGCTACCGCGTCATCTTGGCGCGCGACATGACGGTCGAAGAGGAAATGTTTTACGACCGCAAGAACTCCGAGTTTAATCTCTAGATGGCAACGATAGGCGCGCCCGAACCCCCAGGTCAGCCCGTGGAAAGCGTTTCTCCCAAAACGTTTCGCGTCATCGCCCATTGGCCGGAGGTGCCGATGTTTGACACCGAGGAGGACGAGGCGGCGTTCTGGTCGCAGACGCGCATCGATCCGCGGTTGATGAACACCGCGATCCTGAAGGCCGATACGCGGGAGTCCACGACGGTCACACTGCGGTTCGATCCGCGGATGCTGGCGCGCATTAAGCGGCTGGCACGCTCGCGCTATTTGAACTATCAGAGCATGGTCAAGCAGTGGCTCAGCGAGCGGTTGGAGAAGGAGATTTGAGCGTTTGCCCTCGGGGGCAGGCCGTGTCCTTGGTTGGGAGGCTTCTGGTCGGTGGATGGCGCTCTCCGAGCGGCATTGGTCTACTCCACGCCGCAGG
>CAZZYS010000015.1:14102-17128 GCA_964658285.1 uncultured Verrucomicrobiota bacterium
CGCCATCCCCCTGCGTCGTGCTTTCCATCGACACGAAAATCGGTGTAGGGATGAGCCTCTATCTATTGTCTCCGACAGCGTCGTGGCAACAGGCGATCATCGTCGCCGTTTTTCCGTGCCAGAAGGCCCTGTTTCGCCGCCCCAGATTCCCCTGCGGCGAAGCCCCTTGCCTGAAAACGGAAAACAGCCTGACTGGCCCGGCTGAAAATTCCCCCCGGATTTTCAACTCACTCCCTCCAGTCAGGCTGCCCTTCGGTTTATTCCCCCGTTCGCGTAACACGAACGTCCGCTCCTTTAGCAGACACGATGCCACGGGTTATTTCGGCCAAAGTTCCCCGGGGAAGAGCTACGTGAAACTTGAGACTGTCGAGTGATGCAAATATCTCGTTTCCATCAGTTTATGATGAAGAATATAAATATTTTCCAGGCTTTTCTTGCGTCGGTCGTCCGAGGAAAATCACTGGTTCGTTTTGCTCAGACTGGACGAATCAGATAGTCCCTTTTTAAGCAAATTTCGGGTGCGGTTTTCCATCCGTTCGGCGTATATCTTTTGCATGGCCAAGCCGACCAGCCTCCCGACCGAAGGCACCAGCGAACGCATCGAGAAACTCCGGCTCGAACTCGCCGCGCACAACCGGCGCTACTACGAGGAAGCTGCCCCGACGATCACTGACCAACAGTACGACGCACTCTACCGCGAATTGATCGATCTGGAGACCGCGCATCCGGAATTTTTGACGCCTGATTCCCCCACCCAGCGTGTCGGCGGCAAGCCGTTGGAAGAGTTCAGCCAGATCAGGCACCGCGTGCCCATGCTCAGCCTCGACAACACGTATTCCGAGGAAGAGGTCGCCGAGTTTTACCGCCGGGTGCAAAAAACGCTGCCGGGGCGGGAGGTGCCGGTCATCATCGAACCCAAGATCGACGGCGTGGCGGTGTCGCTTTTTTACGAGAACGGCGCGCTCCGCTATGCAGCCACGCGCGGCGACGGGGTCACCGGCGACGACATCACGCAAAACGCCCGCACGATCCGCACGATCCCGCGCCACTTGCACGGCAAATCGCTGCCAGAGCGGCTGGAGGTGCGCGGCGAGGTTTACCTGCCGAAAAGTGGGTTTGCCAAGCTCAACCGCGACCGCGCCGAGGCGGGTCTGCCCCTGTTCGCAAATCCCCGCAATGCTGCCGCCGGTTCGCTCAAGCAACTCGACCCGGCCATCGTCGCCAAGCGTCCGCTTGCGTTCGTCGCTCACAGTTTCGGCCTGCTCGAAGGGGGAGCCGAGTTGCATTCGCAGAGCGAGATGTTCAAGCTGTTGACCGTCTGCGGCCTGAAAACCAGCGAGCGCCTCTGGACGGCCGGCACGGCGGAGGCCATCCTCAAGGCCATCCGCGAACTCGACGCGGTCCGGCACGATTTCGAGTACGAAACGGACGGTGCGGTGGTCAAGGTGGACAGTTTCGCGCAACGCAACCGCCTCGGGCTGACCTCCAAGTCGCCCCGGTGGGCGATGGCGTACAAGTACGAGAGCGAAAGCGTCGAGACGCGCCTTCTGGACATCCTGATCCAGGTCGGCCGCACAGGGGTGTTGACTCCCAAAGCAATCCTGGAGCCGGTGCCCATCGGGGGGACGACCGTCTCGGCTGCCACGCTGCACAACGCCGACGAGATCAAGCGCAAGGACGTTCGCATCGGCGATATCGTGGCCATCGAAAAGGCCGGGGAGATCATCCCGGCGGTGGTGAAAGTGCGTACTGATCTGCGCACCGGCAAAGAGGCTCCTTTCCTATTCCCAGAAAACTGCCCCTCGTGCGGCGAACCTGTCGCGCAAGACACCGACGGCGTGGCGATCCGCTGTTTGAACACTGCCTGCCCCGCGCAGGTGCGAAAGCGGTTGGAGCACTTCGCGTCGCGCGGGGCGATGGACATCGAAGGGCTCGGCGAGGCGAGCGTGGATCAATTGGTCACGCGCGGATTGGTCAGCTCGATTCCCGATCTCTACGACCTGAAGGCGGAGTCACTCGCCGCGTTGGAGCGGATGGGCGAGAAAAGCGCCGCCAACCTGATCGACGGCATCCAGGCGAGCAAGGAGCGGCCGTTGTGGAAACTGATCTTCGGCCTCGGCATCCTGCACGTCGGCGCGACCGGCGCACGCGCTTTGGTGGCGGAGTTCAAGACGCTCGACGAGCTGCTGGACGCGCCGTTGGAACGCATCCGCCGCGCGCGTGACGTGGGGGAGGTCGTGGGCCTGAGCGTGCACGAGTTCATCACGAACCCCGCCAACCGCGAAAGCCTCGACCGGCTGCGGGCAAGCGGTCTGAACTTCGGCGAACGCGACCCCGCGCCGTTGGCAGGTGCCAACGCCCGTTCACCGTTCGCGGATACGCGCTGGGTCATCACGGGCACGCTGAGTCAGCCCCGTGAGGAGATCACCGAGACCATCCTGGAGAAAGGCGGCAAAGTCAGCGGCAGCCTGAGCGCCAAGACGGATTATCTCCTGGCAGGCGCGGAGGCGGGCAGCAAACTGGAAAAGGCCAGGTCCCTCGGCGTCAAAACGGTCGACGAGGGCGAATTTCGTCGGATGCTCGGCGGTGGCGCGGTTTCATCTGAGCCGACGCAGGACGGCGAGGCGTTGGACAGAGCCCCGGTGACGGAATCTGTCATGGAGTTGCCCCTGGACGAGCAATCCTGAGCCGTCCCTGCACCGCTTCTCAAGTCAGCTGATGCGTTTCAAACCGGAGGTGGATGGCGCTCCCCGAGCGGCATTGGTTCCTTTCACGCCGCGGGCGTCTCATCTTTTTTAGGCGGCTGTCGCCGCGAGCGGAACCAATGCCGCTCGGAGAGCGCCATCCACCTCTCGCTTGCACCGCATCTATTTTGAGAAGCGATTTACCAAGCGTTTCCGACGCCGCTCGACGCAGCGGGAAGCCCTAGCGATCCCGGGATTGCCCCGCGCCGATCAGTGCGTTCGGCAGGACCAGCAGGGTTCCGTTTTCGATGCCGGTACCATCCGCCGTGCGTTCCGGGATCG
>CAZZYS010000015.1:17228-18994 GCA_964658285.1 uncultured Verrucomicrobiota bacterium
ACCAGCAGGGTTCCGTTTTCGATGCCGGTACCATCCGCCGTGCGTTCCGGGATCGGTGGCGGGCCGGGCGGATTGGCGGGCCGGATTTCGAGAGTCACTTCCTTGTCGCCACGCAGCACGGTGATCGGCACCTTCTCGCCCGCCGTCAGAAAAAACGACGCGTCGCGCAAATCCCCGAAGCAATGGATCAAGGTCCGCCCGAGTTTGGTGATGATATCGCCCGGTTGCAAACCGGACTCCGCCGCCGGAGCTTTCTCGGTGACGCTCACGATCTTCACCGCATCCCGGTCGTCGTTTCCGTCTACCGGCACTGCGGTCATCCCGATCCAGGCCGGTGACGCGTGGCCAAACCGCACGAAATCCCCGCGCACCTTCTCCGCTGCCTGGATCGGCAGCACGAGGCACACCGCTCCGAAATCGAGTTGGTAGGCCAGGATGCCGACGACCTCGCCGCGTTCGTTGAGCACGGGCGCGCCCGCCTCGCCTGCCCGGACCGGCATGTTGGCGCGGACGTGCGTGGTAGGAAGGAATCCGCCCGGACACCTCTGATCGAAGCCCGCCACCAACCCGAAAGTCGGCGAGGCCGGCGAATCCAACGGATAACCGATGGCCACAACGGGCGAGGCGATCCGCAGGTCTTGCGAGCGGCCCAGCGTGAGAAACGGGGTCTGCGCGGCGGCGTCGATCTTGAGAATCATGACGCCGCTGCGCGGGTCGGACATCAGGCAACGCGCTGGATATTTTTTGTCCGCATACTCGACGGTCAGATTCCATGAGCGGCCCGCCACGGAAAAATTCGTGTAGATCGTGCCGCTCGGATCAATGAAAAATCCGGTGCCGCCGCGCCGACCGAACGGGTCGGTGGCCTCGATGCGCACGACCGCATCCTTATGCTTGGCAAACAGGTCCGCCACCTCGTCGCCGATGGCTTTGAACACAGCCTTCTGCTCGGCGATGGACACCGGCGAGGCGTCCGGCGAAGGGGACGGGTCCTGCGCACGCGCCGTCACCAACCACGCGAGGCAAACCCAGGAAACGACGAACAAACGCGAGGTGCCACCGGTGCGCGCCGCGTCAAAAATCGGACCGCTGCTCATAGACGACGGGCTGGATGGGCGGGGCATCCAGCACATACCGCGTGCGGTTGCCAGCGGAGGAAGTGGCCACCCGGTGGGGCTCGTCGAAGTTCAACTCGGGCGCGAGCCGGAGGGAAGGTTTGGCGGAGTAGATGTTGATCCGCGGCACACTGTCCGCCACCGAATGCCCGAGATCGACCCGCGCCGGATCGGCCGTCGGCGCGAACAGGATGTGCGTCGAAACCAGCGTGGCCGCCACGACGGCCATCGCACACGCCCCGGTGTACGCGTACCGCGCCGGGGAGAAAGTCGGCAGGGCCGCTTCCATCCGGTCGAGGGCCAACCGCCACAACGGACGACGCAGAAGTTCCTCGCGCTGCCGCCGATGGAACTCGGCCATGAAATCTTCGAAGTACGCGGGGGGCGGTGCTTCGTGGCGTTTCAGGCGGAGCAGGCGTTGCAGATCTTGGAACTCGTCATCCATAAGCGAAAAATTGAGAAAAACTGGTCAGGCTGGCAGCGCGCGGCACGCTAGGTCTACTTGCGAAATTCTTCCAGGTAATTTTGCAGTTGGCGGTGGGCGTAAAACAGGCGAGAACGCACGGTCCCCTCGGAAACTCCCAGGATTTTACTGATCTCGGCGTGCGGCATCCCCTGGATGTCGAACATCGTCACCACCATCCTGTGTTC
>CAZZYS010000015.1:19094-27898 GCA_964658285.1 uncultured Verrucomicrobiota bacterium
TCCTGCACGAGATCGTTGGCGTCCTCGTTGTTGCTGGTCATGTGGTAGACCAGTCCGTAGAGGCGGGCCCGGTAGCGCGAGACCAGGGCGCTGAAGGCGTCGGCGTCACCCGTCTTGGCACGCGACACGAGGATTTCGTCGGCCTCCTCGGCTCCGTGTTCGTCCCGCTCCGCGCTCACCTTGTCCATCACTCCGGAGACGGTGATAGCAGCAGGCATGGGCGATGGGAAGACGCGTGTGCCGATCATCTCGTTTCAAACGGTCCCGAACGTCGGGACGATAACACATTTCCGACCGATGCGCCGGGCTCGCTCAAACCTCCAGCCGCTGCTCGAAGTCGGAGAGCACGTCGCAACCCCTGGCGGTCACCGCCACCACGTCCTCGATCCGCACCCCGCCGAGTCCGGGGTAGTAGAGGCCGGGTTCGATGGTGATGACCGTCCCCGCCTCCAGACTGCGGGTGAACTGGAAACGGGGCGCTTCGTGGATTTCCAACCCGAGCCCGTGGCCCGTGCCGTGGAAAAAACCGACGTGGCGGCCGTCGCGGGTCTCGGTCGGGTAACCGGCGTCCTTGAAGAATTTCTTCGTCCGTTCGTGGATGGCCTTGCCATCGGCACCGGCGCGCGTGGACTCGATGGTCGCGCGCTGGCCTTCCTGCACGGTCAGCCAGAGATGGCGCTGGGCATCGGTGGCGCGGCCTTTGACGACCGTGCGCGTCATGTCACCGTAGTAACCGGTGCGGGCGTCGCGCGGGAAGATGTCAAGGATGATGAGTTCCCCGGCGCGGAGCGGTCCGCTGCCGCGTTCGTGGGGATCGCACGCTTGTTCACCACCGGCGACAATGGTGTTGGCGGGCTGACCGCCCGCGCGCAGGATGGCGGACTCGATCTCGGCGCGCAGCCGTTCGCTGGTGAGCACGCTGCCGCCCCAGTGGAGTTCGGCCCCGGGCGCGGCTTTCTTGCCGCCGACACCCTTCGCGGCGGCGAGCACCTCGATGCCCCGCGCCATGCCAGCGGCGGTGATTTCCAGCGCCTTACGCAAGTGGCCGATTTCCTCGGGCGTTTTGTACAGGCGCGCGGGCCAGAAGGGACCGCGCGATGGGACGGCCGTCACGCCGCCCTTCGCCAGCGCCTGGCTCAGGCCCAGCGGAAAACTCTCCGGCACTTCCACCCGGCGAACAAGACGCGTGCGCAGAAAATGCGCCGCGACCTTCGCGAGCGCCGGTTTCGCGCCGAGCGCCCCCTTGTTTTCCTTGATGAACTCCGAGAGGCTGAGCACCTCGTCCACGGCCGCCTGATGGCGTCCGCGGTTCACTTCGAGGTCGCTCAAGAGGATAGTCGAACGACCGTCCCGCATGAAGTAAATGAACGCGTCGGGCACGTAGAAACGCGTCGCGTAGAGCATGTCCGCATCGTACTCGCTGGCGGCGATGATGAGACGCGGCGGTTCGCGCCGGGCGGGCACGACGTGGCGCGAGGGCGATTTGCGGGTGGCTTTGACAGACTTCTTTTTCGGCGCGGATTTCATAACGGCTGGCGGCGCGTCAGGCGGACGGCCACGTAATCTGTATCCGGCAGGATGTACTTGCGCAACTCGACATCGACCTCCGCGCAGGCCGGGAAAAACGTGAGCACCGTCGCGGCCACGTCCTCAGCGAACGTCTCAATCAAGCGTCTCGGCTCGGCGTTCGCCGCAAGCGTGCGGACGGCGGCGCAGACGGCGGAATAATTGATCGTGTGCTCGATCCGGTCGTCGAGTTCGGCAAACCCCCGGGCGGGTCGCAGGACCAGCGAGACCGTCAGGCGTTGCGGCGCGGCGCGTTCGCGGTCGGTCACGCCGATGCGGACGTTCAGCGCGAGGCCGGCGACGTGGATTTCGTCTGGCGTCATCCCACGCGGAAACGCACCTCGCGCACAACCCGCGCGCCGAAACGTTCCTTCAACTTGGCCGTGATCGATCCGCGCATCCGCTCCATCTCGTAGTGGACCGACGGTTGGAGCACGCGAACATAAAGCACGCCGTCCTTGAGCCGATGGGGAGCGGAGTGCGCCGCGATGAAGTCACCCACCGTTTCCTTCCACGCCTGGAGGACCTCCGCCTCGCGCACCCGTTCGCCGAGGCCGAGGCCGAGCATGGCCTTGGAGACCAGCGCGCCGACCGCGTGAACCCGCTCCATCAGCGGTCGCGGTTCGCGGTAGCCGCGCCATTCGGCCACGACCTGCCGCCGCATTTCGGCGTCGGAGAGCGGTCTGGCCATGCGACGTTTGCCGGCTGCCGCTTGCGGGAAAAAACCTGGCGACCGCCTACTGTCCGTCCGAGCCGATAGCCTCGACCGGGCAGCCTTCCATCGCTTCTTTGCAGAGCGTCTTTTCGTCGTCGCTCTGGGGCTGCTTGTACACGTACGAATGGCCGCCGTCGTCGTTGCGGGTGAAATTGGCCGGGGCCGTCTCGCGGCACAGGTCGCAATCGATGCACTGGTCGTCCACGTAAAACTCACCGCCGACGTTCTCGCTGTATTTGTTCGCTAGGTCAGCCATAAAGGAAACGCCGCAAAGTAAGGGCAGCCCCGTGCGTTGCAACGTTTTTTTGCGGCGCGGCACTTTCTTTCCGGTCGGTTTCGGGGCACGGTACGCGCTGCCAGCGATGGCTTTTTACCCGCCTTGAGCACGCCGACGCCCACGCCGCCCGTCCTCGCGCCCGCGCCACCGCCGCCCCCACCCGGCCCGGTGCGCGGCGCAGGCTGGCGGCGGCTGACGGCGCGGTTGCCGCGGCTGCGCTGGTGGTACTGGCTGGTGCTGCTGGTCGTCGCACCGACGGTGGGGATCGTGACGTTCTTCGCGTTGTGGGCGGGGACGTTCGACCTCGAAAAACTCGGCGAGATGCCCCAGAGCGGCACCGTCTTCGACATGGACGGGAACTTCTACGCGCGACTCCACGCCAGCGAGAACCGGGTCACCGTCAAGATCGACAAGGTGTCCAAGAACTTCCTCGATGCGCTCGTCGCCCGCGAGGATTCGCGGTTTTACGAGCACCACGGCGTGGACCCGCACGGCATCGCGCGAGCCGTTGTCCGCAACATCACCCGCCACCGCGCCGCCGAGGGGGCCAGCACGCTCACCCAGCAGCTGGCCCGCAACAGCCTGCCGCTCGGGGGCAAGACGCTCACGCGCAAAATCCTGGAGGCGTTCGTCGCCCTGCGCATCGAGCACCGTTACAGCAAACAGGAAATCCTCGGCTTCTACGTCAACCGCATCTTCTACGGTTCCGGCGTGTACGGCATCGAGACCGCCAGCCAAGCGTACTTCGGCAAACCCAGCGCGCAACTCGACCTCTCGGAATCGGCCATGATGGCGGGCCTGATCCGCAGTCCGAACCGTTTTTCGCCGTTGAACAACCTCACTGCCGCCACGCGCGAACGCGACACTGTGCTCGGACGCATGGTGGAACTGCATTTCATCTCCCAGGCGCAGGCCGACGCGGCAAAAGCCGAAAACATCCGCGTCACGCGCAACCGCGTTCCCAACGGCCAGGACAACTACGCGATGGAAGTCGTCCAGAACGAACTCTCCGACCTGCTCACCGACGAACAGGCCGAGGAAGGCGGGCAAAAAATCTATACCACCATCGACAAGGGTCTCCAGGAACTGTCCACGCAGGCCATCGAGGCGCAGTTGACCAAGATCGAGAACCGCCCCGGCTACGAGCACCCGAAGAAGGGCCAGAACCCCGACGCCGACGAGAGCCGGGGGACCGATTATCTCCAGGGGGCGCTCGTGCTGATGGAAAACCGCTCGGGAGCCATCCGCGCGCTCGTCGGCGGACGCGAATACAAATCGCGGGCCGACTTCAACCGCGCGACCGACCCGCCCGGCCGGCCGGTGGGTTCCACGTTCAAACCCTTCGTCTACACCGCCGCCTGGGAGCGCGGCATCCTGCCGGGTTCACATATTGACGACGGCGCGATCCGTCCCGGCGAACTGCCGCTGGCCCCCAAATGGAGCCCGGCGAACTCGGACGGCACCTTCGGCGGCATCCTCCCGGCGGAGACCGGACTCGTCCGTTCGCGCAACACCATGAGCGTGCGCATCGGCCAACTCGCCGGCCTCGAAAACGTGCGCGACATGGGTCGGACCGTCGGCCTGGGCGAGAACATCCCCGCCGATCCGACGATTTACCTGGGCACCTTCGACACCACCCTGCGGCGATTGACCGAGGCGTACACGTTGTTCCCGAACGCGGGCGTGCACCGGCCGGGGTATTTCATCGAGCGCATCGACGACGCCGAGGGCAACACGATCTACCGCGCCCCGCACGCGGAGAGCCGGGTGTTCGACGCCGGTTACGCCTGGATGACCCACACCGTCCTGCGCGAGGTCATGCAAAAAGGCACCGCCGCCGAGGCCGCCACGCTTGGGTTCAAGAAACCCGGCGCGGGCAAGACGGGGACGACCAACGAGTTCCACGACGCGTGGTTCGTCGGCTACACGACGAGTCTGACGTGCGGCGTGTGGGTGGGCTTCGACCGTCCGCAGACGATCACGTCGAAGGGCTACGGCGCGGCGCTCGCCCTGCCGGTGTGGTGCCAGGTGATGAACAAGGCATCGGCGGACCGGTATCCGGCGAAGGATTTCAAGCCGCCCGAGGCCATCAAGCGGGTGCGCGTGTGCGCGTTTTCCAACGAACTGGCCACCGACGGTTGCGAGGCCGCCGGGACCGCCTACACCATCGACCTGCCCGCCAGCCTCGTGCCCGACAAGAGTTGCCCGGACCACGCCGGTTCCGCGTTGACCCCGGACGGACCCACCGTCGCCCCCGGCCAGTCGCCCCCTCCCCCGCCCGACCAGCAGGAACAGAATGGGCAGAAGGAAGGGTTTCCCAAGAAATTCATGCGGTCGTTCCACAAGCTTTTCGGCGGGTAGCCGGGCACGGTCATGGAAGTCGATCCTCCCTCCGCGCTCACCCGTTTCGGGATTTTCTTTCTGATCGGCGGCATCACGCTGATCTTGATTCTGTGGGGCGTGCTGAAATATTTCGACAAGCCGGGCGCAGTCTCGTTCGCCAAGCCGGAGCCGACGCTGTTGGTCACGCCCACCGTCCCGCCGTTGTTGGCGAGGCCGTCGCCGTCTGGCTCTCCCCCGTGAACGTCTTCAAGGCCGCGCCTTGCAGAGCGGCTCCAACACCGGCCAGACGAGTTCGGCGACCTTGCGGTGGCCGGTGGCCGTGGGATGAATCTGGTCTTTCTGGTTTAACGACTCGTCACCGCCCACCCCGTCGAGGAGAAACGGCAAGCGTACCGCTCCCGGATTGGCCTTGGCCAGGTCGTCGTACATCGCCTTGAAACGATCCACGTAATCCTGCCCGTAGTTGGGCGGGATTTGCATCCCGGCGATGACCACGCGCACATCGGGATTTTTGGCGCGAGTTTTGTCGATGATGCCCTGGAGGTTTCGCCGGGCGTCGTCGATGGGCAGGCCGCGCAGGCCGTCGTTACCGCCGAGTTCGAGGAACAGGATGTCCACCGGGCGGCGCAACAGCCAATCGATGCGATGCAGACCACCCGCTGTGGTGTCGCCGCTCGACCCGCCGTTGAGAACCGTGTAACGGTATCCGGCCGCCTTGATCTTTTCTTGGATCACCGCCGGATACGCTTCCGTCGCCGGATCGTCGAGACCGTACCCGGCCGTGAGGCTATCGCCGAAAAATAGGATCGTGCGCGGCGCGTCTTCGGCCTTCGCAAAGCCAGCAATGGCAATCAACAGCAGCGCGAGGATTGTGCGAAGAAACATGCCCGGAACTATCCGCCAACGCGCCCGGTTAGCAAACGCGGGGCCGGTTGCGCGCCGTGGCCGGATGCGGCACATTCGCCCGCCCGCTCCCGTCCGATCATGGAAAACGCCTCGCCGGTCCTCGAAGTCCGCCAACTCACCAAAACCTACCGCAGCGGCGACCGGGAGTTGACGGTGCTCAAGGAGGTCAGTTTCACCCTGGCGGCCGGGGCGACGTGCGCCATCGTCGGACCGTCGGGCAGCGGCAAGACGACGCTGCTCGGTCTCTGCGCCGGACTCGACCGGGCGACGAGCGGCTCGGTGGTCCTCGCCGGCGTGGCGTTGGACGATCTCGACGAGGATGCCCGCGCGCAGGTTCGCAACGAGCACACCGGGTTCGTCTTCCAGAATTTCCAGCTCGTGCCGACGCTCACCGCGCTGGAGAACGTCATGGTCCCCGCCGAACTCCGCCCCGGCACGCGGCGTCCGCACGCGGAACTGACCGCCGCCGCGACCGATCTTTTGCGACAGGTCGGTCTCGAAGCGCGCCGGGGTCATTATCCCGCGCAACTCTCCGGCGGCGAACAGCAACGCGTGGCGCTCGCCCGGGCGTTCGTCAACCGCCCGCGCCTGCTCTTCGCCGACGAACCCACAGGCAACCTCGACGCCGAAACCAGCGAGCGCGTCGTGGACCTGCTGTTCAACCTCAATACCCAGGCCGGGACGGCGCTGGTGCTCGTCACCCACAACCCCGAACTCGCCGCCCTGACCGGCCACACGATCCGCCTGCGCGACGGCGCGATGGTGGAGTGATCCGATCTCCGGCGCGGGTCGGTTGCCATCGTTCGTCGGACTGCTAGGTTTTGCGGACTATGCCCGTGCAACCTCTTTTCACCGCTCACGCCACTTCCACCGGGGGCCGCAACGGTCACACCCAGGCCGACGACGGACTCATCAGCGTCGATCTTTCGGTGCCGAAAGCGATGGGTGGGCCCGGCAAGCCCAACACCACGACGCCCGAACACCTGTTTGCCGCCGGCTATGCCGCGTGCCTCGGCGGGGCGATTGATTATCAGGCGAACCACTTGAAACTGAAGCCCACCTCGCTGGAAGTGAAGCCCGGCGTGACCATCGGCAAGAGCGATGACGGCGGTTTCGGACTGGCGGTCGCACTGGATGTCGTAGTTGGCGGTCTGTCCGAAGAGGACGCGAAAAAAATCGTCGAGGCCGGCCACGCGTTCTGCCCGTATTCCAAGGCGATCAAGGGCAACGTCGATGTGACGCTCAACGTCACGACGGTCTGATTCCAAACAAGGTAGGGATGGCTCTCCGAGCCAGTCCCTATTTTGGCTTGGATGACTTCCGTGTGCACGAAACGCCTCCCGGAGAAATTAGGGAGTGGCTCGGAGAGCCATCCCTACCTTGTGACGAAGATGTGCTACGGTCCGTCGTGAGCGGCCCGCAGATCGAAACGTTCCTCCGGCACCTCTTCGCCGGGCCGACCGGTGTGGTCATCGTCGTCGCGGCGCTGCTGTTCGCGGCGGTTTCGTTCGCGCGGCTCGGGCGGCCCGATCTGCCGTACGTTGCCGCCCCAGCCCTGCTGACGGCGGCCGAACGAAATTTCTTTTTCGTCCTGCGGCAGGCCGTCGCGGCCGACTACCAACTTTTTGCCAAGGTGCGGCTCGGCGACATCATCCAGGTCCAAAAGGGGGTTTCCGGCAAGCGCCGGTTCGCCGCCCTCGGGCGCATCACTTCCAAACACGCGGATTTCGTGTTGTGCGACCCGCGTTCGTTTGCCACGACCCTGGTCATCGAACTCGACGACCGCTCGCACGCTCTGCCCGCGCGCCAGCAGCGTGACCAGTTCTTCGACGCCGCCTTGAAAGTCGCCGCCGTGCCCGTGCTGCGCGTGCCGGTGCGGCGGGCGTATTCGCCGGACGAAATCCGACGACTCGTCTACGAAACACTCTCCGAACGGTCCGCCCGCCACGCATGAGTACCCCTGATTCCGTCCGTTCGCCGTTCGCGTTGTTCGACCCGTGGGTCTGGCGCATGGCGTGGCGGGACAGCCGCCGCAGCCGGGGTCGGTTGCTCGTGTTTTCCACGGCGCTGACCCTCGGCGTCGCCGCACTCGTGGCCATCGGCTCCGTCGGTTGGAACCTCCAACGCGCCATCACCGAACAGGCCCGCACGCTCGTCGGCGCGGACCTCATCGTCGAAAGCCGCCACCCACTCTCACCCGACGCGCAAAAATTCGTGGACAGTCTCGGCGGGACGGATCGCGCCTACGAGACACGCCTCGTCTCGATGGCGACCTTCCCGCGCACCGGCGGACAACGGCTCGCCCAGGTGCGCGCGATGGAGGGAGCTTACCCGTTCTACGGCAAGATCGAGACCGACCCGCCCGAGGCCGCCGCCGGCATCGCGGCAGGCAAAGGCGCGGTCGTGGAGGAAAGCCTCCTCTTGCAATACAGCCTGCACGTGGGCGACCAGATCACGCTGGGCGGCGAGGCTTTCCCGATCCTCGGCGCCATCAAGAAACTGCCCGGCGAGGTGAACGTCTTCGCCGGCATCGCGCCGCGCGTGCTCGTCGCCCGCCAGCGCCTCCCAGCTTCCCTGCTCTCGCGCGGCAGCATCGTGCGATATTTCACTTATTTGCAACTGCCCTCGTCGGTCAGTCCGCCGCAGTTGGTCGCCGATCACAAAGCCGAGTTCGAGCGATACCACCTCGACACCGACAACGTGGACCACCGCAAACGCCAGATGGGCCGGGTGTTCGACGACGTGAACCATTTCCTGAGCCTCGTGAGCTTCGTCGCGCTGCTACTTGGCGGCATCGGCGTGGCCAGCGCGATCCACGCCCACGTCAAACAAAAGCTGCGCACCGTGGCCGTGCTGCGTTGCCTCGGGGCGTCGTCCGGACAAACGCTCGCCATTTATTTCCTTCAGGCGATCTCCCTCGGCGTGATGGGGTCGATCCTCGGCGCGGCGGCGGGACTGGTTTTCCAGAGCCTGACGCCGCTGTTCCTCCAGGGCATC